>NZ_JBVIHJ010000006.1:0-416140 GCF_055570355.1 Streptomyces sp. NPDC031225 | reverse complement strand
TCTCCTGGCCCCCCCCCCCCCCCCACCCCCCCCCCCCCCCCTCCGGCTCCCCCCCCCCCCCCCCCCCCCCCCCCCCACCCCGCCCGACGTCACCGGCTGTACGACCGACACGCTCAGGTGCGCTGCCGGGCCTCGTCCGTGATCTGCTGGCCCGACGTGCGTGCCTGCTCGGTCACGTCCGCGCCCCTGCCACGCACCTCCTCCTGTGTGGTGTGTGCGGCGTCGACGGCCGTGCTCTTGACCTCTTCCGCCGCCGTGCGCGCCACGTCCCCGGCACCTTCCTTGAGGTGCTGCGCGGACTCCTTGGCAGCCTGCTTCACCGGTTCGAGCGCCTCACCGTTGTGCGCCAGCAGTTCCGATGCCGTCTCCTCCTCGGCCCGCGAGGTGGGCAGCAGCGAGGAGGCGAGGGCTCCGACGCCGAACGCGATCAGCCCCGCGGCCAGCGGGCTTCCCTGGGTCCGGCGCATGGCCTGGTCGGGGGCCCGCCGTACGGCTTCGCCCGCCTGCTCCGCCGTCTCACGCACCGTTTCGGTGGCCTGTCCGGTGCCTTCGCGCAGCGAGCCGGCCGTCGACCGGGCGGTGTCGGTGGCTCCGTGAGCGCTCTGCGAGGCGGATCCCATGACCCGGTCGCGCAGTCCCGCGACGGCGCCCTTGGCCCGACGCGCGCGACGGTTCACCACGCGACGCGGGCTGGTGCGGTCGGCGAGCTGGTCCACGTCCGCCGACAGCCGGCCCCGGGTGGCGTCGATCTCAGCCCTTATGTGGTCGGGTGACGTGCCCATTCCGCATTCTCCTTCATCGATTCGACGGTCTGCTCGGGCTTCGGCGAGACAGTGCGCATCTGCGTACGGCCCCGCTGGTAGAGGACGGCCGCGACGACGGCCCACACCGCGGCGACGATCAGGGAGGACCAGCCGGCGTCCATCACGTTGGCCAGGCCGAGAACGACGGCCAATGACAGGAAGAGCAGCGTCAGGTAGCCGGCGAACCCCGCGCCGCCGTACATCCCGGCGGCCTTGCCCGCTTTCGTCGTCTCCTGCCGGACCTCCGCCTTGGCGAGTTCGATCTCCTGGCGGAACAGGGTCTGGACGTCGGCAGTCACCGTCGACAGCAACTCGCCCACCGACTTGTTCTGGCCGTTCCCCGCCGGGTTCTGGGGGACCGAGGACACCTCACACCTCCGGGTACGGCCGGGTCGCCGGACCGGCGGGCGGCGGATCCATGGGCGGCGGCGGGGCCTGCGGGGTTCCCGAGGGCTCCGTCGGCTGTGGGACCGCCGACGGGACGGGCGGCACGGTCGGGGCCTCCGGCACCGGACCGGGCGGCAGCGGCCTGACCGCTTCGCTCTGCTGGTCGAGCGACGAGGCACCTTCGAAGCCCCGCTCGTTGGGCCGCGTGGACTGTCCGGCCTTGCCGGCGACCCTGGCCAGTCGCCCCGCCACCACACCGGCCACCAGCGCACCGCCCAGGAACGCGCCGGGCCGCCTGCGGGCGAAGTGCCTGAGGTCGTGGAGCACTCCGTCGACGCCCTGCTTCTCCAGATAGTCGGCGGCCCGATGCCCCCGGTCGGACACCTGGGCGGCAAGGCTGCGGGCCGGCGAGTCGCCTGTCGCGTCGTGCGCGAGGCCGCCGATGTCGTCCGACCACCGGCGCACCAGCCCCGCCGCGCGACGGGCCTGCTCCTCGGCCTCGTTCACTGCGCGGCCGAGGAGTTCGTCGAAGGCCTTTCCGGCTTGCTGCCGCGCCTCTCCGACCACGGCCCTGCCCTGTTCCGCAACCGTGTCCGCGACCTGGCCCGCGGCCTGCCCGGCCTGTCCGGCCGTGGCCGTGGCCTCCGCCTTGGCGGTCTCACCGGTCTGCCTGAGCCTCCCGGTCCGGTCCTGTTCGAACTCGCTCATGGTCCGCCCTCCTCGTCATCGCGTCGCTGCCGCACACCGTTGGGCGAGACCGTCCGGCGGCGTACCTGCGCTGCCGTCATGGGTCTGTCCGGGGTGTTTGTGCTCCGCGCCCGAGTGACTGTTCGCCCGGCACTGACACACAAATCGGTTCCGTGGTTCTTCTGCGCAGTCCGGATCGGCCGGAGGGGCGGACCTGGACGCAGAGCGACCCCGCCGAGCGTCTATACGGCGTCCACGAATCCGTCCGGGCTCTTCCACTCCAGCAGCCGGAGTGCGTCGCTCAGCCCATGGGGCCGGAGCAGACCAGGACCCTGCGGGGAACGTCCCCAGCCGGGCCCCGCGAGGAGCACACGGCTGTGCGTGCGCGCGCCGCGCACACCCCACCGGGTCGCCGCGATGTGCCGCGCCAGTGGCAGGCTCGCGGTGGACCGGGACTGCGACCAGAGGACCACCGCTCCCGGACCGACGCGTTGCGTGGCCGCGAAGAGCGCCTCCGCGGGGACGGAGCCCCCGAGCACGAGTGTCGGCACGCCGCGCTCCGCCAGTGCCGCGCTCAACGCCTCGATCGGGAGCGTGTGCTGCTCGCCCGGCAGACAGGCCAGTAGTACGGGAGCGGACCCGGACTCGCGTCGCATCGGTGCGGCACACACGTAGACATGGCGCAGCGTGGCCGAGATGTGCCACGACAGCAGGTGTTCCACCTCCAGGTAGCGCTCCCCGGCCGACTCCCATTTGCGCCCGACGGCCTGCAGGCTCGGCGCGAGGATCTCCTCCCATGCGGTGACGAGCCCATGGGTGCGGATCGCGAGGGTGAGCTGTTCCTGGACGGCCGCGGCGTCCAGCCGGACGGCGGCGCGGGCCAGTCCCCGGCACTCGTGCCGCACGTTTCCCAGCGGCAGGCCGCTGGGGGAGTGCGAGGCACGGGCCGTCCCGGGCGCTGCGGTCCGTGCCACCGGAGGGACACCGGGTGCAGGGGCGTCGGGAGTGGGTGCGGCGTGGTGCGCCGCGGCCTGTCTCTTCGCGGCGCGCGCGGCCTCGGCCGGTGCGATGCCGGCAGCTGTCAGCCGGCACATCTCGAAGACCATGGCGATGTCGCCCGGCGACCACCTGCGGTGCCTTCCGTCCTCCCTGACCGCCGGGCCGAGGCCGTACCGGCGGTCCCAGGAACGCAGGGTGGTGGGCGACACGCCCAGCCGTTTGGCGAGGAAGCCGGTGGTCACACCGGCCTCCGGGATCACGCCCCCGTCCGGGTCGCTCACGTCCATGGCCAGGGTGACCGTCGTTCGTGCGCTTCTACGCGCACGCCGCCGACCGAGGACGCCGAGCCGTTCGGGGGCCGGTCACGTTCGACTGCGGCCACGGGCGCCTCCTTGTCGGGTATCCGGCGATCGCCTGCCGGCCTCCTTCGTCGGGCTTCCGGCTTCTTGTTCCGCACAGGGACGGCCGACGGATGCACGGAGGATGCCGGGCTCTGGACCCGCTGTCCCTCATCCCCTCATCCCCTCATCCCCTCAGCCCGGGAAGCGCCCGGTGGAGCGCAGCACCCACCGCCGTTCCGCGTACGCCAGGTCGTCACGCCACAGCCGCCCCGCTGTCGCCGCCATGACCCTGCGCAGGACGGGGGCCGCCGTGCGGGCCGCGGCGAAGCCGGGACGGTCGGAACAGGCCACGACGGCCTCGGTCACCGCGGTGCGGGGCCTGCCCTGCGCGTCCGGCCCGAGGGGGGTGGCATGCGTCTCGACGACCGATCCCCGGCCCTCGCCCTCCGTGATGCGCATGACGACCGTCCGGGGCCCCGGGGCCGTGAAGACCGCCCGGACCGGCACCACGAGCCGGCCGGCGACCTTGAATGAGACATCGACGGTGAAACGGTCCTCCCCCGGCCCCTCGGCGCCGGAACCGTCCGCACCGGGCCCGTCGACGTCCGGCGTCGAGACGACCGTCAGGTCCACGAAGGAGTACGGATGGAACCAGGCCCCGTGCCACGGATCCAGCCGGTTGGCCACCACGTCCTCGGGCTCGCAGACCCCCACGGCCCGGTAGACGGCGGCCACGGAACGCGACAGCTGCGGGCGGTCCGGGACGACGGGCACCTCCAGCGGTGGTTCGCCGCCCGCCGGGTCCAGACGCACCCACACCAGCACCCCGTCGTCGTACACGGGCAGCGGCTCCCAGCCGGCGAACGGCGTGCCGTTCAGGGCCAGTCCGTGCCAGTGGCACACGAGCGTTCCGCAGCGCACCGGGCTGTCCGCGAGCGGCGCGCCCAGATGCGGGCACACGCCGGGGCCGGCCACGAGCCGTCCGTCGGCGGCACGCCAGACGACGATCTCGTGTCCGCACACCGTGCCGGACAACGGCCGGTCGCCGCGCACGTCACGGCTCGCGCCGACGACGTACCAGTTGCCGGACGGGCGGGTCTGAGCCCGCTTCAGTGCCTCGGCGATCACAACGGGCCGGGCCTGCCGCCAGGTCGCCTGCTGGCGCTCCCAGCGCACCGGGTGCCGTCGCAGCGACAGGGGATACCGGCCCGGGCCTGCCGGTCGACGCGGTTTCATGCGGCTCCCTCGTGAACGGGCCCGACCTCGGTCGGGGGCGGACTTTCCACCGGTGCGGTGGGGACGGGCGCCGTCAGCCGCCCGGCGGTGCGGGCCCGCAGCCTGGCCGCGGTCACCCGGGCGAGTCCGTCGAGGGCCACGGCGGCACGGCGGTGCCGGGACACGACGGCACGACGGCGCAGCGAGCGGTAGCCGTCCTGGGCGACGGCGTCCAGGATCGCGCCGTAGAGGACGAACGCGGTCCGGATGCACGGGCGCGCGACCGGGTCGAGCATGGCGATCCCCGGGGCCGCCTCGCGGTAGAGCGCGCGCGTCAGCGCCTCGAACTCCCGGAGTGCGGCGGTGATGCGGCGGTCGGGCCGTCCGGTGTCGCGGCCCCAGCGCAGCAGCTGCCGGTCCACGCCGTGCGCGGCCAGCAGGTCGGCGGGCAGGTAGACGCGGTCGCGGTCGAGGTCCTCGCCGACGTCCCGCAGGAAGTTCGTCAGCTGGAAGGCCACGCCCAGTGCCGCCGCGTACGGGGCCGCCTCCTCGCGGGGGACGACCGTGCCCAGCACGGGCAGCATCTGGAGGCCGATCACCTCCGCCGAGCCGTAGGTGTAGGACCGCAGGTCGGCGTAGGTGGCGTAGTCGGTGATGTCGAGGTCGGCACGCATCGCGGTCATGAAGTCGGCGAAGTGCCGGTGTTCGATGGCGTAGCGGCGGGCCGTGTCGGCGAGGGCGACGACGACGGGCTCCGAGCTGTCCCCGTTGCCGAGTCCCGTCGTCAAGTCCCGCTGGAGCAGGGCCAGTCGGGCTGAGCGGGCCTCGGTGGCCGTGGTGTCGTCAAGGGCGTCGACGATGTCGTCGGCCCAGCGGGCGAACCCGTAGAGGGCGTGCACGGCGGGCCTTCGTTCCACCGGCAGGAGGCGGGTGGCGAGGAAGTACGTCTTGCCGTGCCGGGCGTTGAGCCGCTTGCAGTGTGCGTAAGCCTGCCGCAGTTCGGGACCGGAGATGCCGGCCGCGTCCAGTTCACGCTCGCTCATGCCGCCCTCCTCTCCCGGGACGGCCCTGTGAGGGGCCGTGCGGTGGGGCGCGGGTTCCGGTCACCGCCGGTGATCCGGGCCGCGGCCAGCTTGCCCGACAGCAGGACGGTCGGCACGCCGACGCCCGGGGTGGTGCCGCAGCCGGCGAGGACGGCGTTGACGGTCCCGCGGACCAGGTTGCGGGGCCGGAACGGGCCGGTCTGCGCGAAGGTGTGGGCGGCGGAGAAGGGGGAGCCCGCCGCGTGTCCGCTCGCCTGCCAGTCGGCAGGCGTGACCAGGCACTCCTCCTCGATGGCGGAGGCGATGCCGTCGAGGCCGCGCCGGTCCAGTTCCGTGAGCAGGCTGTCGCGGTATCCGGTGGTCAGCTCGTCCCAGTCGGCCGCGCCGGGGCCGACGTCGGTGTTGGGGCAGGGGGCCAGGATGTAGTGCAGGTGCCGTCCGGGCGGGGCGAGGGTCGGGTCGGTGGCGGTGGGGCGGGTGATGAGCAGGGAGGGGTCGCTCATCAGGCGGCCGGTGTCGGTGAGTTCGGTGAAGGTCCGTTTCCACGCCGCGCCGAAGGAGATGGTGTGGTGGGCGAGTTGCGGCCAGGTGCGGTCGGTCCCCGCGTGCAGGATCACGGCGGAGGGGGAGAAGCGCAGTCCGGTGGGGCGCTTGGGGGCGTGGCCGAGCAGGCCGTAGACGACCGGCAGGTCGGGGGTGAGTACCACGGCGTCGCAGGCGATGCGGTCCTGTGCCGTGACGACGGCCGTGACCCGGTCACCGGAGCGTTCCAGACGGGTGACCGTCTCCCCGAAGCGCAGGTCGGCTCCTGCCTCGGCGGCTGCGTCGGCCATGGCCCGGGGCAGGGCGTGCATGCCGCCGCGCGGGAAGTACACACCGGCCACGGTGTCCATGTAGGCGATGACGGCGTAGGCGGCCAGCGCGCGGGCCGGGGCGACGCCCGCGTACAGGGACTGGAAGGAGAAGACCCGCTGCAGGCGTTCGTCGTGCAGGAAACGCCCGATGCGCGCGTCCAGCCGGCCGAATCCGCCGAGCGCCGCCAGACGGGCGAGGTCGGGAGTCAGCAGACCGAGGGGGGAGTCGAAGTTGACGTCGATGAAGCGGCGCATCTGGACCCGGTAGAGGCGTTCGAGCCAGGTGCGCAGCCGCCGGTACCCGGCCGCCTCCCGCGCCCCGGCGAAGCGTTCGACCTCCGCCTCCATCGCGTCGGCGCCGGTGTGGATGTCGAGGCTGCTGCCGTCGGCGAACTGCGCCCGGTAGGCGGGGTGCAGCGGCACGAGGTCGACACGCCGGTGCAGGCTGTCGCCCACGGCGGCGAAGGCCTCGTCGGCGAGGTGCGGCATGGTCAGCACGGTGGGACCCGTGTCGATGCGGTAGCCGCCGCGCTCCAGCAGCCCGGCGCGCCCGCCCGGCGCCGGGTCGCGCTCGACCACGGTGACCCTTCGTCCGGCGCCCAGGAGGTGCAGGGCGGCGGCCAGTCCGGAAAGCCCGGCGCCGACGACCACGACGTGGTCGGTGCGCCCGGGAACGGTGCGGGTCATCGGCGCGCCCCCTCGTCCGCGGCGGCCGGCCGCAGGGACGACGTGACCGCCTCGCCCGGTCCGCCGCCGTCCTCGCCCGCCGCGGAGCGCAGCATCGCGTGCAGCTGGTTGCGACCGTGGGGTTCGAGTACGGCCGTGTCGAGGTGCCGCAGCCCCTGGGCCACCAGCCTGCTGATTTTCGACTCCACGGTGTCCCGCGCTCCGGTGTCCGTGAACACCTGCCGCACGGCCCCGAGTTCGGCTTCGGACGCGTCGTCCCGGCCGAGGATGTCGTGGAGGACGGCGAGGGCGTGCCGGTCGCCCGCGCTCTCGGCCCGTGCCTGAGCGACGGCGGCCAGGTAGGTGGGCTTGCCGCTGCGGATGTCGCCGCCCGAGGGCTTGCCGGTGTCGCCGGGCTTCCCGAAGGCGTCGAGGAGGTCGTCGCGCAGCTGGAAGGCGAACCCGATGCAGCGGCCGGCCGAGCACAGGGCCCGGGTCGTGGCGTGGTCGGCGCCGGCCAGTGCGGCTCCCAGGGCGATCGGGCGCTCCACGGAGTACAGGGCGCTCTTGAGGCAGGCGGCCCGGACCGCGCGGACGAGGGAACGCACCGAGGTGGCCTCGCCGTGCACGTCCAGGTACTGCCCTGCCACCATCTCCATCCGCATACTGCGCCACAGGTCCCGCACGCGGGACGCGCTCTCCGGCGTCATCGAGGTGCCCGCGACCACGTCGTCCGCCCACACCAGGGCCAGGTCACCGGCGAGGATCGCGGCCGCCTGCCCCAGCCGGGCGCCGCGGGCGCGGGAGGTCTCCTCGGCGTACTGGGCGGCGACATCGACGTGCAGGGCCGGGCGGCCCCGGCGCAGCCGTGCGCCGTCCATCACGTCGTCGTGGACCAGGGCGCAGGTCTGGATGAGTTCCAGGGCCGCCCCGATCCGGAGGGCGGCCTGTGCCTGCGCGGGCTCGGTGCCACCGCAGGCACGCAGGGCCCACCACAGGAAGCGGGAGCGGTTGAACTTGCCGCCGTTCTGCGTGAAGTGCGCGACGCGTGCCGCCAGGTCGTGGGCGAAGAGCGGATCGACGGCCTCGGCCGCGTCCGTCCGCCGTGCGAGCAGGTCGGCGAGGACGCCGCGCACGGCCTTGGTCACGTCCGCGTCGACGGTACGGGGGGCCGGGCCGGCGGGGTGGGCGACGGACCGCGGCGCCGGGGCGGGGGAGCCCTGCTCGGAGGGCAGGTGTCCGCGGGGCCGCAGGTCCACGCGGTGGTCCTTTGCCGTGGTGGGGTTCATGCCGGTTCCCTCATCGAGATCCTCGCGATCACAGCTGGTTCTGTCGTCCAACGGTTCGGTCCGGGTGGTGCGGACGGATGCGGCGCGAGAGGGAAAGCGGGATCGCGTCTCCTCGCGCCGTACTTTTCGATGCAAAGACGATGCGAGTTGTTCGTCCTGCATCGATTCCGCACGGTGGTGGGGCGACGGTCGCTCTCCGCGGCCATCCGGTCCGTCGGAGGAGTAGCCATGACGACCGCCCAGCAAACCAGTGCGGACATCGACAACACTCATAAAGCCAACAATGCGGACAATTGCGATAGCGGTGACGCCGACCTCGTCGAGGGGTTCCTGGCCGGTGACGAGAGGTACCTCGCAGCCGTCCATCACCGGTGGGGTGCTCTCGTGCACGCCCTTGCCCGGCGCTCCCTGGGCGACGAGCGGGAGGCGGAGGACATCACCCAACTGGTGTTCCTGGCCGCGTGGCGGGGCCGGGCCGGATTCACTCCCGAGCGTGGCAACCTGCCCGCCTGGCTCGTCGGCATCGCCCGCCGCAAGATCGCGGACGCGCTGTCGGCCCGCACCCGGCGCAACGAACTTGTCGCCGCCGCGGGCGCCGGACTGCTCCTGGTGGCCCCCACGCAGGACGCGAGGCCGGAGACGGTCCTCGACCGTGTCGTGCTGGCCGACGAACTCTCCCGGCTTCCGGCGGCGCAACGCCGCGTGCTGAACCTCGCCTTCTACGACGACCTGACCCAGACCCAGATCGCCGAACTCACCGGCTGGCCCCTCGGCACCGTCAAGAGCCATGCCCGTCGCGGACTGCACCGCCTCGCCCGCCGACTGGGGGAGCACGATGCCGTGGAGTGCGCGGCGTAGGAACACGGCACAGCGGCGGGAGCAGGACGCGGAAACGATGCGTGCCGATCCACCGCGGTCCGGGAAACGATGCGTGCCGATCCACCTCGGTCCGGCCGAGTGCGGCTCCCTCGCCTGCTCGTCGCCGCACGCGCGTGATGATCCGCACCCGGACGGGTACCGGTGACGGAATGGTCCGGACAGAACGCGACAGCGGCACGGAAGGGGTGGCATCGGTCGTGCTGGAGGCGGACGTGGCCATCATCGGAGCGGGAGCCGCGGGGCTGTCCCTGGCCCACCGTCTGACCTGCCCCGCCCCCGGCGCCCGCCGCCTGTCCGTCGTCCTGCTGGAAGCCCCGCCCGGGCCCCTTCGACCGCCCCCTCGCACCTGGTGCTTCTGGGAAGCGGCGGGAACAGGACGCTTCGATGCAGCCGTCTCCGCCTCCTGGCGCCGACTGCGCGTGCACCGGCCCACCGGGCCGCCGATCGAGCAGGACATCTCCCCCCTGCGGTACAAGATGATCCGCTCGGACGACTTCACCCGCCTGATCACCGACGACCTCGCCCACCACACCCGGACACGGCGCCTGGAAGCGACGGTCGACTGCGTGGACGGCCTCCCGGAGGGCGCCCGCATCCACGCCCGCACAGCCGGTGGCGACGCGCTCTCCGTACAGGCCCGCTGGGTGTTCGACTCCCGTCCGCTCGGCAGCCTGCCCGCGGCCCGGACGACCCTGCTGCAGCACTTCCGCGGCTGGTTCGTCCGCACGGACCGTCCCGTCTTCGACCCGGCCCGTGCCGAACTCATGGACTTCCGCACCCCCCAGCCCCCCACCGGTCTCTCGTTCGGCTACGTGCTGCCCACCGGCCCGCACGAGGCCCTGGTGGAGTACACGGAGTTCTCCCCGACGACCCTGACCGGCGACCGCTACGACGCCGCCCTGCACCACTACACCGGCACCGTGCTCGGCCTGGACGGCTTCGAGATCACCGGCACCGAGACCGGGGTCATCCCCATGACCGACGCGCCCTTCGCCCGGCAGACAGGGCCCTGCGTCTTCCGCATCGGCGCGGCGGGAGGCGCCACCCGGCCCGCCACCGGCTACACCTTCACGGGCGTACAGCGGCAGACCGCGGCCGTCGCGGCCGCCCTGAGCCAGGGACGCAGACCGGTGCCGCCACAGCCGCACCCGGCCCGCTCCCGCGCCATGGACGCCGTACTGCTGCACGCCCTCGACAGCGGCCTCGTGGACGGCGCCGACTTCTTCTCCCGCCTGTTCACCCGGGTCCCCATGGCCCGGCTGCTGCGCTTCCTGGACGGCGAGACCCGGCTGCACGAAGACCTCGGCATCGGCCTGCGCACCCCGGTGCGGCCCATGCTCCGCGCCGCCACGGAAGTCCCCTGGCTGCCCCGACGCCCCTTTCCCGGCCCCTGAACCGCCGTGCTCCCGCGACGCGTTCTGCCCCCGAACCTCCCGACGACCCGCACCAGGAGTGAGCGATGACCGTGCTGCGTGACGCGGACCTGGCGACCGCTTTCGACCATGCCGCGCACAGCTACGACGCACTGGTGGCCGCCAACCCCGGCTACCACGCCCACCTGCGCCGCTCCGCCCGCCGACTCCGGCTGCCGCACCCCGGCACCGGACTGCGCGTACTGGATCTCGGCTGCGGCACGGGCGCGTCCACCGCGGCCCTGTGCGCTGTCCTGCCCGGCGCCGACATCACGGCCGTCGACGCCTCCGCCGGCATGCTGGAGCACGCCCGGGCCAAACCCTGGCCGGCCGGCGTCAGGTTCGTGCACGCCCCGGCCGAAGCACTCGACGAGGCGGGTGTGGAGGGGCCCTTCGACGCGGTCTTCGCCGCCTACCTCTTCCGCAACGTGGCCGACCCCGACGCCGTCCTCGCCACCGCCCACGGCCTGCTCGCCCCGCACGGGCGGCTCGCCGTGCACGAGTACACCCTCAGCGGGCACCCCGGCCACCGCGCGGTGTGGACAGCGGTGTGCCGCGGCCTGGTGCTGCCCGTCGCCACCCTGCTCGGCGACGGCGGCCTGTACCGCCATCTGTGGCGCAGCGTCGTCGACTTCGACACGGTCGGACAGTTCGCCGACCGCGTCCGCACAGCCGGGTTCGACCAGGTGCGGGCCCTGCCGCTGCCCGGCTGGCAGACCGGCATCACCCACACCGTCGTCGGCCGCCGCACGGACCCCACCGCAGGGGCCGGACGATGACCGGCGCCGTCGGCCCGCACCGCGACCGCCGCGCCGTCTTCCTGCCCCCGCCGCCGGGAGCGGTACGGCTCGGCGGGCGCTCGCGCAGCACGGCGGTCGTGGGCGCCGGCATCGCGGGCCTCGCCGCCGCCACCGCCCTGGCCGAACGAGGCGTCGACGTCACGCTCCACGAACGCGAGCCCTATCTGGGCGGCCGCGTGGGCGGCTGGCCGATCACCCTCAACGACGGCTCCACCGCGACCATGAGCCGCGGCTTCCACGCCTTCTTCCGCCAGTACTACAACCTCCGCAGCCTGCTGCGCCGCACCGACCACCGCCTGGAGCGCCTCACCGCCCTGCCCGACTACCCCCTGCGGCACGCCGACGGACTCCACGACAGCTTCCGCCGCGTCCCCCGCACCCCGCCACTGAGCGCACTGGGTTTCGTGGCCCTCAGCCCCTCCTTCCGCTCGCGCGACCTGGCCCGGATGAACCCCGCCGCCGCACTGCCCCTGCTCGACGTGCGGGTCCCGGAGATCTACACGCGGTTCGACGACGTCAGCGCCCACGACTTCCTGGACACGCTGCGCTTCCCGCAGGCCGCACGCCATCTGGCGTTCGAGGTGTTCTCCCGCAGCTTCTTCGCCGACCCCCGGCAGCTGTCGGCCGCCGAGATGATCCTGATGTTCCACATCTACTTCCTCGGTTCCGCCGAGGGACTGCTCTTCGACGTCCCCGGCGACCCCTTCCCGACGGCCCTGTGGGACCCCCTCGCCTCCCACCTGCAGCGACACGGCGTCACGATCCGCACGGCCACCACCGTCGACACCGTCTCGCCCACCCCGGACGGCGGCTTCACCGTCGTGGCGAACGGCGAGGAGAAGCGGTACGACACCGTCGTACTCGCCCTCGACACCCCCGGCCTTGGCACTCTGGTCGCCCGCTCGCCCGACCTGGGCGACACCGCCTGGCGCGCCCGCGTCGGACGCCTCCGCACGGCCCCGCCCTTCCTGGTCTCCCGCCTGTGGCTCGACCGGCCCGTGGCCCGCGACCGGCCCGGCTTCCTCGGCACGGCCGGATACGGCTCGCTGGACAACGTCAGCGTCCTCGAACGCTGGGAGGGCGAAGCCGCCCGCTGGGCCGCGCGCACCGGCGGCTCCGTGATCGAGCTGCACGGATACGCCCTGCCCGAGGACGCCGCCCCCGACGCGGAGGCCGGCCGCCTGATCGAACAGCTCCGGCGCGTCTACCCGGAGACCCGCGCGGCGCGCATCATCGACGCCCGGCACGAGTGGCGCCGGGACTGCCCCCTGTTCCCACCCGGCGGCCACGACGACCGCCCCGGCGTACGCACCCCGCACCCCGGTCTGCTGCTCGCCGGCGACCTGGTCCGCACCGGCCTGCCCGTCGCCCTGATGGAACGGGCCGCCACCAGCGGATTCCTCGCCGCCAACGCGCTGTTGCAGTCCTGGGGAGTACGCGGCCACCCTCTGTGGACCGTGCCCGACCGCGGCCGCAACCGTCTGCTGAGGGGCCTGGCCCGGCTTCCCCGAGGGTGACATGGTCCCGGGGTGCCGGTTGGACCCGTCGGTCCCGGGCACTCGGGGCACGGCCGACGGGCAACCCGGTCCAGGCAGTCCTTTGGAGGTATCCGTGGCCGTTCGCCATCGTCTGATCAAAGTCAGCCCGAGCGCTGTGTGGGACGTCCTCGCCGACGGGCACCGCTACGCGGAGTGGGTGGTGGGAACCTCCCGGTCCGAGCCGGTCCGCGGGCAGTGGCCGCACAAGGACGCGGCGATCCGCTTCCAGGTCCCGGTCGGCCCGTTGAAGCTGGTCAACGAGACGGTCGTACGCCGCTGCGAGGAGGGCGTGGACCTGGAGCTGGAGGCCCACGCCGGGCCGCTGGGCACCGCACGCATCGCGATCGAGCTGCGGCCGTGGGGCGAGCACTGCCTGGTGATCGTGGACGAGCACCCCCTCCAGGGAGCGGGCGGCCGACTGCACAACGTCGGCTTCGACGCGCTGATCCAGCTGCGCCACCGCACCATGCTGGCCCGTCTCGCCCGGTTGTGCGAGAACGAGGCGCGCGAGGCCCGCGAGGCTCCGCGACAGATGTCGGCGCAGGGCGTGACGGGAGCCGGGCATGCCTGATGCCGTGGTGATCGGAGCGGGCCCCAACGGCCTCGTCGCCGCCAACCTGCTCGCGGACGCCGGGTGGAGCGTCGAGGTACTGGAGGAGCAACCGGAGCCGGGCGGCGCCGTCCGTCACGACCGGGGGGTCGATCCCGCCTACGTCAGCGACCTCTTCAGCGCCTTCTACCCGCTGGCCGCAGCCTCCCCCATCCTGGCCGGGCTGCGCCTGGACCAGTACGGGCTGCGGTGGAGCCACGCACCGAGCGTGCTCGCGCACCCGCTCACCGACGGCAGCTGCGCCCTCCTGGACCGAGACATCGACACCACCGCCGCGTCCCTCGACGCCTTCGCACCGGGCGACGGCGACGCCTGGCGGCGACTGCACGACGTGTGGGACTCCCTGCGCCCCGACATCGTCGACGCCCTGTTCACCCCTTTCCCGCCGGTCCGCGCGACGGCCCGGCTGGCGAGGCGGCTGCGGGTCGCGGGTGGACTGCGCATGGCACGCACCCTGGTCCTGCCGGTACGCCGCATGGGCGAGGAGGAGTTCCGCGGCCAGGGCGGCCGACTGCTGCTGGCAGGCAACGCCCTGCACGCCGACCTGGCCCCCGAATCGGCGGGCAGCGGCGGCTTCGGCTGGCTGATGGCGATGCTGGGGCAGACGTACGGCTTCCCCGTTCCCGTCGGCGGCTCCGGCGCCCTGACCGAGGCCCTGACCCGACGGCTGGAGGCCAAGGGCGGGCGGATCCGCTGCGGGCAGCGCGTCGAGCGGATCGTCGTCCGCGGCGGACGTGCCGTCGGCGTGCGGACGGCCGCCGGTGACGCGGTGGTGGCACGCCGGGCCGTGCTGGCGGACGTGTCGGTACCCGCCCTGTACGGCGAACTCCTCGACCCCGAGCATCTGCCCGCCCAGCTCCAGGAGGACCTGCGCCGCTTCCAGTGGGACTTCGCGACCTTCAAGGTGGACTGGGCGCTGGACGGCCCGGTGCCCTGGCGGGCCGAGCAGGCGTCCCGCGCCGGGACCGTGCACCTCGCCGACGGAGTGGACGAGCTCACCCGCTTCGCCGCGCAGATCGCCATGCGGGAGGTCCCGGACCGGCCCTTCCTGCTGTTCGGCCAGATGACCACCGCGGACGCCACCCGGTCCCCGAAGGGCACCGAATCCGCCTGGGCCTACACCCACGTACCCCATGAGATCGGCGCAGACGCCGGCGACGAGGGCATCACCGGCAGCTGGGACACCAAGGACCAGGAACTCATGGCCGACCGGGTCGAACGCCAGGTGGAACGCTTCGCGCCCGGCTTCCGCTCCCTGGTCCGCGCCCGCCGCATCCTGGCGCCCCCGACCCTCCAGTCCCTGGACGCCAATCTGCACGGCGGCGCCATCAACGGAGGTACGACCGCCATCCACCAACAGCTCGTCTTCCGCCCGGCCCCCGGCACCGGGCGCCCCGAGACCGCCGTCCCCGGCCTCTTCCTGGCCTCCTCCGGGGCCCACCCGGGCGGCGGCGTCCACGGCGCACCGGGCGCCAACGCCGCCCGGGCCGTACTGCACCGCCACCGGCCACCCGGACTGGCCCGCGCCCAACGGCTGCTGACCCGCCGCGACCGCACCGGAAGCAGCCGCTGACCGTCAAGGAGAACCCGTGAACCACTTCCAGGAAGCCCACGACAGTCCCGAAAGCCCGGACGGCCCCGACCGCGACCACCGGCGACCACCCGGGGTCGACGACAAGACCGTCGAGGCCCTCGGCGCGCTGTCCAAGGCCCTGGAGACGACCGAGCGGGCCCGGGGCAGTCTGTACGCGTTCCACCAGCTGACCGGAAGCGCCGACCTGGAGCTGGACCGTGCCGTCCGGCTGCTGCGCGAGGCAGGTCACCCCGAATGGGCCGAGAAGGTCCGCGAGGAGATCCTGGGCCGGAACGTCATCCCGGGGCACTGGACGTTCCAGATCGTCGAGGCCTACAACGCCACCTACTACCGGCCCTTCCAGCACCTGGAGACGAGCGCGGTGGAGGCCCTGGCACAGGGCCGCGACCACCTGTACGAGGCGGAGATGAAGGAAGAGCGCCGCACCCCCGGCCACCCCGCCCACACCCCGCGCCCGCCGACGTCCAGGACCTGAGGCGCATCCGAACACCCCGTCCGCACGGAAGCGCCCTACAGGACGCGCGTTCCGACGGAGAGGAAGTGCCCCCGTGCCCAGCAGCCCGCTCGCCGGCCGGACGGTCGCCGTCACCGGGGCCGCCCGCGGTCTCGGTGCGGCCATGGCCCGGGAGATCGCCCGCCGCGGCGCCCGGGTCGCGCTGCTGGGCCATGAGAAGGCCGCCCTGGACGCGGTGGCCGCGTCCCTGCCGGGTCCGGCTCTGGCCGTCGAGGTCGACATCACCGACCCCGTCGCGCTCGCGGAGGCGGCCGCCGCCGTACGAGCCGGTCTCGGCCGGCCCTCGGCCGTCGTGGCGAACGCGGGCATCGCGGAAGGGGGCCCGTTCCTCGCCTCGGACCCGGCCGCCTGGAGTCGCGTCATCGACGTCAACCTCACCGGCAGCGCCCACACGGCCCGGGCGTTCCTGCCGGACCTCATCGACTCGGCGGGCTACTTCCTCCAGATCGCCTCGCTGGCCTCGCTCGGCGCAGTCCCCCTGATGAGCGCCTACTGCGCGTCCAAGGCGGGGGTCGAGGCCTTCGCGCAGGCCCTGCGGGCCGAGGTGGCGCACCGGGGAGTCGCCGTGGGCATCGGCTACCCCAACTGGACCGACACCGACATGATCCGCGACGCCGACCGGTACGCGGTCCTTCGCGAACTGCGCGCCCACATGCCCGGCCCGGCCAGCCGGGTACACCCCGTGGAAACGGTTGCCGCACGCCTGGTGAGGGGCCTGGAACGCCGCCGTACGACCGTGTACGCGCCGGCCTGGCTGCGGCTGGCCCAACCGGTGCGCGCGGCCCTGCCGCCCGTGGTGCTGCGCGTGTCACGCCGCGCACTGCCCCGTCTGGAGGCCGAGCAGCCCGTCCGGTACACCGGCCCCCTCGGCGCGGGAGGCCTCGCCGACCGCGCGGCCCGCGCACCGCACGAGAAGTGAGCAGGTGAACCATGCAGACGTTCCTGCCCGACCCCGACTTCCGGGAGACGGCCCTGCTGCTGGACCGGCGACGGCTGGGCAAACAGCGCGTCGAGGCCCTGCAGGTGCTGCGCGGCCTGACCGTCCCCGGATACGGCTGGCGCCGACACCCGGCGGTACGGATGTGGACGGGGTACGAGGAGGCGCTCGTACGGTACGGCCTGGAGATCTGCCGGGTCTGGCGCGAACAGGGACATCAGGACAGCTGTGCCGCCTCGCTCGTCGCCGGCCTGGCCGCGCACCGGCCCCACGCCCCGGTGCGCGACCAACCGGCACTGGCCGCCGCAGGCGAACTGCCACCCTGGCTCGGCGACGAGGCCTTCCACGAGAGCCACCGCTCGGCACTGGTCCGCAAGGAACCAGAGATGTACGCCGCTCTGTTCCCCGACGCACCCGAGGACCTGCCCTACGTGTGGCCCGCTTCGGACCGTGATCCACAGCACGCGCCCACCGGCCGGTGACCCACGACACGGGCAGGCGGACACTGGAAAGCAGCACAACAGGGGAGGCCGATCATGCTGACGGCAGTCCGTGAACAGTTGGGCCAGGCCCTGTTCCGCCGGGTCGCGGGCCCCGACGGACCAGCGAACCGCGCCCGCATCCACGACACACCCGGCCCGCGCTGGTTCGCCCCCGACCGCCCGATCCGCACGGTCCACGGCGACGCCTCGATGTTCATCGGCGGCCTCGGCGCACTGCTCCTGCAGTCCCTGCACCCGCTCGCCATGGCGGCGGTCGCCGGGCACTCCGGTTACCGCGGCGACCCGTTGGGCCGCCTCCAGCGCACCAGCACCTTCCTGGCCGTGACGACCTACGGCACCGCGCAGGACGCCCAGCGGGCCGTCGACCAGGTCCGCGGCATCCACGAGCGCATCCGGGGGACGACCACCGACGGAACGCCGTACCACGCGGCCGACCCGCACCTGCTCGCCTGGGTCTACGCCGCCGAGACGGACTGCTTCCTGCGCGCCCACGAACGGTACGGATCCCACCCGCTGGACCCTGCCGGCTACGACGCCTATGTCGCCGACACCGCGCGCGTCGCCGAGGCGCTGGGCGTCATCGCACCACCCCACGACCGCCGCGAACTCGCCCAACTCCTGGCCGCCTACCGCCCCGAACTGCGCGCCACCCCGGAAGCCCGAGCCGCCGCCCGTTTCCTCCTCCTCCGGCCTCCCCTGCCCCTCGCGGTACGCCCGTTCTACGGCGGCCTCGCCGTCAACGCCGTGGCCCTCCTCCCCTTCTGGGCCCGCCGCACGCTGTGGCTGCCGCGCCTGTCACTCGTGGACAACCTCGCCGTACGCCCCACCGGCCAGGCCCTGACCCGCACCATCCGCTGGGCGATGACTCCGCCACGGACACACGGCTAGGTGAGACGCATGGCTCCCGAGATCGTCGGGGTCCGGGCGACCCCATGCGGATGACCACGTAGGACCCGCCCGGGCCGGGAGGCCTGCGCAATGGAGACGTGAAGAGGCCGGGGCAGTCGTCGTGTGGTCGACGAGGATCGCTCCAGACCACCATTGGGCGCGTGCCGCCGTGGGCGCGGGATTCCTCAGCTCATGCCTCGTCCGCCGACGGCCGCACGGATGTGAGAGGGGCGTCGGTCCGGGATTCCAGGGCGTGCAGCACGGCCACCATGTCCTCGTCGCCGTAGCCCTGTTCCACGGCCTCGGCATACAGGGAGCGGCAGGCGTCGAGGAGCGGGGAGGCCAGGCCGGCCTTGCGGGCGGCCTCCGCGATCAGACGGTTGTTCTCCAGCACGTTGGTGGCGGCGGCCTGCACGGTGAAGTCGCGGGCCAGCAGCTTGGTCCCCTTCACGCGTGAGACGGCGCTGGCCATCGGGCCCGCGTCCAGGACGTCCCGGAGCAGGTGCTGATCCAGTCCGTGCCGGTCGGCGAAATGGAACGCCTCGGTCAACCCGGTGACCAGGGTGATCAGGAACAGGTTCACCGAGAACTTCATCAGCAGAGCGCCCGGGACCGCGCCGCAGTCGAACGTCTCCCGGCACATGGGGGCGAGCAGCGGTCGTACGGCCTCGACGGCGTCGGCGTCACCCGCCGTCATGCCCACCAGCTCCCCCTGCTCGGCGGGGATACGGGAACCGGAGACGGGGGCCTCGACGTATCGCCCGCCCGCCGCCTCTACGGCATCCCTCAGACCGGCCGAGTACTCGGCAGAGGTCGTGCCCATGTGGACGACCGTGACGTCGGCGACCCGGGCGGCGAAGTCCGGGGTACCCCGCCCGAGTACCGCGTCCACGGCCGCCTCGTCGGCCAGCATGAGGAACACCGTCCGGGCCCGGTCGAAGACCTCGGCGGGGCCTGCCGCGACCTCGGCTCCGGCGGCGCGCAGGGCCTCGCACCGGCCAGGAGTGCGGTTCCACACGACGAGGGGTGTCCCGGCGCAGGCGAGGTTGAGGGCCATGGGCTGCCCCATGACACCGAGGCCGATGAAGCCCACGTACACAAGGCACCGCCTGTCCGGCTCGCGTCCGGCTGAGCCGCTGCCGTTGATTATGACAGCGGTCATAGTAGTCGCGTCTATGACGGCGGTCATAGAGTGCAACCAGGACAACCCGACCTGGAGGTCGACGATGACGCCGCCCGAACGGGGAGCGCGGGAGCGGATGGTCTTCAGCGCGGCCCAGCTCATCCGGCGCGACGGGGTCGCCGCCACCGGCATGCGCGAGGTGGCCGCCCATGCCGGTGCGCCGCGCGGCTCGCTCCAGCACTACTTCCCCGGCGGCAAGGAGCAGCTGGTCAACGAGGCGGTGGAGTGGGCCGGCCGCTACGCGGGCAACCGGGTCACCCGGTTCCTGGCCGCCCTGCCCGAACCCACTCCGAGCGGGCTGTTCGCCGAGATGGTGCGCCAGTGGACCGACGAGTACGAGTCCACCGGCTTCGCGGGCGGCTGCCCCGTCGCCGCCGCCACGGTGGATCGGGCGCGGCCCGGCGAAGCCACCCGGCAGGCTGCGGCAGCGGCGTTCGCGACATGGACGGGGCCGGTGGCCGCGGCCTTGAGCGACATGGGTGTGCCCGCGGAACGGGCCGGCGCCCTCGCCACCCTCATGATCAGCGCCCTGGAGGGGGCGATCCTCATGGCCCGGGCCGAACAGGACACCCGTCCTCTGACGACCGTGGCCCGGGAACTCGGCCCCCTCCTCGACGCCGCGGCGACCCCGAACGGCTGACGGATCGCCCTTCGGCTGCGGTGGTCGCACCCGCACCACACCCTCTATGCAGGCTGTCTACGGCCTGTGCAGAGTACGAGTATGGGTAGTGTGCGTATGACCCTGCAGACCCAACTGGTGCTGCGGGCCTTGCTGGAAGACCCCGCCAGGAAGCGCTACGGCCTTGAGCTGTGCGAGTTGGCGGGACTGCCGTCGGGCACGGTCTATCCGATCCTTGCCCGCCTGGAGCAAGTCGGCTGGGTGGACAGCGTCTGGGATGACCCTGGCGTACATGTGGAGGCGGGCCGACCGCGCCGCCGCTTCTACCGGATCACTGAGGACGGCGCCGAGCAGGCCCGCACTGCCCTCGCCCACGCCTATCGCGGCCGCAAGCAGCCCTTGCCGGGATGGGCCACAGCCCGCTCAGCAGGCGGTGGGCTCCATCAGTGACCGCTCGGGCAACCGCGCCGCTGGGGATGCTTCAGTGCACGTCTGCGGCGTCGAGCAGGACGCCGACGGTGGGGGTGATGAGTCCGGACAGGGTGTCGGCCTGGATGCCCGCGCGGGCGTTGGCGCCGTCGAAGACCAGGCTGAGCTGGCGGGCCAGCAGGTCGGGGTCGCGCGCGCCGCCCTGTTCGGCCTCGGAACGGAAGAAAGCCGTCAGGTTGGCCTTGATTCCGTGGGCCACCCGGCTCGCGGGATGGCTCTGGTTCTTGAGTTCGATCTGCACCGCGAGGTATCGGCAGCCATGGAACTCGGGTGCTCCCGCCTGGAGTTCCACCTGCTCGAAGACGTGCAGGATGCGCTCACGGGGCGAGCGGCCGTCGTCCGCCGGGGGCAGGAGCGTGGCTGTGAAGGCGGCGGAGCGCTCCTTGAGACTTGTCGCCAGCAGTTCGTCCTTGCTCTCGAACAGCTGGTACATGGAGCGCTTCGACACTCCCGCCGCCTTGCACAGCGCCTCGATGCCGATGCCGACACCCTCGCGGTAGGTGAGTGTGGCCGCCGCCTCCAGCAGGCGTTCTCTGGGGCTTGGCTTCACTTGGGTGGTCATACCGTGAGGATAACGCGAAGCGGACGAATTAGAAACCGATCGGTTTTGTGTGTCGGCTGTTGTCCGGCGTCGGCCACGTTGTCGTCGTCCGCCCCGGGCCGCCCCATGACCGTGACGTACCCGAGAGACGGAAGCATGGATGAGGAGCGCTCAGGGCCTCCGCGTTCGGCCGATGAGAAGCAGAGCAGAGCAGACGACGGCGCAGGCCAGCCCTGTGTACAGCAGAGGTGAAGCCCAGAACCACACCTCCTCAGTGCTGTGGCCGCTGGACCAGTGGCAGGTGATGGAAGGAGGGAAGCTGTCCACGCTCACCGATGTCAGGGTGTAGTCCCGCCCGGCATCCATGTACTCGCCGCTGCCGCCGGTCTTGTTCCCGCACACGTCGAGCGGATTCGAGAACGCGAGCCCGTAGACGGTTCCGGCCCCGTAGGCGGCGATCGCAGCCGCACCGCCCATCACCGCCCAGCGGGCAGGCCGAGAGGGGTTCCTCCTGGTCACCCACAACGCGTACGGGATTGCCCCGACGGCGAAGAGGAAGATGGTGATCGCCGGCGGTCCGAACATCGCGAACAGAGACACCATGTTCCCTGACACTACTTCGAGCGAAGGAACGGCCGCAGGGGCGTTGCGAGTTCGACCCTCGGTGCCACAGAGGCACCCAGTGGGCTCACTCCGACGTCATCGTGTCCCCCTGGTCCATTCGCGGGCACCGGCCTGCCGCATCAGATCTTCAGCCGCTGCGGCGTCTGCAGCGTCGCGGCTGCTCCAGACCGCCGGTCGATCACTTCCGCGTGCATCCATGACCTGGTGTGGAGTGTCGGCTCCTCGCGTGCCACCGACGAAGTCGCGGTCGTGAGACGGATGGTAAGGACGTCGTGTCCGTGCGGTATTGCGGCCTTTCATCCACCCTGTCACTTCTGGTCAGCGGTCAAGGGTCCAGTCTGACCGGCCTGTGGTGGCCGAGATGTGGCTCCTGCGCCGCAACGTGAAGGTAGAGGCTGCCCGGGTCGCCGATGCGCGATCGCGGCGACGGTGTCAACCGGCTTGGGTGGTGGACTTCCGAACGTATAGAAGTAGGGTCGCACTCTAATCATCGACGCGATGCCGAGGGCTCAATCGCTCAGGATTCCGACGCCCCGGCTTTCGGCTCGCGGAGTGCGGGCCTGTCTGCCCTCGCGATGCAGCGCGAAGGTCAGGCTGGCGTCCAGCAGTGTGTCCGGCGTTCGTTCACGGATCCGGGTGTGGATGGGGCGCGCCCGGATTCACCCACCGGAGATCAGGACGCGAGGAGCGAGCGCACCCATTTCTCAGGAATGGCAGTCACTTGACCACTCTCGGCGCATGAAGGTCAGGGCGTTCTCGAGTCCCCGTTCAAGGATCTCGTCGGAGAACTTCGGGTCGGAGAGGGCGTGAGACAGTTGCAGTGTTCCCACCAGCATGGTGTAGAGCCCGATGGCCTTGCTGTGAGCGGACCGCGGGTCCTCGGGGTCCAGGCGGGCGGCGATCTCGTCCAGGACGTTCCGTGCGCCGTCGGTGTAGGCGTCCTTGGTCCCGTCTCCACGGCGGCCGATCTCGTCGAGCAGGGCGGCGGAAGGGCACCCCGTCCTGGGATGGTCCCGGTGCTTGGGTGGCAGATATTCGTGAATGAGATCCTCGATGCCTGCGCGGCCCGGCTGCAGGGTGTCGTATGTGGCGACCTGTGCACGCAGTTGGTCGGCCACGACATGGGCGACGAGGTCATCCTTGGGAGTGAAGTGGGCGTAGAAGGCTCCGTTGGTGAGTCCGGCGTCCGACATCAACGTGGAGCTGCCTGAGCCGTCTATGCCGCCCTGCTTGAATCGCCGGCCCGCCTTCTCGATGATCCGTTGCCGGGTCACCTGCTTGTGCTCCTTGGTGTAACGCACCACGAGCGTCCTCCGGTGATTCGGTGAGGCCGTTGTCCAGCCCCGAACCCAATCGATTACATGACACACGTAATATGATCTCGGTGGGTATCGAGTCGTGACGTCCAGTCCAGTGCGTCGGTCGGACTCGTGAGGGTGCGCGGTTGGCTGGTCGTGCCGCAGGCTTGGCGGCGGAATGATCCGACGCCGCTGGTTTCCCGGTGCCGGCGATCCGTATCCCGTATGCATCCAAAGGGATCAGGGGGATCCATAGGGATCAAGAGTGATCGAGGCTGAATCCGGCCGATGGATCAGGGCCGGAGTCGGGCACCAGATCCCAGCCGCGCAGTGACGTGTCCCGGACTGAGGGCGGTGTGGTCTGCGGAGCACTCGACGATGACGCGGACCGGGGCGTCGCAGTCGGTGTGGCGGACGTCCAGGACGGGACCCTCGGGGCCGACGGCGTGCAGTTCGCCCCACTGGCTCAGCGCCATGAGGACAGGCCAGAGATCCCAGCCTTTGCGGGTCAGGCGGTACTCGTTGCGGGAGCGGCTGCCGGGCTCACGGTAGGGGACCGCCTTCAGGATGCCGGCCGCGAGCAGCTTCCTCAGGCGGTCGCTGAGGACGGCCTCGGACAGGCCGATATGGCGGTGGAAGTCGTCGAACCGGCGGACGCCGTTGATGGCGTCGCGCAGGATCAGCAAGGTCCACTTCTCTCCGACCACGTCGAGCGTGCGCTGGACGGGGCAGTTCTCCGTGCTCGCCTCAAGCCACTCCATCCCGTCATCGTAGAGGTCTGGCTTCGTCATTGACAGTCAGGTGGGCCCGCAACTAACTTCACTTGTAAAAGTCAGATGGGAAGGCACTCGGCCGTGGGGCGAACACGTACGTACCAATGGGACGATCCGGCGATCCTGGCGGAAGCCGCCGGACGCATGTCCGGCATCGACTTTCTGCGCGAGCTGCAGGCGGGGCGACTGCCGAGGCCGCCCATCAACCACGCGGTCGACTTCGCCCTGGACGAGGTGGAGCCCGGCAGGGCGGTCTTCTCCCTGACCCCGGGGGAGGAGCACTACAACCCGATCGGCAGTGTGCACGGCGGCATCTTCGCCACCCTGCTCGACTCGGCGGCGGGATGTGCCGTCCAGTCCACCCTCCCGCAGGGCATGGCGTACACCTCGCTCGACCTCACGGTGAAGTTCCTGCGGCGGATCACCGTGGACACGGGCACGGTTCGTGCCATCGGCACGGTTGTCAGCAAGAGCCGCCAAACCGCCCTCGCCCAGGCGCAGTTGGTCGACGGGACGGACCGTCTGCTCGCCCACGCCACCAGCAGCTGCATGCTCTTCCCGGTGCCTCCCTCGCAAGGGTGACCTTCAACGGCGACCGGCGTACCGGACGTTGCCCTCATCGACCGACCAGCACCTCACCTTCTTCCCCCTCCTCTCCTCGTCTGGCCTGCGCAGGGCGACCTCCGTGCGGTGATGTCGGAATCCCTCGCCTCCGGGCGAAAGGCCACGCCCCGGATATCGCCGGGATCGTCTGCCGGGTGAGGGGCAGAGCACGTCATCGGTCCCGAAGTGATGCCAGGCCCGGGGCGGCCCCGCCTCCTTGAGCGGCACCGCCAGATGCCGGCTGCGCCCGCAACAGGCCGGAATGCAACCCCGGTTGAGCGTCATGGCCGGTGTCGACAACCTCGCGATGATGCGTCGAGCCATCGTCGTTCGCGTCCGTCGGATCTTGCACAGAACCTCACGCCAGGGCGGACGGGACTTCCACAGGGGAGGCCGGGACCAGCTGTGGTGCCCAGGACTCGGAAGGCCGTCGCGCCAGCGTTCCCGACCTGGTTGGCGAGCCACCCCGGCGGGGTTCGGCGGACGCGCGCCCCGCCGGCCGGACCGAGAGCCGGGCGTTCACGTGATGTGGCGGGCGCGGCGGAGAACGGGGCGCAGGTCCTCGATGACACTGGGGTCGTCGACGGTGGAGGGGATGGGTTCGTCGTGGCCGTCGGCGATGCCGCGCATCGTCCTGCGCAGGATCTTTCCCGAGCGGGTCTTGGGCAGGGCGGCCACGACTGCGACGTCCTTGAGGGAGGCGACGGCGCCGATCAAGTCGCGGACGAGCTGGACGAGTTCGGCCTCGACCTCGCTGGGTTCGCGGCCGGTGCCCGACTTGAGAACGACGAAGCCGCGCGGTACCTGTCCCTTCAGGGTGTCGGCGACGCCGATCACGGCGCATTCCGCGACGTCGGGATGGGCGGCCAGAGCCTCTTCCATGCTGCCGGTGGACAGCCGGTGTCCGGCGACGTTGATGACGTCGTCGGTGCGGCCCATCACGAAGACGTAGCCGTCGACGTCGAGGTGGCCGCTGTCCCCGGTGAGGTAGTAGCCGTCGTAGGCGGAGAGGTAGGAGGCGACATAGCGGTCGTCGTCGTTCCAGAGAGTGGGCAGGGCGCCGGGTGGCAGGGGAAGTTTCACGACGATCGCACCGTCGACGCCCGCGGGCACGGGTTCGCCCGAGGGGTCGAGGACACGGACGTCCCAGCCGGGCAGCGGGCGGGTGGGTGAGCCGGGTTTGAGGGGGGCGGCCTCGATTCCGACGGGGTTGGCGACGATGGGCCAGCCGGTCTCGGTCTGCCACCAGTGGTCGATCACCGGGATGCCCAGGAGCGCGCTCGCCCAGTGGTAGGTCTCGGGGTCGAGACGCTCACCGGCGAGGAACAGGTACCGCAGGCCGGTCAGGTCGTGGCCGGCCGTGAGCGTGCCTTTCGGGTCCTCCTTGCGGATGGCGCGGAAGGCGGTGGGCGCGGTGAACATGGTCTTCGCCCGGTGCTCGGCGGCGACGCGCCAGAACTGGCCCGCGTCCGGCGTGCCGACCGGTTTGCCCTCGTACAGCACCGTGGTGGCGCCGGCCAGTAGGGGCCCGTAGACGATGTACGAATGGCCGACGACCCAGCCGACGTCGGAGGCGGTGAACATCGTCTCGGCCGGGCCCACGTCGTAGACGGCGCCCATCGACCAGTGCAGGGCGACCGCGTAACCGCCGCAGTCGCGTACGACTCCCTTGGGTTTTCCGGTCGTTCCGGACGTGTAGAGGATGTAAAGGGGATCGGTGGCGGGGACGGGAACGCAGGCGGCCGGCATTGCTGACCCGACCAGATCGGCCCAGTCGAGATCGTCTGCCCCCAACTCGGCCGGTTCCTGCGGGCGTTGCAGGATCACACTCTTCTGGGGTTTGTGGACCGCGAGTTCGATCGCCCGGTCGAGCAGGGGCTTGTACGCGATGACCTTCTTGCCCTCGATGCCGCAGGAGGCGGAGACGATCACCTTGGGGGCCGCGTCGTCGATGCGCAGGGCGAGCTCGCGCGGGGCGAAACCGCCGAAGACGACCGAGTGGACCGCGCCGATCCGTGCGCAGGCCAGCATCGCGACTACGGCTTCGGGGATCATGGGCATGTAGATCACCACCCGGTCGCCGTGCTCCACGCCGAGCCCCGCCAGTGCTACGGCGAAGACCGCCACCTCGTCCCTCAACCGCGTGTAGGTGTAGGAGCGCCGGGTGCCGGTCACGGGTGAGTCGTAGACCAGCGCGGGCTGTTCACCCCGGCCGGCCTCGACGTGCCGGTCGAGCGCGTTGAAGCAGACGTTCAGCCGCCCGTCGGGAAACCAGCGGTAGAAGGGCGCGCCCGAGGAGTCCAGGGCATGGTGTGGAGTGACATCCCAGTCGATGCCCTGCGCCGCCTCCAGCCAGAAGCGCTCCGGGTCCTCGGTACTGGCGCGGAAGACATCCTCGTACGTTCCCATCGCGCACTCCTTTGTGGCATCGGGACGGTGGTGTGGTGGTGGGCCGAACGGTGCAGGCAACCAGTACCGCACACCCGTCGGCGTGGTCGAGCAGGATGCTGGTGACTGGTGACTGGTGACTGGTGACTGGTGACTGGTGACTGGTGACTGGTGACCGGTGACCGGCGGACCGGTGACCGGCGGACCGGTCACCGGCGGACCGGTCACCGGAGTCGCGGTGGTGCGGTGGTGCGGCGGCCTGGGCGACAGGCCCTGCCGTCAGGTGCGGCGTCCGCTCACTCGCCGAGGTGCTTGCGGAGCCATTGGCCCATCTGCCCGATGGCCTGGTCCACCTCGGGCACGCGTCCGGCCCCCAGGACGAACGAGTGCTGTCCCTCGGGCATCGCGTGGGTCTCGGTGGTGACCTTGAAGTCCGTGAGGCGGCGGCCGAGCTGGGCGCCGTCGGGGTCGGCGCCCTCGGGGATGGCCCAGAGGGCGGGGACGCCGTTCGCGTCGACCTCGGCGTAGGTGACGCCTTCCGGCTCGGTCGACGCCTTGTGGTTGGAGTCGACGATGTCGCGGATGACGGCCAGGTCGAGGCCGGGTGTCGACGACTTCGCGCTCACACTCGCGAGGAACTCCGCGAACTCGTGTGCCTCTTGGCTTACTCCCATGGTGGTGCCGCTTCTCGGACGGGTGCCGTGCCGCGTTCCTCGGCGGCAACCGGGTCGATGCGATGGGCATGACGTTACTGGCTGAGTATATGAAAGTGCACTCAGATAGGGTCGGGATCACCCTCATGGATGCTGCGGCTGTACCGGTGCCTCACCGGGCGAGGTGCGCTGCTGTTGCGGATCACAGGCCCGAGGGCGGACCGTCTTTCCCGTCCGGCCCCTGCCTCGCGGACGGCGAAGGTCATATGTGTCCCGCCGTCGAAGGCCCGCCGAGCTGCTCCACGCCCTGTGCGAGGATCTTGGGGTGCCGACCCTTCGCGCCCACGGCGGGGACATGGGCGAGCGTTTCCGCCTCGCGCCTCTCATGGCCGAGCGGCGCTCGCGTGCGGATCGCCCGCATGCAGCCCCGTCGTACCACCGTGGACGAGATCCGGGTTCACCACACACAGATCTACGCCGGACACCCGTCGAGTGAGGAACGTGATGGCCCACGACAGCCAGGTCAGCGGGGACGACACGATGACGGTCAGCCATGAGTGATGTCCCCGGGGTCGAGATCCTCGCCGACGTCCACCGGGGCGTCGGCCGCATCCGGCTGAACCGGCCCAAGGCACTCAACGCCCTCACCACAGGCATGGTCGCCGCCATCGACAGCGTGCTCGCCGAGTGGGAACACACGCCACTCTCCGCGGTGGTGCTCGCCAGTACCAGCACGAAGGCGTTCTGCGCCGGTGGGGACATCCGTACGATCCGTGAGTACAGCCTCGCCGGGGATGCCGAGGCCAGTGAGCGGTTCTTCGCCACCGAGTACCGGCTCAACGCCCGGATCGCCGAATATCCCGTACCGGTGGTGTCGCTCATCGACGGACTGTGCATGGGCGGTGGTCTGGGTCTGTCCGTCCACGGCGGCTTCCGTGTCGTCACCGAACACGCGGTGCTGGCGATGCCCGAGACCGGGATCGGGTTCTTCCCGGACATCGGGGCCAGCTACTTCCTGCCGAGACTGCCCGGCGCGATCGGCATGTACCTGGGACTGACCGGGCACCGGATCGACGCGGCCGACGCCCTGTACACGGGACTGGCCACGCACTTCGTCCCGGCGGACGGCCTCGACGCGGTCGTGGACGCCCTGGCCGACGGCTCCGGCGAGCCGGTGGACGTCGCCCTGAACCGTCTCACCGGCCGCTCCCCGGTGGCGGAGAGCGGGCTGGCGGACGCACGCGGGGACGTGGACCGGGCGTTCGGCGCGCCGACCCTCGGCGAGATCGAGAAGCGCCTGCGCCACCTCGACACACCCTGGGCGGCAGGTGCGTTGGGGGCCCTGGAGGCTGCCTCTCCACAGAGCCTGGAGATCACCCACGCCCTGCTGGCCCGGGGCAGGCAGCGCACATTGCGCGAGTGCCTCGACGCCGAACTTGCCCTCACGCGCACGACCATCCGCACACCGGACTTCCTGGAGGGTGTCCGGGCGGCCCTGGTCGACAAGGACCGCACTCCCCGCTGGCAACGTGCGTCACCGGGCGGACGGGTGCCGCAGGCCTGAGCAAGTCGGGTCCGCAGTGCAGGAGGGGGCGTGTGTCAACAAGACGGGAGCCCCCTCCCTGCCTGCCGTGAGTGGGTCCCCGGGGGAGGGGGATGATGCGGGCTGCCACGCTGTCCACGACAACCGGTATGCCGTCGGTGCCGGCGTGTCCGGCCGCGTCCCTGCAGTGTCCGATCACACCACCAAGGACGACAGCAAGCGATCGTCGACCCGGCTGCCATGCTCTGAACTCGCCATGAGCGGCGCACTGTTGACGTCAGGCGAGTGCTGATCGACCGTGCAGGCCCAGGCGGTCCCGTCGCACACCTCGCCGCGCGGATGAACATCTCACGGCCCCGGCCCTTGCCTGGATCCGGCGCCGGTGGTGCAGGCGTGAAAGCGGGTGCCGCAACCGCTTGAGCCGCCCCGGCCCCGGCCCCCGCATGACAGCACACCGGGCCGGGCCGGTTATCAGGCCACGGTCAGACGGGGGCGGGGGGCCAAGCAGGCCTTGAGGTTCGGGTGGGGTGGCCGCGGGGCCCGTGCGCATCGTTCGCGCGGTCGGTCAGTGTGGTCCTCGGATGCTGTCGATGATGCGGGTCCAGTTGTCGCTGCCGTGTCCGTTCTCGACTGCACGCCGATAGTGGGCCTGCACGGCCAGTGGGAGCGCGAGGTCGAGCCCGAGTGACGTGCTGGTCTCGACGATGTGGTCGGACGTCGCACCCATCATGGTGACCGTGCTGAGGTCGCCGGGGTGCTTTCCCGCATCAAGCGCGGTGCCAGGCTTCTCCTCAGCAGCCCTCAGGATGCCTCCGATCGAGTCGGCGGAGGAAAGCAGCTCCGGCAGCACTTCCGATGCCTGCAATCCCGCGGTACCCAACATGGCGGTGGCGTGCATCAACGCCGACAAGGTGGCGAGGAACACCGTGAGTTGGGCCTGATACATCATCTGGGCGAGGCCCGGGTCACTGCCCAGATACTTCGGTGTTCCGAGCGGTGTCAACGCCGCCCGGTGCTTGTCCACCACCTGGCCGCGGCCGCTGTAGTAGACGTAGGCCGCCTCTGTGCCGACCATCGGCGCGGGCACCATGACGCCTCCGGTGAGGAAGGCGGCGCCGTGTCCCGCTGCCCAGGTTGCCGCCTCGCGTGTGTGGTCGGGGGTGTCAGAGCTCAGGTTCACCAGTGTGCGGCCGGCGAGCGATGCGGTGGCGCTGTCGAGGATGTCGTACATCGCCCGGTAGTCGGTGAGGCTGAGGATTACGAGGTCACTCGCCTCGACCGCCTCACCGGGTGTCGCTGCGAGCGTCGCCCCGTCCGTGACGACGCCGGTGGCCCGACCGGCGGTGCGGTTCCAGACGGTGACCGGGTGGCCGGCTGTGAGGAGCGTGCGGGTCATCGCCTGGCCCATCGGACCGAGCCCGATCACGGTGACAGCGCTGCTTGGGGTGGTGGCGGAGTTCTGTTGTTCGTTCACCCCTCCATGCTCGGAGAGCGCCACTACTGTCGGAAGTACCCACTATTTTCTGCGGTACTTACCTTTCAGTAAGGGGTTCAGTGATGGCCAAGGCGCCGAGATGCGGGCCTTACATCTGTGGCATCGACGCTGCGCTCGACGTGGTGAGCGGGAAGTGGAAGGGACTGATCCTCTGGGAACTCGAAGCCCACGGCATACGCCGCTTTGCTGAACTCCGTCGCGGCTTGCCGGGAGTGAGCGAGAAGATGCTGACGCAGCACCTCCGGGAGATGGAGGAGGACGGTCTCGTGCACCGGAAGGTCTACGCCGAGGTGCCGCCGCGCGTGGAGTACTCCCTGACCGCGCACGGGCACACGCTCAATCAAGCGCTCGAGCCACTTGGCGCCTGGGGCGTTGAGCGGATACGCCGCGAAGGCTCCGAAGTGGCCGACGCAGCCGAGGCCTCACACGGTCACCGGTAGTTCGTCAAATCCGGAGGCAGAGATCAAGGCCGTGTCCGCTGGTGACCGCGTCAATCAGGGCCTGGAGTTCGGAGGGTGGGTCTTTGTCCGTCCGGGATCGCCGCCATCGGTTCAGGGTGGTGGCGAGGGTGAGCCATGCACGGACCGAACGTAATGCCCTGGGCCAGCAGGGCAGTTGGGGTGGGAGGGGTTCGGTTGGTCCCCCTCTCTGGTCCCTTGTCGGGCCATGGGTCCGGCGCGGTGCCGTCCAGCGGTCCGGGTGGGGGTAACCACTGGTCCCAGCAGAAGGAGAGGGCGCAGTTGACCAGGGTTTGGTGGCGGCGGATGGCGCGGGCGGAGCGGGCCTGGAAGTCGGCCCGGCCGAGTTCGTCCTTGATCTGCTTGTAGCTGTGCTCGATCCACGGCCGCAGGCTGTAGGGGCGGACGATCTCGGCGAGGTCGGCCGGCGGGTGCGGGCCGGTGGCGGCGTGGGGTGCGTCGGGGTGGGGCAGGTTGGTGGCCAGGTACCAGGTGGCCTTCGGCGGCAGCCCGGCTGGGTCGGTGTTGGCCACCACCAGCGCCAGCAGGGTGAGTTGGTGCCGTAGCCGCCCAGGCGGGCATCAGCGGCCCACCAGGTCTCGGCGTGCCTGTCTCGGAAGTGACGCTCCACGGGTGTCCAGTCACCGGGATGCTGGGTATCCCGCCGGGCCAGGGCGTGGGCCGTTTCGAATGGGGGTGTGCGGCTGGTCGGCCGGGGCCCAGGTGTCGCGGTGCGGCTTGAGCGCGACCACGTAGGCCAGGCCTGCCTCGCGCAGTGCGAGGTAGCAGTCGTCGCTGACGGAGTAGGCGCAGTCGGCGACCACCGCTCGGCAGCCGAAGCCCGCAGCCTTCCCGCGGGCCGCGAGGGAGGCGGACAGCTGCGGTTTCGTGCGGAAGGCCGGATCGGACAGGCCGCGGGCGAGGTGGTGGGCGGAGGTGGAGGGGTGCGCGTGCAGCGGGTAGTACACGCGGCCGTCGGTCCACACCGTGGTCACCGTGACGATGCCGTTGTCGGCCTTGCCCAACCGGCCCAGCCACTGCCGGCCCACGTGCGCGGTCGCAGTGCCGTCCGTGCGGTCCCCGGAGTCGTCGATCACGATGACCCCGCCCTCGTGCGGAGCCGTCGCCGACTGCTCGCGCAGCAGCTCAAGGCGCCGGTCGTTGATCTGCTCGGCGCCAGCAGCCCGGTCAGGTACTCGCGAAACCCTCGCCGCCGGGCCAGGCTGAAGAAGAGGTCGTCGAACCGGGCCGCGTACTCCTCCAACGGTCCCGGAGCAGGCGGACACGGACGGCGAGTGGTCATCTTCAGCCCCCAGCAAGGCAGTTGACTCCTACCATCGGCCTACAACCCGCCCGGCCTACCGCCAACCCACACCGCCACCGGATTTAACGAACTACCGCGCATGTCACGAGCACGGGATCGGCGCTCGTGTCACTAGGCGTTGGGGTCACGCAAGCCGACTGCGTCATGCCGCCAGAACGCCTCTGCGTAGACCAGCGTCCCCGTCATCCATGACTCATGCTCCGGGAACCTGATGACCTGAAAGGCACCGTCCGGGATGCGCAGGGACGGCTTTCGGAAGCCCAGGCCACCACCGGGCACGAAGCCGAAACGTGAGTAGTAGCCCGGATCACCCTCCAGGAAGACGAGCGGAACAGCCCGCTCGGCGAGGACCTCCAGTCCGTGTCGAACCAAGGCCGAGCCGATACCCCGCTTATGGAGCTCAGGCATCACGGCCAGAGGACTGAGGACTTGCACGTCAACCAGCCGGCGAGGCGCATCGAGAAGACCGCGGGTGAACATGACATGCCCGACGACCTGCCTGTCCTGCTCGGCGACCAGCGAGAGACCGTCCTGGCGTGTGATGGTGTCCCGCAGGGTATCGACCAGGTCGGCTACGACGCGGCCATGGTCACCGAACGCCTGCAGGTGAACATCCCGCACGGCCTGCCTGTCGCTCGGAAGCTCTTCGCGAAGATCCATGCCCGGAGGGTAAAGGCCCCTCCGGGCGGCACGCACACGGTTTTGGGACCGGTAGGCCGCCGGCGCCGTCCTTTTCCCCGTGGTGCGGGCCGGCGGTGCCTACGGATCAGGCGTGTGGGCGCGCCTGGCTCACATCTTGTCGTGCACGACCCTCCGCCGTGTTCAGCGCCAGCCCAGGGCCGGAGCGACGTGCGTCAGGATGCTCTCGATCACGTGGGCGTTGTAGGCGACTCCGAGCTGGTTCGGCACGGTGAGGAGGAGTGTGTCGGCGGCGGCGACTGCCTCGTCGTCGGCGAGCTGCTTGACCAGCATGTCGGGCTCGGCAGCATAGGAACGGCCGAAGATCGCGCGGGTGTTGGCGTCGATGTAGCCGATCTGGTCCTTGGAGTTGCCCTCACGGCCGAAGTAGGCGCGGTCGCGGTCGTCGACCAGCGCGAAAATGCTGCGGCTGACCGACACTCGCGGTTCGCGGGTGTGCCCGGCCTCTCGCCAGGCCTCACGGTAGGCCTCGATCTGCTTGCGCTGCTGGACGTGCAGCGGTTCGCCGCTCTCGTCGTCCTTGAGGGTCGAACTCTGCAGGTTCATTCCGAGCGTGGCTGCCCACACGGCGGTGGCGTTCGAGCTGGAACCCCACCAGATACGGTCCCTGAGGCCTTCGGAGTGCGGTTCGATGCGCAGCAGCCCCGGTGGGTTGGAGAACATCGGATTGGGGTTGGGCTGCGCAAATCCCTCGCCCGTGAGCACGTCGAGGAGCCGCTCGGTGTGGGCGCGTGCCATGTCGGCGTCGGTGGCCCCTTCGGCCGGCTGGTGTCCGAAGTGGCGCCAGCCGTCGATGACCTGCTCCGGGGATCCGCGGCTGAGGCCGAGCTGGAGTCGGCCTCCGGAGATCAGGTCCGCGGCTCCGGCGTCCTCGGCCATGTACAGCGGGTTCTCGTAGCGCATGTCGATCACGCCGGTGCCGATCTCGATCCGGCTGGTGCGTGCGCCGATGGCGGCGAGCAGCGGGAACGGCGAGGCGTACTGCCGCGCGAAGTGATGGACGCGGAAGTACGCGCCGTCGGCGCCCAGCTCCTCCGCGGCGACCGCGAGGTCGATCGCTTGGAGAAGGGAATCCGCTGCCGAACGCGTCTGCGAGTGCGGCGACGGCGTCCAGTGTCCGAAAGACAGGAACCCGATCTTCTTCATACCGCATTCAACAAGCAAGGTCGGCGTTCATTCCCGGCCGAGCCTGCGGGCGTGCAGAGAAGAAGTCCGGCACGACGTGGCGGGCGCGGGGCGCGACGACCGTACTGCTCACGGTCCCGCACATGCGGCGATGACCAGCGCTTTCACCGAAGGTCCTCGCCTCGCCCTCGCGTCCGTGGGATTCAAGGGCGAAGTGATCAGCGTCGGAGGCTGGTGCTTGCGGAGGTACTCCTGGAACTCCGGGTAGCGCGGAACGTTGACCTGGTAGTCCCAGAACGGGTGTAGCTGCACTTCTTTGTTGCCGGGCCGGCCCATCAGGGCCTGGTCGAGAGTCCAGGCGTCCGGGGCGACACGCTCGAGACGGTCGGCGGGGACGCCGTGTGTGTACTGCCAGTGCGTCTTCTCGGCCGTCAGGTAGAAGCGAACTTCGGGAGACCGAGTTGGTCGATCCGTCCCAGGGTGGCCCAAGAAGTAGGCGCTCGAAGCGATGTCTGTCCGGTCGCGCGTTTCCGTCTCAGGATCGAACGGGAGCGGGGGGCGACGCTGCTCTGAGCGTCGCTTCCGACGACGACCGACTGACGGGGCGGCGGCGGAGTGGAGGGCTTGTGCCGCGCGTTCGGGACGTCGGGGAGGGCGTCGGGACGTGGTCGCCCCGTCGCGCTACCGCGTGTTTCCAGCTGCCGCGTGGTCGTCAACAGGCCGGCTGGATGCCCTCATTGAGCTTCCGGTGTCAGCGCCGGACGAGCGTGGCCGTGCGATCGCGTTGTGAGTCCGCATGATGGGTATGACCTGAAGTGATGCCGTCACTTCGGGACGAAGATCCGGAAGTGTTGCCATCGCTTCCCTACGATGATCCGGTTGGTCGGGTGACTGCGTTCCTACGCGGTCACGTTGGCGAGTGCCTCGCGGATCACGCTGACGACCTCCGCCGGCTGGGCATGCATCCGTGGTTGTTGGTGTGCCGACCGCGACTCAGCCTGAATATAGGAGACTAAACTCAGGTGAGGTTAGTCTCCATGCATGAATGCCAGGATCGAAGCCCCACACGACACCGGTATGGACCACCGTCTCGACCGGGATACGTCGAACTGCTCGATCGCGCGCACCCTTGAGGTCGTGGGTGAGAAGTGGACGATCCTGATCCTGCGCGAGGTCTATTACGGCTCGTCCCGTTTCAGCGAGTTCGAACGGGTCCTCGGCTGTCCTCGCAACCTTCTCGCGGCGCGGCTCAAGATGCTCGTGGAGGAAGGGATCCTGGCCACCGAGACGTACAAGGAGCCGGGTTCGCGCAGTCGGCCGAAGTACGTGATCACGCCCAAGGGTATGGATCTGGTCCCGGCTGTGATGGGGCTCCTGCAGTGGGGTGACCGCTACCGTGCCGACCCGCAGGGCCCGGCCATGGTGTCCCGGCACCGTGGGTGCGGCGCGCACGTCGACGCCCGGATCCGCTGCGAGCGGGGCCACACCGTGGAGGCGAAGGACATCGAGAGCATCCCCGGACCGGCGTTCCGGCTGAGGCCCGCCCAGTGAGCTGAACGTGACGGGTTCAGTGTCCAGAGGTGTACTCGCTGCGTCTGGCCCGGGCCTGGTGGAGGCGGACCGGCACGCGGTTGCCGCAGCGGGACATGGAGCACCAGCGGCGGTTGCCGGCGGGGGAGTGGTCCACGAAGCGCAGGGCGCATTCGTCCGCGCCGCAGACGCGTACCCGCCCGATCTCGGCGGACAGGAGCAGGTCGACGGCGTCCTGGGCGATCAGGGCCAGTGCGGCTGCCGCGTCGGCGGCGGCACTCGACGCCCCGGCAGGCTCCAAGTGCCCGTCCCTGACGGTCATTTGCAGAGCCGGTCGTGGGACCTCCGCTGCCGCGCGGTTGAGCAGGTCGATGTCACGGGATGTGGGCAGTCGGCCGTCGGCGGCCGCTGACACGGCCCGGTCGATCGTCTTGCGAAGCCGTCGTCCCGATGCCAGGACGGCGGCGGTGGCGGGGTCCGGGGGGCCCGACGGGAGCAGACCGGCCTGCTGGAGCCAGAGGGCCAGATCGCCCGGATCGCGGAGCGCCAGTGCCGGGCACGTTCTGCCGGCCGTGGTGTCTCCCTGGCACGGTTCGGCGACCCGCGCGGTCACCTTCCCGGCGCTGCCCTTATCGAAAGCCGCACACGCAACACGGTCGCCCACCTGCTGTCCTCCGTGCCCTACCGGGAGGTGCCGCCGCCGGTCCTCGAACTGCCGAAGCGGCCGAAGTCGACCGGCTACGAGCGACCGCCGCGCGATCTGCAGACCTACGTCCCCGACCACGCGGCGAGCCTCTGAGCAGCCGGTCACCTCGCCCCCCCCTGCTCGGGCCCGGCGGGTCTGACGCTCACCTCGCCGACGACGTGGACGCTCTGCCGCTCGGCGTCGTCGTGGGTGGCGCCCTGCCTCCGGGGGACCGACCCCCATCAGTTCGCTGTGAACCGAACCGGGATGCTCCGATCCGCGTCGAAGAGGCATGCTGGTGTCCGTGCGTGGACCGGGAGGTGCCGGAATGCGGTGGTGGGCTGGAGTGTGGGCGGTCGCCGGGGTGGCCGTCCTGGTGGCGTGCGGCACGTCGGCGGGAGGGTCGGGGCCCTCGGACAGGACCACGTCGGGCGGTGCGCCGACCCGTACGTCCGCGGTTCCGACCCCGGTCCCTTCCGTGAGCCCGACCGGAGAACGTCCGTCCCGAAACCCGTCCGCATCGGCCACCGCTCCGCCTCCTTCGACGGCGAGCTGTGTGTCCGGGCGGGCAGAGGTCACCGTCGGTCCCGGTGACGCGGTCGTCCAGCGGCTGTGCGCCAGGCCGGGGACGGTCCTCTCCCTCGTCCTCAAGCCCCGGGCGGACGACAAGAGGTGGACGGCCGCACTGAGTTCCGCGCCGGTCTTCGTCCTGGTCTCCGGTTGGCAGGTGGACGGGGACGGCACGGCACGCGCGACGCTTCGATGTGCGGGCACCCGGGGCGGCACGGCCGAGATCACCGTGCGGGCCAAGGCGCCGGACGTGGCGGGCGCGGCACGGGTCGCCTTCACACTGCACGTGGACGTGCGGCCCCGTACGACACAGGGGTGACCCCGGAAGCCGGGGCCACCCCTGTCACGCGACTGTCAGCCGCAGTCGCGCACCTTGATCGTGTAGATACCACGGCCGTGGGTGGCCGCGTACAGCGTGCTGCCGTCGGGGCTCAGCTTCAGCTGGAGCACGGCGACCGCCGGGAGGCTGCCCACCCGCTGCCAGGCCGTACGGCCCGCCGCCCGGTAGACGACGCCGAGGTCGGTGCCCACGGCGAGGCCGCCGTTCGGCGTGACGACCGCGGAGTCCGCCGGCACATCGGGGAAGTTCTTCGAGATGTCCTTCCAGGTGGTTCCGCCGTCCTTGGACTCGAAGACGTGACCCACGCCCGCACCCGGTCCCTCCGTCCACTGCCGGGAGAAGCCGTTGACCGTGAGGTAGACGTGGTCGGCGTTCTTCGGGTCGATGGCGAAGCCGCTGAGGTAGCGGTTGGGTACGGTGCCGTCCACGGGCAGGGCGATGTCGTGCCAGCCGGTGCCGTCCGCGTTGCCGACCGAGATCCCGCGGGTGAAGCCCTGGTTGTTGCAGGGACCGCACCAGGCCGCGTACACCTTGCCGCCCGAGGCCGCGACGGCGGTGGCGGTGTGGCCCGCGCCGAGGTCGTACACGCTCTTCCACTCGGAACCGCTGCGGATGGCGTAGCCGTGGGTCTGCACCCAGATGTGCCGGCCGCCCGCGATCCACGTCGAGGAGTTCTTCGCGTCGGCCGCGAGCGGGGCGATGAAGCGGGCCTCGCCTGTCGCGTTGTCCGCCGGGGCGACGCTGTACGACGTGGCCTTGCCGGCGTCGTCGATCCAACTGCCGTCGTTCACCGCGCAGTTCTGGGTCACCTGGATGGAGAGGTAGACGTACTCCTCGGCGATGTTGCACCCGTTGGCCGGGTCGGTGAGGGTGTCGCCGCCGTCGCCGCCGAAGTTGGAGCCCATCACCTTGTCGTTGCTGCGCAGGACGGACTGGCCGTTGTCCTGCAGGCCACCGGTGACCGAGACGCCCCCGTGGTCCAGGTCCTTGCCGATGCCCACCGAGTAGTACTGCAGGGTGTCGATGGTGCCGTCGTTCAGCGAGGTCCAGTCGGTGGCGTGCCCGGAGGCGTCCTGGGAGCCGTGGACCGGACGCTTGTAGACGCCGCCGTCGTTGCCGACGTACACGAAGCTCTTGCCGTGGTAGCGGCCGATGGCGACGCCGTGCTGGTCGGAGTGGGTGGTCGGGTTGCAGTCACCGGTCTGCTTGGCCGGGTCGATGTTCCAGCAGGGGAAGGAGAAGTTCCAGTACGGGCCGACCGTGGACCAGGTGCTGCCGCCGTCCTTGGTCTCGTAGACCTCCTCCAGACCCGCGTACACGTGCTCCGCGTTCGCCGGGTCGACGGTCAGGAACTGGTTGTACCAGGCCTGTACGCCCGGCATGTAGCCGCTGGTGGTCAGCGCGGAGCCGTCGGCGGCCAGGCCCTGGTAGTCGGCGATCTTCGTCCAGGGACCGGTGGGAGAGCCGGACTTGGAGACGTAGATGCCCTCCAGGCCGCTGTCCGGGTTGGTGTTCAGCTGCTCCGGCGACTGGTCGATGGCGTAGTAGCGGGAGCCGTCGGCGGAGCGGGCGAAGGTGACGCTGCCGACGTTGTCCGCGTCGGCGGGCAGGTCGCCCAGGCCGCTGGTGATCCGCGTCCAGGCACCGTTCACCTTGCGGTAGAAGCCGTTGTAGTCGTCGCCGCTGCGCCAGCCCACCGCGAGAACGACCTTGCTCGGGTCCTTCGGGTCGATCGCGATGTCGTTGGCGATGTTCTTGTACGGGGCGTCGGGGTCGTCGGCGTCCGAACGGCCCGGCAGATAGGAGGGGTTGGGCGCGAACTCCAGCTTCCAGGCGCCCTTCAGCGTCTTCGTGGAGTGGCTCCACACGCCCTCGCTGGTCGCCGCCCACACCTTGCTGCCGCCGAAGCGCAGTTCGTGGATGCTGGTGGACTCCAGTTCGTCGCCGCCGACCCGGCTGCGGGTGGAGAAGGTGCCGTTGTGCGGGTGGGACAGGACGTAGACGCCGCTGCCGAGGTAGGCGTCCGCGTTGGTGGTCGCCTCGCCGGTGCCCAGCCACAGCCGGCCGCCCCCGTCGAGCGCGAGCGCGCCGGTGGACTGTGCCGGCAGGCGGTCGCTGATCGGCTGCCAGTGCCCGCCGCCGGACCTGGAACGCCACACACCGCCACCCGCGCTGCCCGCGTACACGTACCCGTCGTCGTCGGCGGCGATCGCAGCAATCCGGCCGGTGACATTGCCGGAACCGCCGCTGGAGTTGGAGTCGATGTCGCGGTAGCGCGAGTCGTCGGAGTTGTACGGCAGGTCGGTGACGTTGCGCCAGGTGCCACCGGTGCTCTTGAGGCCGGTCAGGTCGTTCCACGCCGCGCCGTAGGCGCCCGGCGCGACGATGCCGGGCGAGGTGCGCGCCTCGGCGTACTGGTCGGCGCCCTCGGCTATCTCGTCGGCCTCGTTGCCGTCGTCGCCGTCCTCGTCCTCGTCCTTGAGGCTCGGGCGCATGGCGCCCACCGAGTGCGCGCGCTGGGCGGCGAGTCCGTCGAGCGTGCGGACGCCGAAGGGGCTCCCGTTCTGGCCGGACGCGGCGCTTGCGGGTATCGCGACGAGCGCGGCGGATGCGGTGATGGCCCAGGTCGTGAGCCATCGTCTCTTGCGGGTCGGTGCTGACACGAAGTCCTCCCAAACAGGCATACGTACGGCCGTCGTTGGGACCCGACCACGGACAGGAGGGGAAGTCCGTCACTTGGAAAGCCTTTGACCAGAGCCTGTCACTTCGTGTACGGGACGTCGATAGGTCGTTGACGTACGCCACGGCGTGCTCCGGGCACGGTGAGGGTGCCCGGCGCGGCGGAGGGCCCCTCGGAGGCCCCGACGGAGGCACCCGGTACGGCGGCCCTGCGACCGGTCCGCCGGGAGCAGATGCGCATCGCGCACAAGGAGGCGTCCTTGCCGCCGAGGCGGACGGTGCCGTCAGCGACCACGGGTGTCGAGTGCAGCTCAGCGCCGGTCTCCGCCGGTCGCGTGTCCGTCACGGGATGGGTCCACTGTCGCCACCGGGCACGGCAGGTGACCGACCGCATCGAGGTCGACGAGCGTGAGGCGTGCAGACCCTTCACGGTCGGCCCTCGTCGGGGGAGGATACGCGCGGCCCCGGTGTGGACGGCGGGAGCGGAGCCCGACGCCCGTACGGCGGCGCTGAACGGTCCGCACTCCGCGAGCGGCACCCTGCCCCCGAGCCTGCGCCGCGTCATCCCTGCTCGGGTGCCCTCTGCAAGCACGCGACGTGGCGGCTGGAGCAGACAATTCGGGGCACCGAAGCGGCCGCGAGCGCCGCCTCCCACTGTCACGAGGAGCTGTCGGTGGGTCTTGGGCAACCTCAAGGCCGGTGAGGATGTGCCACGGTTGATGCGGATGACCAGTGGTCTGCCATGGCCGCGCAAGGCCCCGGATCCGGGGCTTCGCGAGGTGGCTGGAGGAGGACCGGCGGCCGCACCGACCGACATGGTCGGCGCGCCGGCCCATGTCATGCGTCGACCGTGGCGGCCTTCTCCTCGTCCTGCGATGCCGCCGCCTGCCGTGGGGCGTCGGGGGCGGTGTAGTAGACGGAGGAACCCTGCTTGGTGCGTTGCGCCTGGGTGCGGGCGACCAGTCCTTCGAGGGTGGTGCGCACGACGGTCGTCTTGATCCCGCGGTCGGGATGGGCCTTGCCGAGAGCTGTGGTGATCTCGGCCGCCGAGCGCGGCTCGCGCTGTTCGGTGAGGTGGCGGCGGACCAACTCGACCAGTGTCGGCTGCGTCGGCGTGGCTGCCCCGGACTTGCCCGTCGGCTTCTGCGCGGTCTGCTCGGCGGGCGATGTGCGATCGGGTTCGGGGGAGGCCTTCTTCGTCCGCGTCTGCTTGCCCGCCCCGGACTTGGTGGCTGCCTTCTTCCGGGGGGCGCGGGCTGCGGGCACCACGACGCTGTCGGACGGGGCGGCGGACTCGGGGGAGACCGGCGCCGCTTCGATTGCCCGCTGAATGCTGACCAACACCTGGTGGTCACGCTGGAGGGCCGACAACTGTTCCTGCAGCAGGGCGACTTCCTCGCTGACTCGTTCCTGCTCCTTGGTGTTGCTTTCGAGGTCGGCACTGACTTGGGCGCTGTACTGCGAGGTCAGTTCGGTCGTGGAGGTGTTCTCGGGCATGGGACAACCTTTCCTCGGTCTGTGGCCGAAGTGGACAGCCTGCCAGGGTTGGGTGCCGTCCCGGACCCGTCGGCGGGCGGCGGCCGTACTCCTGCGCAATGCTCTGTCGTAGCGATAGTACGGACATCCGGACGTGGGGTGTCCTGCTTGAACGCTCTGAGTCCTGCCGCCGGCACGGATGCCGCCCGGCGGGAGCGTGCGGTGGACCACGTCAGTGTGCGGAACGGTCGGGTGTGAGAGGCAGCGTGTACCAGACGGCTTTGCCGGGCGGGTGTGGGTGTGTGCCCCACTCATGGGCGAGTGCGCTGATCAGGGCGAGGCCGCGCCCTGATTCGTCCGTTGCAGAGGCCTGTCGGGGACGGGGTGGGTCGGAACTGCAGTCGGTCACCTCGACGGTGAGTTCGGTTTCGGTCCGGTTCAGGCTGAGGGTGAGGGGGCCGGGGGCGTGGACGAGCGCGTTGGTGAGAAGTTCGGAGGTGAGGAGGCGGGCTGTGTCGATCAGGTCGGAGGGCAACTGCCAGGTGGACAGGGTGGTGGTGAGGAAGCGGCGGCCCGTGGAGACGGCGCGGGGACCGGGCTCAAGGTCCATGTGTGCGTGCTGTGGGGGAGTTATGCGGATGAGTAGCAGGGTCACGTCGTCGTCATGTCCGTCGTCGTCCGGCAGGAGTGTCACGAGGATGTGGTCGGCCGCCGGTTCCAGAGCGGCGGGGGACGCGCCATGGGTGTGCAGAGCGGTGTCCAGGGAGTTGGCAAGACAGTTGATCCGGTCTTCGATGTCGGTGTGCCGGCGTTCGATGAGTCCGTCGGTGTAGAGGGCGAGGGTCGCACCGGCGGGCAGGGGCCGACTCGTCTGCTGGTGCGGGAAGCCACCGATGCCCAACGGCACACCGACGGGCAGGTCCAGCGGGTGCGCAGGCTCGTTCGGTGCGGCGAGCAGGACGGGCGGGTGGCCTGCCGAACACGCGGTCATCTCCGCCGTGTCGTGGTCGATGATCAGGTAGCAGCAGGTCACCATCTGGTCGGGCAGGTCGCACACGAAGGCGTCGAGCGCGCTGATCAGCCGGTCCGGGGGCAGTCCGGCCTGGGCCAGGGCATGGGCGGCGGCGCGCAGTTGACCCATCACGGCGGCGGCGTCCAGCCCCCGGCCCATCACGTCGCCGATGACGATGCCGGTCCGGTTCGGGCCGAGGGGGATGAAGTCGAACCAGTCGCCGCCCACCCCGGCGCCCTGCACGGAGGCCCGGTAGCGGCGCGCACTGGGCAACTCCTCGAGTATGGGCGGGCTGCCCATGAGACTGCGTTGGAGGGTGTAGGCGATGTGGTGCTGCTGCTCGTAGCGGGCCGCGCGTTCGGCTTCGGCCCGCTTGCGGTCGCTGATGTCGCGGACGGCGACGGACACCAGCAGTCCGTCCTCCGTCTCCAACGGGCCGAGACTCACCTCGATGGGGAACTCATGCCCCTGGCTGTCGCAGGCGGCCAGATCCACATCAGCGCTCATCGCACGGGCCTGCGGCCTGGTCAGGTACGCGCGCAGCAGCGCCCTGTGGCGGCGGCGCACCCGGGCCGGGGCCAGGTCGTGCACGCTGGAGCCGATCATCAGGGTCCGTGGCAGACCGAAGAGGGCTTCGGCCTGGGCATTCGCCATCACCACGATGCCCTTTCCGTCGGCGATGAGCGTGGCGTCCGGGGCGCACTCCAGCAGCGCGCTGAAACGCTGCCGGATCCGCTCGCTGTCCTGCTGGGCCAGGACGCGGTCGGTGGCGTCGGTGGCGATCCCGCACACCGCGTACGGCGCGCCGGAGGCGTCGGTCAGCGGGAAGAGGCTGGTGAGGAAGTGATGCGGGCCGTCGGTCAGGCTCAGGGTGTCCTGCCGCTGCAGGCTGCGGCCGGTGTGCTGCACCTCGACCTCGGCCGCGCGCAGGGGTCCCGCCCCCACCGGGGAGGGGAGGTCCTCGATGCGGCGGCCGAGGATGTCCGTGCGCCCGGTGCCGGCCAGCCGCTCGAATCCGGCGTTGACGGCCAGATAGCGTCCGGCGCAGTCCTTGATGAAGATGGCTGCCGGGGTGTGGTCCATGAACCGTTGCAGCCAGGCGTATTCGCGGATGCGGTGCTGGATGCGGTCGTGCGCCAGCTCCGCGTGACGGCCCACGGACAGGGCGGTGAAGCTGACCACGGTGAGGACCACCACGTGGGCGCAGGCCACCAGCGCCGAGCCCATCCGGGTCTCGTACCAGCCGGCGTCCTGCCCCATCAGGCGCAACCAGCCCAGGACCGGGGGCACCGCCACCGCCGTGGCGGCCATCCACCGGCCCAGCAGCCCGGTGGGGCCCGGGATCATCAGCAGCGCCGCCAGCCCGACGTCCGGCCGGGCCAGGAACGTTGCTGCGCCCAGCAGCACCAGGGCGAGTGCGGTGTGCAGGGCCATCCGGGTGTAGTCGTCGAGCTGGCCCAGCTGCGGCACCCGGTAGGCGAACCCGTAGACCCGCAGCAGCCCGAGCACCAGCACGATCAGCGCGCACACCTGTCCCAGTTGAACGGCCCAGGTACGTCGCCGGCCCAGCGCCAGCTGGGCCAGACCTGCCAGCACCAGGGCCAGAGCGGTGTTCGGTGACATCCTGCCCGGTGACGCGCCGTCCAGGGCGGTGTCGTCCTGGAACAGGAACTGGTCGATGCCGGGACCGGCACGCACGGCGTACTCGGCCAAGGTCACCACGCCGATGCCGACCGCCACCGCGATGCAGGTGCGGCTGAAACGGACCGCACCCGGCTCGCCCGGTCGGCGCAGGGCCAGCAGCAGGGACCCGGACAGGACCAGCATCGCGATCGCGGAGTTCGGCTTCATCGATGTCTGTCCCGGCATGACGCTCTTCAGCGTCTCGATCCCCAGGACCCAGCCCGCCAGACCTCCGCACGCGAGCAGGGCGCAGGCGGCGGCCGCGACGAGGGTGAGCTGCCGAACGCCTCCCTCGCCTGCCGCGTGGCGTCGCGGCCGTACGTCCGGCGCCGGTCGCCTCTGCTCCTCCGGCTGCCACAGTGGCTTGCTGCCCTGTTGCTCTGTCGCGTCAAGCACTGCCCACTACCCCTGCCGATCAACACTCCCGGATGCCTGCGTCGGCTCCCCGGCGGGCCGTGCCCCTGCCTGCATCGAGTCCCTCGCCTCGGCATGGGCGTACAGATACTTCAGGCCAACGTAGGCCCTGCTCAGGAGGGCAGGCCGCAGGCTCACACCAACTGGTCGGATACCGCAGCCAAGTTGCCGAAACCGGACCGGGAATGAAGCCTTGTGCGGAGGTGGTGATCGGATCGGGCCGCAGGAACGTTCACTGCGTGGATCCGGGCTTCATCTAATCTCGTTCATGAGAGTCGGATGCCGGGTGCGTCCGCATGGAGGAGGCGATGGTGTTCGGTAAGGGCACGTGGCTGCTCGCGGGCGCCGTGGTCATGATCTGTATCGTGCTCGTCGGCCCGAGCGCACCGGGCAGTACCCACTCCGGCAGCTCGGCGCCCAGCGTCGCGACCCGGGACGTGGTGCCGAACCGGGTGATGACGTGGAACATCTGCAACCCCTGCGGGAAGAGCAACGCCGACCAGGCGGCGGAGATCGCCGCCTACGCGCCCCAGGTCATCGGTCTGCAAGAGGCCTGCGTGCGAGACGTCGACAGAATCCGTGACTACCTGAAGAGCCTTTACGGGCTGGTCTATTACGTCGAGTACGGGTCGGTTCTGCAGAACTGGGGCCGCTGCGGGGGCCTGCCATGGAACCCCGGAGGCTTCGGAGAGGCGCTCCTGACGGCGGCACCGATGACGGACACCGTCAAAGTGGAGTACCCCGACGGGGGATCAGAGGACCGCGGGTACATGGCCGTCACCACCACGGTGGGCGACCGGCGCGTCCGGGTCTTCAACACCCACCTGGCAGAACGACGTCAGGAAGCGGTCCGGGCGGACCAGGTCCGCGTCCTGGCCACTGAGGTCGCCCGTCACGAGCGCGCCGTCGTTCTCGGTGATTTCAACGCCGTGCCGGACGCTCCCGAACTGACCCGGATGTGGTCCTTGGCCGCGGACGCGGACCCCCGGTGTGCTCCCTCGTCCGCCGGCACGTGCGAGCCGACCACTGACTGGCACAGCAGGTTCGACTACGTCTTCCTGCGGGGCATCACCCCACTCAGACACCATGTGCAGCCCACCGAGTACTCGGACCACCACCTGCTGTACGCCGATCTGTCCTCGACGTAAGGCGCTGTCCGGGCGCCGTCCGCATCGTCTTCGGCTGTGCCGCCGTCACCATTGCGACGTGTCCATGGGCCGTTCTCGATGCGATGATCGCCACGTCGACGGCATCAGGGACCGGCCGGCGTGAGGGACTGAATGGCGCTGTCGATCTCCAGGTCGATCAGCCGCTGCGCCTCGATCGTCTGGTTGTCGAACACGCCGGTGAGTTCGAGGCTCACGATGCCGTGGACCCGCGTCCAGATCAGGATGGCGGCGCGGGCCACGTCCGGTGCGATGTCCGGCCGTTCCTGCGCCCGCGCCCACTGGCGCAGTTGTCCGTCGAGTGTGCGGTCGCCGCTGGTACCGCGGGCGGGAGCGGTGTCCTGGACGGCCGCCAGCATGTCGATGAGCAGCGCCATCGCCTGATCCAGCGGAGTCTGCGCGGTGACCTCGCCGGGCAGGTCGCCGGCCCGCTCGCCGAACAGCATCCCGTAACGACGCCGGTGCTGCAGCGCCCAGTCGCGGTAGGCGGTGACCACCAGTCGCACGCGCGTACGCGGCGCCTTCCGGCTCCCCTCCACGGCGCCGCTCATCGCCGCCGCGAGTTGCTGGTAGGACAGCGTCACCAGGTGCGCCACCAGCGCGTCCCGTGACGGGAAGTAGCGGTAGACCGCCGGAGCGGACATCGCCATGCCGCGGGCGAGCGCCGCGATCGACAACGCCTGGACGCCGTCCGCGTCGATGATCGCGAACGACTCGTCCTCGATCTCCTGGAGCGTCTGGGCTCGCAACCGTTCACGCCTGCTCACGGACTGCGTCTCGTTAGTCATCGTCACACTGTAACGGACCGTCTGAATACTGACGGGATCCGTATCGAGCTATGACCAGTAACCCAGGGAAAGGCTGTACAGCCCCTGCATGCACTGACAGGCCGGCGGTTGACGCGACGTGACAGGGAGGCGCATAGTTACGGTCATTAACAAAGCGACGAATAATCGCAGACGTTTGAGGGGATCCGATCATGACCGAGGCCGGCGCCATCCACGAGGACACCGTCACCGCAACCGAGGTAGTGCTCCCGGGCAAGGTCGCACCGTCCGGTCTGCAGCTGGTCCGGCGCACCCTGCCGTCACCCGCCGTCGGTCAGGCCCTAGTGCGCGTCGAGTCGACCGCCGTGTCCTTCGCCGAGAGCGCGATGCGCCGCGGCCGCTACTACGGCCAGCCGGCGTTCCCATTCGTGCCCGGCTACGACCTTGTAGGCGTCGTCGAGGCCGTCGGCACCGGAGTGGATCCCACGCTCGTCGGCCGACGCGTTGCCGCGCTGACCAAGACCGGTGGCTGGGCCACCGCCGTCCTGCTGGCCGCCGCCGACCTGGTGGAAGTGCCTGACGGGATCGGCCCCCAGGAGGCGGAGACACTGATAGTCAACGGGCTGACCGCCTACCAAATGCTGCACCGCACCGCGAAGGTGCGGGCCGGGCAGACCGTACTCGTGACGGGCGCCGCCGGTGGCGTGGGCTCGGTCCTGGTGCAACTCGCCCGTCACGCCGGCGCCCGCGTGATCGGCACGGCCGGTCCGCGCCACCACGAGGCGCTGCGCATCCTGGGCGTGGAGCCCGTCGACTACCGGGACCCCGACCTGGCCGCCCGCATCCGGGAACTGGCCCCCGACGGCGTGGACGCCGTGTTCGACCACCTCGGCGGCGCAAGCGTCAGCCTCTCGTACCGACTCCTCAACCGCACCGGCACGCTGGTCTCCTACAGCATTGCCGCGGTTCTCGACGGCACCGGGCCCGTCCTTCTCGACTTCCTGCCGCTGCTGGCCAAGCTGGCGTTCTGGAACTACCTGCCGACCAGCAGGCACGCGAGCTTCTACGACATCTGGGCGGGCGCCGGCAAGCCGGACTCGGCCAAGCGTGAGGCGTTCCGGGCCCGGCTGCGCTCCGACCTCACCCACGTCTTCGGCCTGCTGCGCGACGACGTACTCACCGCGAAGATCGCAGCCCGCTTCCCGCTCACCGAGGCCGCCGAGGCCATCGAGTTGGCGGAATCCTCCGGCCGCACCGCCGTCGGCAAGATCATCCTCATCCCCTGACCTCCCGGTGCGGGAAACGGACCGGCGAGCCCACTGCCCCACGCTCCGTCGGCCCCCACCTGTCCGTTCTGTAGGCGGTGGCCAGCAGCCGGCCGTCCTCGTCGTCCGGGGTCGGAAGCAACTGGAGGCCGTGTCCCGGGCCGGGTTCGAGGTAGCGGACGCCCTGCTGCTCGGTGGCCGGCTGGCTGTCCTGCCGAGGGTTCACCTTGCTGGTGATGTCCTGCCGGTCGACCCAGGTCTGGCCGTCGTCATGGCTGTACATGGCGAACGTCTGGATGCGGTTCGGCACGCTGTTCGTGTTGATGCCCCGTCGGTGAGCAGCCGCACGCTGTGGAGCAGCACCAGCCGGCCCTTGAGCTGACCTGTGGCCGGGTCCTTGTACGTGGCGTCGACGACGGTGAGTGCTGGGCGTCGATGGCCGGCACGCCCAGGTCGGCGGGGCCGCTCGACAGACTGCGGGCGATGATCTGCGGCGCGCTCCAGGTGGCGCCGCTGTCGGACGACGTCCGGCTCACGATGTCCATCTCTTTGGTGTCCTCGCACCCACTGCCCATCCGGGCTTCGGCGAAGGCAACCAGCGAACCGTTGTTGCTGCGGACCACCGAGGGGACCCGGAAGAATGTGCAGGTCCGACCGCTGATGGTCTTGTTCGAGGTGAACAGGGTTGACTGGCTAGGAAGTTGCCGCGGCCGCGCGGCGATGACGGGCGAGGCCGTCGCGGGTGCCGGGCGACCAGTGCGGCGCCGGCGACCAGCGGCGCCCAATGAGATGTCGTCGGCGGGGAGGGTGGTCAATGGGGCTGTCATGTCGCCTTGCGGAGGCGACCTTTCACTTCCCTAGGTGAGAACTCGACGAACTGGCGGACCATCATGAAACCGGCGTCACATCAGTGTCCTGCCCGCTCTGGGTACGTCGTCCGCTCGCCGTGTCCTCGTCCTCCCAGCGCAGCAGGTCACCCGGCTGGCACTCGAGTACTTCGCAGAGCGCGGCGAGCGTAGCGAAGCGGACCGCTTTGGCGCGGCCGTTCTTGAGTACAGCCAGGTTGGCGGGCGTGATCCCTACCCGGTCCGCGAGCTCGCCCACGGACATCTTCCGCCTGGCCAGCATGACGTCGATGTCGACGGTGATGGGCATCAGATCACCTCGTTCAACTCGGCCTGCAACTGCGACGCTTCGACGTCACGCGCGACAGCCTGGGCGAGCAGCATCCGCAGTACGAGCACGATGAGCGCGATCCCCAGGATGCCCACCCCGATCCCGCCCATGATGAGGGTGACGCCCGGGTCGGCACGCTGTCCCGGCGCGTTGATGGCCGTGACCGCGAACCACACCAGGGCGGCCGCCACGATCGCGCCGATCACGGCGTCCACGTACCGGAAGGCGGCGAGGGAGAACACGGTTCCGCGTCGCACCATCGTCACCAGTCGGCCCACGCAGACCAGGACGACCTGGACTGTCACCATGCCCAGGATCGTGATCACGCGCAGCGGGGTCAGCGGGAGGGTTCCGTCCTCCGGGTCGTTCCCGCTGACCAGCACCCACACCATCGACGCCTGCACGAACACGGTGCCGGCGAGCATCACCACACCGACGGCGCGCAGCGCACCCACGGTCAGCCTTCCCATGGCTCTTCCTTCCATCGAGTAACGATGGGAATCTATCGAATATCGATAGGTTGAGCAAGGGTGTGCTGGCGAAGTCGGCTTCGTGTGAGCGTGCACCCTCAGAGCATGGGACAGAGCCTCAGTAGGGTGATCGCCATGATGGTGGGGTCCGATGAAACCCGGCTGGTCGTGCTGCGCGGCAACAGCGCCTCGGGGAAGTCGTCCGTCGCGGCCGGTCTCCGTGAGTCCTTCGGCCGTGGCCTGGCGCTGGTCGGCCAGGACAACCTGCGCCGTGTCGTGCTGCGTGAGCGGGACCGGCCCGGCGCGCCGAACATCGGACTCATCGACCTGACGGCCCGCTACGCCCTGGACGCCGGCTATCACGTCGTCGTCGAGGGGCTCATGTATGCCGACCGTTACGGCGAGATGCTCACCCGGTTGTGTGCCGAACACCGCGGCCCCACCCACGCCTACTACCTGGACGTGCCGTTCGAGCAGACCCTCGTGCGGCACGCCACCAAGCCGATCGCGGACGAGTTCGGCGAGCCGGAGCTGCGTGACTGGTACCGGCCCCTCGATCTCCTGCCGGGCGGCATCGAGACCGTCATCGGTGCCGACAGCACCCTGCAGGCGACCATCGACCGCATCCTGCTGGACACGGGCCTGCCCGGCCTTCCCGTCAGGGAGCTCTGACACCCGGGCAGCAGCCGGAGGCGCCATGTCAGCCCGGCCGGTCGTGGTGCACCCGGCTCGCCCGGCCGAAACGCCCTCACTGTCTCATCAAGCAGAGCGTTCGGGGATCGTCGGAAGAAGCTTCTCCGCGATGCCGAGGAGCGCACTGTCCGTCGGGAGGGCTCCGGACGTACTCCATACCGTGATGTCGTAGTAGCCGCCCCGGTCGGTGGGATCGAGGGCCACGGTCAAAGTCCTGGCCAGAGGGCCTTGTTCGACCGGCCCGCTGGATCCGGTACTCCCGAGATCGATCTCGATTCTCATGGTGTGATCCGTGGAGTAGACCGCGGGCCGACCGAGCACCTTGAGCGTCTTGACGTCCGTCTCGTTCCCGTACTTCATCAGCTTCACGTACTGGTCGGTCGACAGATGGTTGTAAGTGGCCGAGACATTCACGGTGTACGTCTCGAACCTGACCTCGGCCTCCGGCATGGCGACCTTCTCATCGGTCAGGGGAGCCGTGTTGCTGGTGCCGGAAGCCGTGGACGCGATCTCCTCGGGTGTTCCGAGGAGCTGGGCCAGGTCTGGCCGGTTGAGCGCCTTGCACAGCTCCTCACCGGTCACGGGCCGAGGCGTCTTCTTGTAGGCCTTCGGCACCGCCTCCTGCTCTCCGCTCGAACAGGAGGCGGGCTGCGGGGTGTTGTCGTCGGCCGGCATCACGTGTGGAGCCACCCACAGGGCACCCCCGAGCGCTCCGAACACAGCCAGGGCAGCGAAGGCCTGGCCCCACACGTTGGGCTCCTTCTGCAACGTGCCAGGGCCGGCAGGCGGATCAGCCTTGGCCTGGATCTGAGCCTGCGCCGGGGCCTGGGCGACAGGAAGGGCCACGGTCGCGTCCGCGGAGGCGACCGGAGTCGGGTTCCGGCGTGCGCGCAGGGCCCGGACCACCCCGTGGACGCGTATGGCGGTGAACACAAGGAACACCACGGCGAAACCGGCCGCGACCCGATCGTGATCGTGGACGCCGAGATAGGTGAGGCGTATGCCGAGGACGGACCCGATCGCGATGAGCAGGGGTTCGCGGACCCAGAAGGGCAGAAGACGGATGAGGAAACCGAGCATCCGGTGATCACACCAGTAAAGGATCACATCCGCCATGGTGGAAGCCACAGTTCCGGGCAGGTGCAGAGCCCTGACGCGACGAAATCCGCCGCGGTGACCGATGCGCCGTATTGAGCGGCCGCTGCTGCGGTTCACGCAGGTGACACGGCGTCCGTTCGTTGTGGACCTGTGGGTGGCACCGGTGTCCGGCGTCCGAGAAGGGCGGCCGACGACTCAGGAGGGTGGCTGCGAGGCGGACAGGTGTTGGTCGGCGGCCCAGGAGGCGAGGATGCGCAGTCGTTCGTGGGTGGGTGAGTCGGGAGCGGCCGTCCAGACGGTCAGGTGCTGGTCGGGGTCGGTGTTGGCGGTGAGGGTGTCCCAGTCCAGGACGAGTTCGCCGACGACCGGGTGGCTGAGGGTCTTGGTCCCCACGGTGCGGGCGGCGACCCTGTGTGCACCCCACCACTGGGCGAACTGCTGGTCACGCGTGGAGAGTTCACCGACCAGTTCGATCAGGCGGGGGTCCTCCGGATACTTCGCGGCCTCCATCCGCAGCTGCGCCACGGCGATCCGCGCGGACGCCTCCCAGTCGGCGTACAGGGTGCGCATGGCCGGGTCCGTGAAGATGATCCGCGGGTAGTTGCGGTGCTTTTCCGGGACGAGGGAGAAGTCTGTGACCAGGGCCGCGGCCAGGGCGTTCCAGGCCAGGATGTCCCCGCGCCTGCCCTGCACGACGGCCGGGGTGGCGGTGAGGTCGTCCAGGACGCGCTGCAGTTGCGGCTGGACCGTCTGCCTGCCGCGGCGACGGGTGCGGGTGGTGGTCTTGCCGGCGAGCTGGAAGAGATAGCCGCGCTCGTCGTCGTCGAGGTGGAGTACGCGGGCCAGGGTGTCCAGAACGGGAGCGGACGCCTCCATGCGGCCTTGTTCGAGTCGGGTGTAGTAGTCCGTGCTGATCGAGGCGAGCTGGGCGACCTCCTCACGGCGCAGCCCGGCCACCCGGCGTGGCCCGCCTGTCTCCGGCAGTCCGACTGTGCGCGGGCTCAGCTCCGAGCGGCGCGTTCTGAGGAATTCTCCCAGCTCATTGAGGGGCACGTTGCTGCTCATGCTGCCCAGCATGGCACTGATGGCACTCAGAGAAAGGGGGAGAATTCTCTCCCAGGATGTTCCCCTCCCGGGATGAATCCCTCCGCTTTTGCCGCCTGCCGCCGCGTGTGAGTGTCGATGGCGACCAGACCCGCACCGCACCGCACCGCAGGAGGGCATCACCGTGCGCGGAGCAGTCATCCACTCTCCCGGCAATGTGCGCTTCGGGAGGAACGCACCTACCCGACGATTCTCCAGCCCACCGATGCAGTGATCCGTACGGTCGCCTCGTACGTCTGCGGGTCAAACCTGTGGCCCTCTCGCGGGGCGGAGCCGGTCGAGGAACCTCATCCGATGGGTCACGAGTATGTCGGTGTGGTGGAGGAGGTCGGCAGTGAGGTCACCGGCGTCAGGCCGGGTCAGTTCGTGGTCGGCTCGTTCGCCACCTCGGACAACACCTGTGCGAACTGCCCCAACGGCTGGCACTCCGACTCGCCCTGGTCTTGCTCATAGGGCTGACCGGATTCACGCTCACCCCGATCGTCACCGCGCCCGCCGTCCGCTTCGCCGGTGTCACGCCCCCACTCTCACCTCCGCGTTGACCATCCCGGCGTTCAACACCGGGATCACAGCCGGGTCCGTGCTCGCGGATACGGCCCTGAACACCTCACTCGGCCTGACCGGGCCGCTGCTGGTGGCACCGTCACCGCGACCCTCACCCTGCTCCCGCTGACCGCCCTCGTCGTCTGCGGCCCTGCGCAGAAGCCTCGGATGGTGGCACAGCGCACCACTGCCGCCCGCTCACCGGCGGACGGGCCGGCCCGGGTGCCCGCTCCTCGCTGACGGCAGCCCCCGAAAACCCTCCGAAAGGAATGCACCGAGATGAACCCCCGCTACGACTTCACCGGCCAGGTCGCCCTTGTCACCGGAGCCGGCTCCGGCATGGGCCTGGCGACCGCACGGGCCTTCGCCGCCTCGGGTGCCGCCGTAGCGCTCACCGACGTCGACGAAGCCGCCCTCAACGCGGCCGCGAAAGACCTCGCCGAGGCAGGCCACCGCGTCCTCGCCCTCACGTGCGACATCACCGACGAGAACCAGGTCGCCGCCGCGGTCGACCGAACGGTTGCGACCCTCGGCCGCCTCGACATGGCCTACAACAACGCGGGCATACAGATTCCGGCCTGCGACGCGGCCGACGAACCCGCAGACCGGTTCGACCGGGTCAACGCCGTCAATCTGCGGGGCGTGTGGGCGAGCATGAAGCACGAGCTGCGGCACATGCGGGCCCAGGGCAGCGGAGCCATCGTCAACTGCTCCTCCCTGGGCGGACTCGTAGGGCTCCCCGGCCGCGCCTCGTACCACGCCTCCAAGCACGGCGTGATCGGCCTGACCACGAGCGCGGCCCTGGAGTACGCCCCACGCGGCATCCGCGTCAACGCCGTCTGCCCCGGCACCATCGACACCCCCATGGTCAGCGACATGATCGTCAAGGGAGAACTCGACCGTGCCGAGGCCGAGGCCAACCAGCCCATGAACCGCCTCGGCACCGCCGAGGAGGTCGCCCAGGCGGTCCTGTGGCTGTGCAGTCCCGGCGCAAGCTTCGTCATCGGCGTAGCTCTCCCCGTCGACGGAGGCTACGTGGCCCGATAGGGGCACCCGACCGAGACACCCGACCGAGACACCCGACCGAGACACCCGACACGAGAAAGAGCACAGCAGAACCCATGGAATTCATCGAGCAGCAGCCCAGCAGCAAGGCACCCGCGGACTGGTTCACCGGCGACGTGTGGTGGGACGTCGTCGTGGCCGGCCAGGAGCCGTCCCGGATGCGCGTCAACATGGTCCGCTTCTCACCCGGCGCCCACACCAACTGGCACTCCCACGCCTTGGGCCAGACCCTGCACGTCGTCTCCGGCACAGCCCTGGTCGGCACCCGCGACGGCACGATCTTCGAAGCCCACCCCGGCCAGACCGTCACCTGCCCGCCCGACGAGGAACACTGGCACGGTGCCACTCCCGACCGCTTCATGGAGCACCTCGCCATGTGGGAGGGCATGGGCGACGGCACCGCCGAGACCACCTGGGCCGAGCCGGTCACCGAGCAGCAGTACAACGGCCCCCGCACGACTCACGGTTGAACCCGGTTGCCGACGACGGGGCGGGCGACTGCCTTGGGGGAGGGGCCGTACTCGTTGGCACCCGGGCTGCTGTCCACCGTCATGCCCATCGGGGCCGTAGTTGCATGTGTCGATGACCGTCTTCCCGGCCAGTGGTGCGGCGGGCAAGCTGGGAAAGGCCTTGACCGGCACCGTGACCACGACGATGTCCCCGGCCGCAGCGGCCTCCCCGCTGGTTGCCGCGGACGCCCGCGGCCCCAGTTCCGCGGCGGTGTCCGCGAGCGTTTCGGGGCCGCGCGAGTTGCTGAGCACGACCTGGTGCCCGGACTCGACGGCGAGCCGCGCGATCGTACTGCCGATGTGTCCGCCTCCGATGAATCCCACAGTCGTCATGTTCTCCGCATCCCTTCAGAGGAGCCGAACCATCGTCATGTGCCGGGCCGTTGCGATTCGGGTCGGTGCCGTCAGCTCGCGGAGAAGTAATGGCCGTTGTCCAGATCGGCGAGCAGGCCGGGCTGAGCGGGTTCCCAGCCGAGGGTCCGGCGGGTGATGAGGTTGGACGCCGGATAGCTCTGCGTGACTATGTTCGCGAGGAACCCGAAGTATCCCGGCACCATCAGTACATCCACGGGAATGCTCACGGCGGGCAGGCCCAGGCGGCTGCCGATGGCCTCGGCGATCTCGCGGAACGGGATGGCCCCGTCCCCGACCGCGTGCCAGTAACTGCCGGCCGGCCCCGTCTCCAGCGCCAAGCGGAACAAGGAGGCGACATCGCGGGCGTGCACGGCATTCCACAGGTTCGCGCCCTCTCCGGGGTAGCCGACGACGCCCTTCTCCTTCGCCAGCGCGATCAGCGTGGGAAGGAAGCCGGTACGGTCGGTCGTGCTGTGCGCGATGTTGGCAATCCGCACGACCGAAGACCGCACTCCCTGCTCAGCGAGGCCGACCACGGCGGTTTCCACGACGTTGCGAACCCGCAGGGTGCCCTTGTGCTCATCGCCGCCGGGAAGGGCCGGGTCCTCCTCGGTGACGGACCGGCCCAGGTGCTGCCCGGGGGAGCCAATGCTCCCCGCTGCGACCAGCGGTTTTCCGGTCCCCGCCAGTGCTTCGCCGTACGCGAGCATGATCGGGAGCTCCGCGGCGGTCACGGCGTCGAGCCCGCCGGAGGGAAGCAGGTCCTGCCGGTGCGCGACGTGAATGACGCCGTCGGAGTCCGCTGCCGCCTCCTTGAGCCCGTCGAGATCGCCGAGGTCGCCGCGACGCACCTTCGCGCCGAGCGCGGACAGAGCCGCCGCGGCCGTGTCCGACCGGGCCAGGCCGGTGACCTCATGTCCGGCGGCGATGAGCTCGGGGACGATGTACGAACCGGAATGGCCGGTCCCGCCCGTGACGAAAACGCGCATTTTGCTGGTCCTTGTGAGAGTGGGTGGAGGTGCTGTTCTTCTCGTGCCGTTGGCCAACTGGCCTGGTGTGGCACGAGAAGTGGTGCTGCGGATGCACTCAGCCGGGAAGGGTGATGCCGAGGGAGAAGTCGGTGTGCTTGACGGAGTGGGTGATGAGGCCCAACTCCAGCAGGCCGACGTTCTCCAGTGCCCGCGCCATGGAGATCCCCCCGGTGTCCAGCGGGCGCAGCCCCAGGCTCTCGACGAAGGCCGACACGCGTGCCTTCGCCTGCGCGTCGTCGCCGGCGATGAACACGTCCAATGTGCGGCCCTCGGCTGGGCCGGCCGTCAGCACATGGGAGAACAGGGTGTTGAACGCCTTGACGACGTGCGCGTCGGCGGGGGCTGCCTTGGCGATCTCCTGTGCGCCGGAACTTCCGTCGGGGGTGACGAAGCCCTTGAGGTCGGGAGAGACGGGATTGGAGATGTCGATGATGACCTTGCCGCGCAGTGCGTCCCCGTACTCGCTGACCACCGCCGCCGCCGCGGCGTACGGCATGGCGAGGACAACGATGTCCCCGGTCGGGGCCGCGCCGTCCGTCCCGACAGTGGCTCCGCCGAGCGCGGCGGCCAATTCCTCGGCCTTGGCGGGATCGCGGCCGATGATCTCGACGGCGTTGCCGCCGGCGAGTGCCCGGTGGGCCAGAGCGCGGGCCATGTTCCCCACGCCGATAACGCTGATGCTGCTCATTGATGTGTCTGCTTTCTGAAGCTGGATAGAACGCCATGCCCACCCAGTCATCGCCAACGGAGGTGTCGTCGACGCTGTCGAATGACGCGATGCACGGCGCGCACATTTCCTGATGTGCCCATTGGGCCCAGGCCGCCTTGCTGCCGGGTTCCGGTGGCGAATTCTTTTGCCGAATTCGATGTGGCCCCATCAGGTACCTATTCAGGTTGTCATTGGCCGCAGCGGGTGTCCAAGACCTCTTTTGATCGTGCTGATACCCTGGAGGTATCACCGGACCGGGAGGCGCAATGGATCTGGATTTACGAAAAATGCGCTATTTCGTCGCCGTGGCCGACCAGCTGCACTTCGGCCGCGCCGCCGAGAAGCTGCATATCGCGCAGCCGGTGCTCAGCCGGCAGATCCGCGCGCTGGAGCAGGACCTCGGCGCCTCACTGTTCACCCGGGATCGCCACGGCGTGGCGCTGACCGACGCGGGCCGTCAACTGCTGGCCGACGCCGGTCCGCTGCTCGCCTCCGCGCACGCGGTTCGCCGCCGGGTGTCCGAGGCCGCCCGTGGCAGCCGACGGCTGGTGGTCGGTTTCCGGGCCGGAATCCCGGTCATCCCGGCGGCGCGGGCGTTCGAGGCCCGGCACCCGGACGTGGTCGTTGACGTCCAGCGAATCGAATGGGACGACCAGGCCCCGATGCTGCTCGACGGCCGCATCGACGTCGGTTATGTGCGGCTGCCCATCGACGAGGCCGGCCTGCGCGTCATCCCGCTCTACACCGAGCCGCGGGTGGTGGTGCTGCCTGCCGGCCATCGGTTGGCCGGCAAGGACGAGGTCACCGAGGCCGACCTGGCCGGCGAACCGCTGGTCTGGCATGCCGATCCGAACACGCAGCCCACCAGGCGCCCGCATCCGAACGCCGGGTACCGGGTGCGCGGGGTGGACGAGACGCTCGAGCATGTCGCGGTCGGCCGGGGCATCTCGTTCCTGGCCCGTTCGGCGACCGTGTTCTACTCACATCCGGACGTCAGCTATGTGCCCATCCCGGATCTGGCGCCCGACCAGGTGTGCCTCGCGGTGGCGGCATCGCGCACCTCGCCGCTGGTCGACGATTTCCTCACCGCGGCTCGGGAGACGGCCGAAATCACGGCGGAATGTGGGAACTATGAAATGTGGCAGCTTGCAAGGGATGCCGTATCAGAGCGCGGTTGAGTAGACCGGTTGACTATTGTGGCACGGCGATGGTGGCGCACAGTGAGAATCGGCAATCGTCGCGCGGGCCGCTTCCAGGATGAGGAAATCGTCATCTCGTCGAAGTCGTAAAAGGACTGCGGAGCCGGCAGGGGCACGAGCCGTCAACTGGACTCAAGTCCGGGGATGACGGAGTGCTCACCTGCCGGCGGCTACCGGGCACCGGGTCTGCCGGATGGGGCCTCGGTAGGTATTGCCGAGCCGGACGAACGCCTGCGCACAACAGCCAACAGGGCGAACGTCGCCTGATCCGGCACTAGCAATAGGCGTACTCGATGGTGCCGTCGCCGTCGTCGTCGTACGCGACGCTGTTGAAGTTGTCCAACGACGTCCAGCCGTAGTGGGAGTCCTTGTCGGTCCGGAGGTACACCCACCAGTGCGAGGTGGCGCTGTTCCACTTGAGGCACCGGACCCAGACCCACTCGTTGGCCGCGATCGGATCGAGGTTGTCGCATCCGGAGTAGTCGCTGTTCTTGAGGTGGGTGGATATGGTGATCGATCCGCCCCCCTCGCCGTTCGCGGCGGGCTTCCAGGTGGTACAGGCTGCTGCTGAGGCCGACGGTGTGACGGCCACGGTCATGCCGAATATCATCAGGCCGGTGGTCAGGACGGACGCGAACAGCCGCAGCGGACGGCGGTGTGAAACGTTGCGCAACACGCAGGTCCCCTCTCACTCACGAACAGTCGAACGGTCGTTTGTCGGGCTGACGGTATGGCGCGACGGCACGGGTGGGCGTTATCAGACAGCGACGGCTGGTTGGCAATGCGCGCCAGGCCGGATTACGCCTCGCCACAAGGTCGAACAGAGGGCCAGAATGTCGGCCCACGGGGGTGCTGCACGTGTTCGAAACGGTGTACAGCAGTGACGAGTGGCCGCCGGGCGAGAGATTCGACCGCTGGCGCGAGATGATCACCCAGTCCTATCTGCCGTCGGTGGTCACCAGCGATGAGGCCGCCGACTTCCACGGCGTGGCCAGGGTGTTGCAGGCCGGACCGGTGCATGTGGCGACGCTGAGGCTTCCGGCGCTGCGGGTGCTGCGCACGCCGGTGCATGTGCGCAGGCTCGATCCGGATCAGTACCAACTGGCCGTGACACTGCAGGGACAGCGGACCATGGCACAGGGCGGACGTGAGGTCGCACCGGCGGTGGGGGACCTCGTGCTGAACGACTCCTCGCACCCGTACGAGTCGTGGATGCTGCCTGACAAGGGCGTGGTCGAGACGATCACCGTCGGCATACCGCGAACCGCGCTGCCCCTCCCGCGGGAACAGGTCGACCGGCTGCTCGCGGCGCCGATGGCCGGAGACACGGGGCTCGGGGGGCTCCTTGCGCAGTTCCTGGTACGTCTGGTCGCGGAGTCGGATTCGTACCGCCCGCAGGACACCGTACGGCTGGGCACGGTGGTCCTCGACCTGGTCACAGCGGTGCTGGCGCATCGCACGGAGACCGGTCACGCCGTCCCGCCGGAGAGCCGTCAGCGCGCGCTGCTGGTCAGCATCAATGCCTTCATCGAGCGCAGGCTCGGCACCGTGCAGCTGTCGCCCGCACTCGTCGCCGCCGCCCACCACATCTCCGTACGCCAGCTGCACCGGCTCTTTCTGCCCCAGGGGACGACGGTCAGCGAGTGGATCCGGCACCGCAGACTGGAGCGTTGCCGCCGTGACCTCCTCGACCCGCGCCTCGCCGAGCTGCCGGTCCACGCGGTGGGGGCACGGTGGGGCTTCACCTGTGCGGCGGACTTCAGCCGGGCCTTCAAGACCGCTTACGGGACTCCACCGGGCGACTACCGGCGGCGAAACCGGCCGGGACCGACAGGACGGCGCGGCTGAACGTCTCCGCCCCCGGGGCCGGGTCTACGACGCCCACGTCGACGGACACGGCGTACCCGCCCCGTAGGGCCAGAAGGCTCCGCCGGCTACGGGCCGTGAAGGTCCACAGCAGGTTGCCGCCGCTGTCCAGGACGAGGCCGTCGGTGGCGTTGGTGATCCGGAAGGAGGTCGCGGGGTTGAACTGGACCCTCAGCGAGACGATCTGGTGTTGTTGCCGGTGACTCTGAGGTCGGGGTTGTCGGCTGTGAAGGTCCAGGAGGTGCCGGTGAAGTTGTCGCCGGAGTAGCCGACCAGCTGGTAGCCGGGGGCCGGTCGGAGGAGGAGTCGCCACCTGTCGCCAGGAAGCGGAGAGGCCGTGGGCATGGGCATGGGGCCCCCGATGCGCACCGGGGGCCCCATGCAGGTCAGGTCAGGTCAGCAGGTGGAGTTGGTCTGGGTGAGCAGTCCGAGCCGCCACGGGAGGCTGTTGTAGTCGCCGGTCGCGTTGGGGTTCAGGCCCTGATAGAGGTACTGCAGGCGGCAGTTGGGGATGGTCAGTGTCTGGTCGTACCCGGCGCGGATCATCTCACCGTGGCTGATGTCCTTGGTCCAGGCGCCGGAGGGGAAGGACACCTTGTTCGCCCGGGCGAACGGATTGCTCTCGGATGCGGCGAGGGGCGTCCAGGAGCCGGCGAGGCTGCCCGAGGTCCAGGAGCGGAAGTAGCGCCTGCCGTCCGACCCGATCGCCTCGACGATCAGGAGGTACTGGTTGGCGCCCTGCACCTTGTAGACGTTGCTCGCCTCGAACAGGTTGTACTTGCTGTCCTGCGCCGCGATGACGGTGTTGGTGAACCCGTTGGGGAACTGGCCGACGGTCGTCTGCGAGCGGTACAGGTGTCCGTTGTCGTCGGAGGAGAACAGATAGCAGTTGGCGCTGTCGCAGATCACCCACATGTCGACCCAGTAGCCGTTGCCGATGTTCTGCTTGATGATGTCCGGCATCGAGGAGTAGAAGTTGCGTGGTGCGCTCCACCCGTTCGGGTTGCTGATGTCGGCGTTGGTGGAGTACGACGCGTTGCCGGTCTGGTAGACGAGGTACCACAGGCGCTGCTGGGTGTTGTAGAAGACCTGTGGCGCGGCCCGGTACCCGGTGCCGATGGCGGTGCGGTCCAGGTAGTGGTGCGTGGCCGAACCCGCCTGCGACCAGTCGGAGAAGCTGAGGTAGACCAGGTTGTACCCGGCGGCGCTCGCGGTGCTCGCGAACACGTGGTACTTGCCGTTGTAGTAGACGACCGTCGGGTCCTTGATGCCCGCGATGTTGTGCGTCGAGTCGGGCTTCGGCGCGATCAGGGCTCCGCTGGAACTCCAGGAGAAGCTGGAGGGCAGGGCGGCGGCGGACTGTGACGCGGTCGCGCTCCGTGCCGCGGGTGTGCCGCCCAGCGCGGTCAGCGCCGATGCGTAGGCGGCCTTCTTGTTGCCGTTGCGGTCGAACAGCAACGGGTTCTCCCCGGAGCGCCACGAGTCGCTGTCGCGGATGCCCCAGACCGTGATGCCGGTGCAGCGCGCCACGTTCATGCAGGCCCGCACCGTGTTCGCGTACGCGGCCGTCGGCGCCTGTGCGATGTCCAGCTCGGTGATCTGGACGTCCACGCCGAGGGCGGCGAAGTTGGACAGCGTGGTCTGGAAGCTCGACGGCGGGCCCCCGGTGCCGAAGTGGGACTGGAAGCCGACGCAGTCGATGGGCACGCCGCGCGCCTTGAAGTCGCGCACCATGCGGTAGACGCCCTGGGTTTTGGCGTCGCTCCAGTTCTCGATGTTGTAGTCGTTGTAGCAGAGCTTGGCCGACGCGTCGGCCGACCGCGCGGTGCGGAAGGCCTGCTCGATGAAGCCGTCGCCCAGCAGGTTCTGGAACACCGAGGACCGGTGCTGGCCGCTGCCGCCGTCGGCGAAGGCCTCGTTGACCACGTCCCAGGCGAAGACCTTGCCCTTGTAGTGGTTCATCACGGTGGTGATGTGGTTGTTCATCACGCTGCGCAGGGTGTTGGCGTCCCCGATAGAGCTGACCCAGGTGGGCAGTTGTGAGTGCCAGACCAGGGTGTGGCCGCGTACCCGCTGCCCGCGTGCCGTGGCACGGTTGACGATCTGGTCGGCGGGGCCGAAGTTGAACGAGCCGCGAGACCGCTCGGTCGTGTCCCACTTCATCTCGTTCTCGGGGGTGACGGAGTTGAACTCGCGGTCCAGGATCGTGGAGTACGTGCCGTCGCCGAGCCTTCCGGCGGCCACGGCGGCCCCGAAATACCGTCCCGACTGGGCGGCCTGGGCACCCAGGGTGGAGGCGCGGACAGCCTCGGGCGCGGCGGTCGCAGCGCCGGGTGTCACCAGCGCGGCCGCGATCAGCAGGGGTAACAAGGAGGCTCGGCGACGGCCGAGCCGCTTCAGCGGGTTCATGGTTCTCCTCGTACGGAGGGGTGGGGGGTTGCGCTGTTCGATCGATCGATCGGACGGGGTCAGGGCGTCGACAGCTCGAACCGCAGGACGCGGACCGTGCCGCCGAATGTCTGCGTGGCATGGTTGAAGGGGGCGAATCGGTAGCCCATCGAGAGGGCCGTGCTCGCGAGCTCGGTGCCGGTGGTGTTCCAGCTGCCGTCCATCGTCAGACCGCTGACCATCACCACCCGCGTCACGCCGCCGCCGTGCCGGAGCCCGATTCATGCGGAGGAGTCGCGCACCAGCGCAAGTCCGGCGCGGTCGCCGTCCCGCATCGCAGAGAAGTCGAGCCGGCCGGCGATGAGGCCCGGATACCTCTGACGTAGCCGCGGGCGCCATTCAGGTCGTACTTGGCATCGAAGTCGAGGACGGGCACCGAGTGACCGGCGATCTCCCCGTTCACTAGGTCGTATGAGCGGATAAGGGGCGCGCCCGGCGAGTAGTGCATCGTCGAGGCCGAGGCGTAGTAGGTGTTGCCGACGCGGAACATGCCGGTCACCAAGCCGGTCATGGCGGCCAGGGCACGCCCACGGGGGGAGGTGTTGATGAGTACATGACATATGTACATGACATATCCATGGCTGCAATCCTCCTTGTGCGGCCCCGCGTTCGTGGTACGGCCCCGCGTTCGTGGTGTGGCTCCGCGTTCGGGCGGTCGGTCATGCGGCGTGAAGTGACCGGATGAATCCAGGTTCGCGATCTCGAACAGAGATTGACAGGTCGGGCCTTCTGGATGATAGGAGGCTGGTTGGCGTCGTCAACCCCTCTCGCATGATTCGCCTGACACTTCGAAACATTCGGACGACGGGCGGTGGATCGCCGCTGGCCGACTACTTGAGTGGCCGAGGTGGAGAGAGATTTCCCGTCGTCCGGGATACGGGAAGCGGCTCGGGAGGTGGGGGTGTTGACAGGCCCTGGCGCTTCCCTAGTATCCGTAGGGCCCTCAGTTTCCGAATGGCGCCCGAAATTTCGAGCTTCGGAGACGCGTTTGTCGGGCGCCCTGGCATCCGTTGACATCCCATGTCTTGTGCACCTGTCCACGGCACCCTTGCGGAAAGGAGCGAGTCCCTGGACCGTACGGGCGGGCCTGCCCAAGGGGTGTGCAGCCCGGCTGGGTGAACAGGGCCGCCTCCCGCACCGTCGGATAGCGGCCAGGCGCAGGTGAGTTCGGCGCTGGTGCTCATCAACGCCCTTACAGTGGCGGCCACTTCCTCGGCATCGGCCGTTCCGGTCGAGGGGGCGACGGAGTCCCGCAGCCTCGTCCTGGCCGCCCAAATCCCTTCGTGGCGGCCCGCGTTGACACCCGCCGGGGCCTCAGCCGCCACTGCCGCCTCGATCGTGTGCTTCCGCCCCATTGTGTTGAGCCAGGTGCGCCCCTACTGTTCGACTTTGCCTGAGTCTGTTTGATGCTGATTGCTCAGGCCGTAGGGAGGCCGCTGTGCGGGGTAATCAGATCGATTCGGAGACTGCGAGACCCGGTCGCCGTGGGTGGTGGAGGGCCGTTCTCGCGACGGCCGCGACCATCGCCCTCGCCACGGGCATGATCGCGCCCGCCGCAGCGGGGGAGGCGCAAGGGCCGGCACCGGGCGCCGCGCCTGCCGCTGCCGCGCAGGCACACACGGTGACTCTCGACGGCTACTCGTTCCTCGTCGACGGCAAGCGGACCTACCTGTGGTCCGGCGAGTTCCACTCCTTCCGGCTGCCGAGCCCGGACCTGTGGCGGGACATCTTCCAGAAGATGAAGGCTGCCGGCTTCAACTCCACCTCGTTGTACTTCGACTGGGGATACCACTCGCCGAAGCCGGGTGTGTACGACTTCAGCGGGGTCCGCGACGTCGACAAACTCCTCGACATGGCCGAGGAAGCCGGGCTCTACGTCATCGCGCGCCCGGCGCCGTACATCAACGCGGAGGTCGACAGCGGCGGCCTGCCCGGCTGGCTGACCACCAAGGCGGAGAACAACCGCAGCGACGACCCGCGATTCCTCAAGTACGCCGACGAGTGGCTGACGCAGATCGACCGGATCATCGCCCGGCATCAACTCACCAACGGCACCGGGTCGGTCATCGCCTACCAGGTCGAGAACGAGTACTACAACGGCTCCGCGGCCGCCCGCTCCTACATGCAGCACCTGGAGGACAAGGCCCGCGCCGACGGCATCACCGTGCCGCTGACCGGCAACAACAACGGCACCTTCAACTCCGGTGCCGGCGCCCTGGATGTGGACGGCCCGGACTCCTACCCGCAGGGCTTCGACTGCTCGAACCCCTCGAAGTGGAACGGTGTCCCCGACATCAGCTACGACCACCCGGCAGGCAAGCCGCTGTACTCCCCGGAGTTCCAGGGCGGCGCCTTCGACCCGTGGGGCGGTCCCGGCTACGACAAGTGCGCCGAGCTGATCAACGACCAGTTCGCCAACGTGTTCTACAAGCAGAACATCGCGGTCGGCGCGACGGCGCAGAGCTTCTACATGACCTACGGCGGCACCAACTGGGGCTGGCTCAGCATGCCCCAGAACTACACGTCGTACGACTACGGAGCCGCGATCCGTGAGACCCGGCAGCTCGATCCGAAGTACGACGAGGACAAGCTGATCGGGTACTTCACCCAGTCGGTGGCCCCGCTGACCAAGACCGACGCGATCAGGTCCACGCCACCCGACGACTCCGCGGTCGTCGACACCGCCCGGATGAACCCGGACACCAAGACGCAGTTCCACGTGCTGCGGCACGGGAACTCCACGTCCACGGCGGTCGACAGGACGCACATCTCGCTGGACTTCAACGCCCAGCCGGCCGGGGACACCAGCTACACATGGGACGACCCCGACTCCACGCTGCAGTACACGGGTTCGTGGTCGCACGTGGCCGACCAGAGCTACACCGGCGGCGACTACAAGCACACCGAGTCGTTCTCCAACAAGGCCGGCGACTCGGTCACCGTCCCCTTCGACGGCACCGCGATCCGCTGGATCGGCTCGAAGACGAACAACCACGGCAACGCCGACGTCTACCTCGACGGCACCAAGGTGGCGACGGTCGAAGACTCCGGCGCCGAGAACCAGGCCGTCGTCTTCCAGAAGACCGGCCTGCCTGCCGGGGCGCACACGCTGAAGATCGTCGTCACCGGGAGCCACAGCTCGGGATCGACCGACAACTACGTGGCCATCGACGCCATCGACGTGCCGACCGGTACCGCCGCCGACGAGCCGACCTACCCGGTCGTACCCCAGCAGCCCGGCACCGCGATCACCCTCGACGGACGCGACTCCCACGTGATCGTGGCGAACTACCGGCTCGGGGACGCGCAGTTGCAGTACTCGACCTCGGAGATCATGACCGACGCCACCATCGGCGACCGGGACGTCTCCGTGCTCTACGGCGACGCGGACAGCGACGGCGAAACCGTCCTGCGGTACGCCTCCAAGCCCACCGTGACCGCCACCGGCGGTACCGTCACGACCAATTGGGACCCGGCCACCGGCGACCTGCGGCTCAACTACACCCACAAGGGTCTGATCCGGATCAACGTCAGCGGCGGCGGACAGCGTCCGCTGTTGCTGCTCGTGGGCGACAAGGCCACGGCGAAGACCTTCTGGCGCCAGGACACCGCGACGGGCCCGGTCCTGGTGCGCGGCACGCACCTGCTGCGTACGGCGACCAGCCTGAACGGCGGCCGTACCGTGGCGCTCACCGGTGACAACGCCGACGACAAGAACATCGAGGTGTTCACCTCCGCGGCCCGCGTCACCTGGAACGGCCAGAAGGTGGACACCCGGGCCACCGACACCCGAAGCCTCACCGGGAAGATCACGACGGCCGCCGCGATCCACCTGCCGGCCCTGACCAACTGGAAGCAGGCCGAGGAGTCCCCCGAGGCGGCGCCCGGCTTCGACGACACCGGCTGGCAGGTGGCCGACAAGGCGACCACCAACAGCGTCTCCGGCATCAACGCGCTACCGGTGCTCTACGCCGACGACTACGGCTTCCACACCGGCAACACCTGGTACCGGGGCCGCTTCCACGCCACCGGCAAGGAAACCGGCATCCACCTGGTCTCGGACTCCGGCGGCGGTGCACAGGCGTTCTCCGCCTGGCTCAACGGCACCTTCCTGGGCAGCTCCACCACGGGCAGCGCCGACTTCACCTTCCCGGCCGGAGCGGTCAAGTCCAAGGGCGACAACGTCCTCTCCGTGCTCACCGTGAACATGGGGCACGAGGAGGACTACAACTCGACCAACGGCAACAAGACCGCGCGCGGCCTGACCAGCGCCTCCCTCGTGGGAGCCCCGCTGACCTCCGTCACCTGGCGCCTCCAGGGCGTACGCGGGGGCGAGGACCTTCAGGACACCGTGCGCGGCCCGCTCTCGACGGGCGGCCTGTACGGCGAGCGGGCGGGCTGGTCCCTGCCGGGCTACCCGGACGCCAAGTGGAAGCGGGTGTCCCTGCCGACGACCGACACCCGCCCCGGGGTCTCCTGGTACCGCACCGATGCCACTCTGGACCTGCCGCGCGGCCAGGACACCTCACTCGGCCTGACGTTCACCGACGACCCGTCCCGCAAGTACCGTGCCACGGTCTTCGTGAACGGCTGGCAGGTCGGCAACTACGTCAACTACCTCGGTCCGCAGCACACGTTCCCCGTCCCCAACGGAATCCTGAACCCGAACGGCCGCAACAGCATCGCCATCGCCGTCTGGAACCTGGACGGCAGCACAGGCGGCCTCGGAAAGGTCTCGCTGACCGACTACGGCAGCTACGCCTCGTCCCTGCGCGTCGCCCAGAACGACAGCCCGCGCTACGACGCCCGGAAGTACGCGATGCCCAAGCGCCCGGGAGCGGAAGTCGCCCTGGACGTGCCCGACACCGCTCAGCCGGGAGAGGCCTTCACCGCCCGGACGACGGTGCGGGTACCGAAGGACGCGCCGACCGCGTCCCGGCTGACGGCCTCGCGGTCCGCACCGGACGGCTGGACCGTGAGCGCCACGAGCCCTCAGTCGCTCAAGCGCCTGCAGCCGGGCGGATCGGCGGCCTTCACCTGGAAAGTCCAGCCACCGGCCGGGGAACTGCCCTCCGCCTCGGCACTCACCACCACAGTGCGCTACGTACAGCGCGGACGACAGACCGACGGCGCCGACGAGCGCATCATCGGAGGGATCCCCCCGGCTCCTCCGGCGGGGAAGAGCGCAGTGAGCGATCTGCCGTTCCTCTCCTCCACCAACGGGTGGGGTCCGGTGGAGCGGGACACCAGCGTCGGTGAGCAGGCGGCCGGGGACGGCCGTGCGCTCAGCATCGCCGGCGTGGGATACGCCAAGGGTCTCGGCACCAACGCGCTCAGCGACGTCCAGCTCTACCTGGGCGGAAACTGTTCGCGGTTGACGGCCCAGGTCGGCGTCGACGACGAGACGAAGGGGGCGGGAACGGTGACGTTCTCCGTGATCGCCGACGGCAGGACCCTGGTGACCACGGCGGAGCTCAGCGGCCGCCAGGCCGCGGTGCCCATCGACGTCGACGTCAGCGGCGCCCAGGTGGTCGACCTCAAGGTCGGTGACGCCGGAGACGGAAACGGCAACGACCACGGAGACTGGGGGACACCGACACTGACGTGTGGCTGACAGCCGAGTCACCCGGCGTCTGGTCTCCGCGCCCGGCGGGGCATGGAGGGCAGACGCCGGAGCCCTTGGGGGACCGTAGCCCTTCGAGGGCCGAAGTCCGGGCCCGCCGTCATGGCCCGTCCGGGCTCCAGCTCGGGCGGCGCCGCGGAGGTCCGGCGAGGATCAACTGCTCGATGCAGGCGTACCGTTCGCGGGCTCGCCGAGCGCTGCGGCGTCCGCTCAGCACGGTGCCCAGCCAGCCGCAGGCGAAGCCCACCGGTACGGAGACCAGAGCGGTCGTGGTGAAGGGGAACCAGTTCAGGTCGGCCTCCGGGAAGGCCGATCCCGGTGACCCGGAGACGAGCCGGGTGCCGGACATCAGGACCAGGACGGCGACAGAGCCGCCGATCAGGGTGGCGAGCAGCCCGGCCTTGCTGAAGCGCCGCCAGAACAGCGAGTAGACCAGCGCGGGCGCGATCGCGGAGGCGCCCATGCAGAACGACAGTGTGGCCAGCGACTGGAGACTTCGGTGCTGTGCCAGGGTTGCCAGCAGCACCACCGGTACACCGACGATCAGCGCGCCGGCCCGCGCCAGCGTCATCTCCCGCAGGGCCGGCATGCCGCTGCGCCGGGAGGCGGCGACGTCGTGGGCCAGGGAGTTGGCGCAGGCGAGCGTCATCCCGGCGACGGACGCCAGCAGGGTCAGGAAGATCGCCGTCGTGACGGTGCTGAACACCAGGCCCTCGGCGCGGGAGACATCGGAGCCGAACACGGCGCGCGCACCCAGCAGGTAGGCGGTGCTGCCGTGCGGGTCGGCGGCGCTGATCCGCTCGCGGCCCACCAGTGCCGTGGCACCGAGGCCGATGACGGTGATCAGCAGCATGAACAGGGCGACCGAGGACACGGCCCAGGACATCGTGCGCCGAACCTGGCGGGCGTTGCCCGCGGTGTACATCCGCATGGTGACGTGCGGCAGGCACGCGCCGCCCAGCACGATGGCGACCTGGGTACTGATCATGTCCAGTCCGGGGTGCGGTCCGTCCGCGAACTGCAGGCCGTACTGAAGGAACGCCCGGCCTGCCCCGCTGCGCCGGGCGGCGGTGTCGACCATCGTCCCCGGGTGCCAGCCGAAGGTGGCGAGGACGAGTACGGCGACCACGAGGCCGGACCCGAGGAGCATCACCGTCTTGATGATCTGGATCAGCGCGGTGCCCTTCATCCCGCCCAGGGCGGCGTAACTGATCATCAGAATGCCGGCGCCGACGATGCAGCTGGTCTGCATGACATGGTCGGAGAAGCCCAGGGTGAATGCCAACAGCTGTCCCACGGCCGCCAGTTGCACGATCATCATCGGAATCAGCGACAGCAGGGTCACCGCACAGGCGGTGATGCGCACCGCCCGCCCGGGCATGCGTCGGCTCAGGGCGTCACCCATGGTGAACCGGCCGGTGTTGTGCAGGGGTTCGGCGAGCAGGAACATCAGCAGGAGCAGGGACAGCAGCGTGCTCAGGGCCAGGACGACGCCGTCGTACCCGCAGAGGGCGATGACCCCGCCGATGGTGAGCACGGTCGCGGCGGAGATGTAGTCGCCCGCGACCGCGAGGCCGTTGCGCAGTGGGGACAGCGATCGATAGCCGGTGTAGAACTCCTCCAGGTCGTCACGGTCCGGGCCGGTCAGCACGCACAGCAGCAGCGTGAGGGTGACGACACTGCAGAAGGCGACGAGGGACCAGGACTGCGCGGAGCCGCCGAGACCGGTCATGTCCGTGCCCGCCCCTCGCCGTCGGCCGGGTGTGCGTACCGGCTGACCCTGCGGGCCAGGGGATCGACGTACCGCCGTGCCGTGTACTCGAACAGCAGCACGGCCAGCCATGTGACGGGGATCTGTACGACGGCGAGCAGCAGGCCGGTGGGGAGCCCGCCGAGGGCCGGGCGGGCCATGAAGGCGGGGGCCTCGACGGTGAGGGCGAGGAAGGCGGCGAAATAGCCGAGGGCGACGAGGGTGGCCACGCGCCGCTGCCACCGGCAGGCGCGGCGCAGGATGCGCAGAGCGCGGTGATAACCGGACCACGAGCGCTGACGGGCCCCGCTGCCCGGGCGCACTGCGGCCGGCGCGAGGGACGGCAGGCGGTGGGCGGTGGGGGAGGGGACCCGTCCGTTGTTCCGGTGCGGCAGGGATAACTCCGAGCGGTCGTAGGACATCCCAGGACTCCTAGCGGGGTGGGGGCCCGGAAGTCACGGACCGCAGGAAGGTGGGGGCGGGGCGGTTCGGGTTACCGCACGTTATGCGGGTGCCAGGGCAGTGGATGTGTGTTCCGTTGAACTTTCTGGCCGGAGCTCGGAGCGGGAGCCGACGTCGCTCGGTGCCCGAGGTGAGGGTGTGGCGGGAGTGCCACAGACGCCTCCTGAGTTCCCTCCCGTTCGGATTCGGTCATCCGTACGTCGTACATCAGTCCCCGTCTGTGTTGGCTGTTCCGGTGGAGGGTGACCGGCCGACGACGCGATAGGAGGTACGCCGAATGTCGCAGTGATGTGCCGTGCATCAAGGCGGTGGTACTGCTGGCATATGCCTGCCGAGTATCGCGTCGACTGAACGCGCCCCGGTGGCGATCGCTCACGGTCACGACGTCAAGTGTCAGGACGCCGAAGACGCACTGAACCGACGCGCTCGATGGGTGCTTCCCGCACTGGAGCGAGAAGCCCATCAGCCCCGACGGCGCCTCGGCCACGCCGCCCTGAGTCGGCGGCCTTCCACCCGCCTGCCCGTCCCGGCCCGCCCTCTGCCCACACCCCCATGTGATGCGGCCGGACGATGGCGCATTGACACATTCCGATATGGGCATACGATGACGTCATGGCACGAGCGGCGACGACCTCGGACACGTTCAACGCGATCGCCGAACCGCAGCGGCGGGACATCCTCGTCCTACTGCAGGGCGGCGAACGGCCGGTGACCGAGCTGGCGCGCGATCTGGGAATGAGCCAGCCTCAGGCGTCCAAGCACCTGAAAGTGCTCCGGGAGGTCGGACTGGTCCGGGTCCGCGGAGCAGGCAGGCAGCGGCTGTACGGCCTGGACGCCCGCGGGCTGCGACCGATGCACGAGTGGCTCGGCGGTTTCGAGCGGTTCTGGAGCGGGAGCTTCGACCGGCTGGACGAGTACGTGCAGGACCTGAAACAGACAAGGCGGGAGGAACAACCTGATGGCGACGATCAGTGACGGCGGCAGCGAGCCCGCCCACGGGACCGCGGACCGAGAGATCGTGATGTCCCGACTCATCAGCGCACCACGGGAGCTGGTGTTCGAAGCGTTCACGCAGGTGCGACACCTGTCACGGTGGTGGGGACCGGAGGGGTTCTCCACCACCACGCGGCCCTTCGAGTTCCGCGTCGGCGGCGCCTGGGACTTCGTGATGCACGGGCCGGACGGGACCGACTACCAGGAGTGGATCACCTGGCGGGAGATCGTCCCGTCGGAGCGGATCGCGCTGCTGCATGGCGAGTCCCGCGACGACCCCAACGCCTTCGAGTCGGTCCTGGCCTTCGAGCCGGCCGGCGAGGAGACCCGCATCGTGATGCGCACGGTGTTCCCCACCAAGGAACTCCGCGATGAGGCGGTGGAGAAGTACCACGCGATCGAGGGCGGCGAACAGACCCTGGGCAACCTGGCGGCCTACGTCGCCGAACTCACCCGGAACGACTCCGGCCAGAACGAGACCGCGCCGAAGGGAGCGGAGGACTGATGGCCGGGAAGGTCTTCTTCAGCGTGACGATGTCGCTCGACGGGTTCATGGCACCCGAGGCAGTGCCGGCCGAGGACGCCTTCTCGCCCGAGAAGCAGGACGACCCTCGCGTCAGGCGCTGGGTGACGAAGTGGTCGGAACTGCAGGCGTGGGCGTTCCCGTTGCGCTGGTTCCGGGAGAACCTCAAGCTCGGCGAGGGCGGTGAGGAAGGCATCGACAACGACGTCGCTCGGGCGACGTCCGAGCGCACCGGCGCAAGCATCATGGGCAAGCGCATGTTCGACCTCGGCGAGCACGCATGGCCGGAGGAGGCGCCGTTCCACACCCCGGTCTTCGTCCTCACCCACACCGAGCGTGACCCGTGGGAGCGCCGGGGCGGCACCTCCTTCCACTTCGTCAACGACGGCATCGAGAGCGCCCTCGACCGGGCCCGCCGGGCCGCCGGCGACCGTGACGTCCGCATCGCCGGCGGCGCCGAGACGATCCAGGAGTACCTGGACGCCGGCCTGGTCGACGAGTTCTCGATCACGCTCGCGCCCGTCCTGTTCGGCACCGGCATCCGCCTGTTCGACCGCGTGGACCCCGACCGCCTCACCCTCGACCAGACCCGGACCCACGCCTCGTCCCGGGTGACCCATCTGACCTACACCCCCGGCAAACGCTAGCCCGCGATTCCGCAGCGTGCGGCGCCCGTGTGTCCCCACGGGCCGAGGCGTAGTCGGCCTGGTTGCACCGCAGCCGGGGCCGGCCGCGCGGGGTCGGGCGGGAGAAGGCGCGAGCTTCACGCGGGAGTGGCTTCAGGAGCAGAACCCGCTGCACGGTCCGAGCCACAGCGGACCGCAGCCGTAGTCCGACCAGTTGCACGAGGCATAGCACACCGAGCTGCAGCTTCCGGTTCCCGCGCACTGGGAATTGCAGTCCACGGCCACTCGGTGATCGCGGTGAGCGGCCGGGCACCGGCCAGCACACTCGCCGCGGCTGCGGTGACCAGGGCGGACAGCTGGTAATGGCGCCCGCGAACACCTCTCGGATCGGGCACCAGGCCCAGGAAGCCGGACAGAGTAACCGCGTCCGTCAGCGGGACCGGCGCGGAAGCCTGGGGCAGCTGGTCCAGCACGTCAGGCACGGTGGAAGATGCAGGAGCAGGCACGGACTCACCAAGTGTTCATGGGACTTCGACACTCACATGATCACCGGGGCCATGGCTGTACTGCGTCCCCCTCTGCCCGAACCAGGACGTCCGACGCGACTCCGACCCAGCCCGACGATCCGGACGAACCCCGATCATGCAACGAACTCTGGAGCGTGAACATCCAAGCCGGCAGATCGAATGTCAACCGGATACGCTCCGGCCAGACTTGATATCTGTGCGACAGAACCCCGCGCCGGGCATCAACGTCCCATCTCAGTAAGAACGTTCGGCTTCCCTCCCTGCTCCAGGCCTCGTCTCAACCGCAACAGCCAGGTCAGTCGCTGAGGATCCGCTCCCACAACAGCGCGTCCCGCCAGCCCCCGTCGAGAAAGATCGAGGAGTGCGCGACACCGTAAGGGCTGAACCCGTTACGTCGCAGCACCCTTTGCGACGGCAGGTTCTCCAGATTGGTGGACGCCTCGGCGCGGTGCAACCCGAGTTCATCCGTCATCACCCCGAGTGCAAGCCCGACAGCGCGTCCTGCATGCCCTTGATTCTGGGCGACACTGGCGATCCAGTAGCCAACCGAGCAGCGACGCAGGTGCGGCTGCGGAAGGATGCCCCCGATAGTGATCTGCCCGATCACCTGGTCGTCGGCGAGCACCACGCCCGGCCAGATCGCACCGGTCCGGTATCCGGCCAACAGTCTGGCAATCCGCTCCGCTTGGCCCTCCGGCGTGAAGAAGTCGGCCGGTTGGGCCGGTTCCCACGGCCGGAAAGCCTCGAAGTCCCGTACTCGATGCGCGGCGATCGGGTCCGCGTCGATGGGCTCGATCAGACGGATCCTGGTGCTGCTGCTCATGAGCTGATCCTTGTCGCGGTGTGTCGGATGGAACGGCCAACCTATGCAAGGGCGCTCGCGCCACCGCCCCCCCAGCGCTCGGACCGACAGACAGGCGCAGGTACGGAAGCGGTACTGCTCGCGCCGGAGACCTCTCAGATCAGCACGCGGTCCCGGCTCAGCTGCAGCAGCGGAGGGCGTCGGTGACCTTTTCGCTGACGACGAGGTCGGTGGCGTAGGCGTCCCTCAGCGGCCGGGGCGGAGGGGATCCGGGAGGCAACCTGGGCGACGTCGATGCCTCGCGGCAGGTCTTGGCGCGGCACGGCCCGGGGCATCGCCCGGCGTCAGCTTGCCGACTCGCCTTCGACCCAGGCCAGGCCGCCCAGTTGGGCACGTGGGCAGAGGTAGAACAGTTCGGGATCGCCTTCGTCCAAGCCGTGGAGCAGGCCGACCGGGCTCCAGCCGGCGCGCTGGAGCAGGCGTTGCATGGGGTGGTTGGAGACGTTGGTCGAGGTGAACAGCTTCGTTGTGGTGCACGCGGCTTCGGTGGCCGTGAGGAGACGTGCGCCCACGCTTTGGCGGCGGGCGTCCGGCGCGACCATCAGCATCGTGAGGAAGCCATGCTCGAAGAAGGTGTATTCCAGCACGCAGTAGCCCAAAGGACCGGATGCGTCCTCGGCCAGGAGTACCAGTGCGTGCTCGCACCAGCGCCGGATGCTCCCGCGTCGCGCGTGGCCGTCTGCTGCCGAAATGGGATCGATCTCCGCCAGTCCGGTCCAGTCCGAGACATCCGCGCGGCGCACCATCAGTCCGCCGAGGTTCTCGAGATTCATGCGATGCATCCTGGCAGTTGCGTGGGCGGGAAGCGCACGTATGCAGAGCCTGGTCGCGGTGTCCCCGCTTGCGGGGAGGCGAACGTGAATAGGCTCACCGGTAGTGGAGCATGGTTACCCGACGACTCGGCCGCGGCCATGAACGCCTGCCTGAGATAAGCGAATTGCCGAACACAGGGGCTGCCAACACCCCAATGGCCCGGCGGCTCACGCACCGCAAGCCCCGCCCCGCCGAACGCCGTCGCCGCTCACGGCTACGCAAGGGCGGAAGCCAGTCGGCGGACCAGCGCGACGCGCTTGGTGGTCCGCAACGGATACCGTCGGCCATGGATCGTCGCGGCCATGGGCGGGGAGGCGGAGGCCACGCGGATCAACGACGAGCGCGTCGAAGAGACCACGAGTCCCATCGAGTCGACGCTCGCGACCGTCCGTCTGAGAATCAAGGTCGCCGAGTGTCCTGGGCGCGGGAGGGGCCGGTCTCCAGCCACTGGCCGATGTGACGTGTGCGTCCTGGCGCTTACCTCGCATGACGGGACGGACAGAGTCACTGAACGGCGATGGGCGGAGTAGGACTCCAGTCCGGGGCGAGGCGGACCGCCTGGCCGTAGTACCTGTCCTCGCCGACGCTCTGCGCGCCGCGCTTGATGACCTCCGAGTGGTAGCCGCCGGTCTCGCCGATGTACGTCTGAGTGGCCGCCGGCGAGTGGGCGCCCTTGTACACCGGGGAGTCGACGGTCGCCATCACGCCGTCCTTCTGCGTGTAGGCGTGGTCCCAGGCCTCGACGCTGCCACGGTTCTGGAAGTACACCTCGTCCGCGGCCTATGCGCGCCCCGCGGTACCGGTCGCGCCGACCGTGCCGGCCAGGGCGGTGCCGCCGAGCACGGTGAGAGCCCGTCGTCTGTGCACGGCCCCGTCACCTCGTCCAGTAGCGGATGTTGCGGAAGCGCGCCTCCGCGCGGCCGGAACCGTGGTCGTACACGCCGTTCTTGAAGTAGCGGGTGGCGGGGCCCCGGTCGTCGACCGTCAGGACGAGGGCGTTGTCGAAGTACACCTTGACGGTCCCGGTCCCGCTGGTCGCCTGGTGGGCGATCTTCACGTTGAACCACTTGTCGTACGCGCTCGTCTTGAGCACCGTGCCGTCGTAGCGCCGCACGGTGCCACCGCCCGTGTCGTAGACGTTGAGCATGATGTCGGTGGCGGGGGTGCCCGAGGGGTGGACTCCGCGCAGGATCTGGACGAAGGAGGCGCCGTCGGTGCCGGAGGGGAGGTAGACGTCGGCGTCCCACATGCGGTGGCCCGTGGTGTAGTCGACATTCCAGCGCATCTCGGTGCGTGGGTCGGTGGAACTGCCCTCCTGGAACGGCTCGTCGTCGGCGTACACCCACATGCGGTGGACGCCGCCGCTGTAGCTGTGCCGTTCGCCGAGGTCGAGGTTCCAGGGCTTTTGCCAGCTGTACGTGAACGAGGTCTGCGTCCAGCCGTCGGTCGGATCCGCGGCCGTCGCAGCCGGCGTCGCTCCCGCGGGCGTGGCCGGTGGCAGGGTGAGCGCGGCACCGCCGGCCAGCAGGCCGGCCCCGGCCCGTATGAGTGTTCTCCTGTTCATCGTGGATCCTTTCCGGTGGGGAGTGGAGGTCGACCGCATCGGCCATCGCCGGCAGGCCGACGTCAGGCGTCAGGGAAGCGCGGGCGGGAACGGCGGGGTCGCGGACGACGCCGCTACGTTCATCACCGCGCGGATCTGATGGTCAGCCAGTCCAGGTCGGCCACGCGGCCGTTGCCTTTCGCCACGACATAGAGATCGTGTGATCCGGTGAGCGGCTGCTTGAGGGCCACGGACCGTTCCTGCCAGATGCCGGTGCCGTTCACGGGTACCTCGGCGACCACCCGACCGTCCGGCCTGTCCAGGCGCAGCTGAAGGGAGCAGCCGCGCTCGCAGGCCGGGGCGACGCGCACGGTGAGGTGTTCGCCGGCGACGTTCGTCGTGCGGAACCCCAACCGGTCACCGGCTCCGAGGGAGATCGCTGCGGTGCCGCGCTCCGTTCCGCGAACCTCCGTGGCCTGCTCCGCCTGGAGTGTCGAGGCGGCGTCGGGCCCGGCGCCGTACAGCCGGATGTCGTTGACGACCCAGGGGGCGGACCCGCTCGCGGTGAGCGTGATGCGCAGGTAGCGGGCGGTCGTCTGGCGGGGGAGGGCCGCATCCTGGGTGAAGGAGCGGCCGTGGACCTGGGCGAGCGGTTCGCCCCAGTGCGTGCCGTCACGGCTGACTGAGAGCGCGAAGGCATACGGCTGGCCGCTGGTGTCGCGGCCCGCGTCGAGGGTGAGCCGGGCGAAGGTCTTGCTCTCGCCGAGGTCCACGGTCAGCGACTGGCCGGCCGACTGCGGGGCGCTGCCCGTCCAGCGGGTGTTGATGTCGCCGTCGACGGTGGCGGAGGCGTTGGTGCCGTCACTCGCGGTGGCGGTCCATCCGCCGTGCCGTACCCGCTGCCGGCAGCCGGGCAGACTGCAGCCCGTCGACCAGAGGGGTGCGCCGTACTCGTACGCCCCCTGGTCGGGAGCCGCGCCGAGGACGTCGGTGGTGATGCCGTCGACCGCTTCGCCCGCGTCGATGGCGGGCGAACCCGGGGTGAGCCACAGCTCACCGTTGACGGCGTCGGTGTAGCCGGGCGTTGCGCTGATGAGGTTGGAGCGGACGACCGGCAGCGGGTTGCCGGTCTGCGTCGCGATGACCGGCTTGGGTCCGATGATGTTGCTGAAGTAGGAGCCGGACGCGTCGGTGGCGCCGCCGAGAGCGGTGGAGGCGACGTTGATGCCCACGCCGTAGCTGGAGTTGTGGTCCTCGTTGGCGATGCTGGGGCCGGTGTGGCCGTTGAAGTAGACGCCCCGACTGCCGGTGTTCCAGGCGACGTTGTGGTGCAGGCGGAAGTGGCCCGAGTAGTTGTCGACGTAGTAGCCGTTCTGGCCGTCGGCGTCGTGGGCGGTGTTGTGGTCGATGGAGGTGCCGGAGCCGTTGAGGCTGCAGCAGACGTAGAAGGGGGAGCCGTCGCGTGAGGTGCGCATCGCCTCGGAGATGTCGTTGTAGGCGATGCGGTTGTCATGGAACTCGGTGCCGTTGAGCTGCCAGGCCGTGTCGATGGCCGCCCGCCCGGTGCGCCGGACCGTGTTGTGGGTGACGGTGTGGCCGTTGCCGTTGATCTCGATGCCGGGGGTGTAGCTGCCCATCCAGCCGACGTCGTGGATGTAGTTGCCGGTGATGGTGTTGCCGGTGCCGCGGACCAGGACGCCGTCACCGGCCGACTGCTCGATCTCGCTGTTCTTGAGGGTGTTGCCGGTGCCGAGGATCTGCATGCCCGAGTCGAGGATGCGGGAGGCGACGATGTTGCCCTCGAACGGCTCGACCGCGAGATCGCTGTCCGGTGGCATGGGCAGCGTGGAGAACTCGGAGATGTACGTGGCGTGAAGTCTGTCGACCACAACTCCCGTACTGGACTTGCCCGTTCGCAGGGTGGTTCCCCACAGGTCCAGGCCCCGCACGGTGACGTACGAGCTGCCGCTGAGGTCGACGCCCCACAACCGGTGCTTGGCCGTCACCGTGTGTCCGGCGATGCCGCCCTTCGGGGGGACCATGTACAGCCGGTGCGCGGCCTTGTCGTAGTACCACTCGCCGGGCTGGTCGAGGGCGGCCTTCGAACCGACGAGGTAGTAGTTGCGGTAGGTCTGGTTGCCCATGCACAGGGGAGGGCAGCGGTAGTTGCCGCCCTTGAAGTCCAGCGCGCTGGGCGTGGTCGCTGTGACCTTGCCGGTCTGCTGGGCCCACGGATTGGAGCCCGCCCACAGATGCACCGTCGCACCTGTCCAGTCCGCGTCGGGCAGGTCGCTGTCGTCGATGTGCTGGTCGGTGGAGGTGGTGTCGGCCTCGGCCCAGGTGGCGTTCAGCGGATCGGCGCCGGAGTTGGGCCAACGGCCTTCCGCCGCACGGTTGTTGTCCAGGAACACCGCGTTGAAGTCCGGGTCGGGCGGCAGGTCGGTGTCGGCGGCGATCAGTCCGTCGCCGGCGTCCTTCCAGCCGGTGACGCGCTCGGTGCCGTCGACGGTCACCGGCCCGTCACCGTAGGCGGCGATCGTGATGGGCGCGCCATTGGTGCCGGAGGGCGGGGTGAGCTGTTCGCGGTAGGTGCCGTGGTGGATCAGGCAGGTGTCGCCGGGGCGGACGCGTTCGAGGCAGGCGGCGATGGTGCGCAGCGGGCTCGCTGGCGTGCCGTGTGCTTGGTCGCTGCCCTGGGGGGTCACGTGGTACGTGTGGCCGGCGGGTGCCGCCTGCGCCTGGACCGGAAAGGTCAGCAGCGCGGTCACGGCGCCCAGTACGGACAGGTGTCTGAGTCTCATGTCCCGTCTCCAGTCGTCGGATGTGCGGTGGTCGGGGGTTCTCGCCAGGCCGTCTCGGCTCCGTCCCCGCCGGGAGCACCGAGTACGGCACATCGCAACCAGTGCTCGCCGGGCGGGAGTTGGCCGACGAGCACCGGCAGGGCGGTGCGTCGCGCCAGGACGTTCGTACCGGGCAGGCAGTCGATGACCTCGCCCTCGCGCCTGCCGTGGAGATCGCGCAGGGCGGTGAGTCCCGCGGGGGCCGACACCTTCGCGTACGCGGGTCCGGTCGCACGGTCGGTGCCCGCGTCCCGGTCGACGGCGAAGCCGCCCTCGGCGGTGTGCAGTGCGCGGGCGCTCCGGATGCGGTGCGTGCGCGTGTGCCAGGGCGGGGCGCCTGTCAACCAGGTGGTGATCTCCACGTCGGGCCAGGGGTGCCAGGTGCTGAGGACCGTGTCGCCGGTGACGTAGTGCGCGGCCGGTTCCTCGCGGACCCGGTAGTGCGCCCCGCCGTCGTCGCTCAGCGCCAGCATGGAGTCGTGGGCGCCCTGTTCGAGGCCGAGGGTGCCGCCGGGCAGGCTGAAGCCGAAGCGGGTCGAGTAGGCGAACTTGGCGTATTTCTCGGCTCCGTGGCGCACCCATGGGTGGTGCTGGCGTCCGGCGAGCAGGGTGACGTCGCCGGACGCGCGCATGAGTATCGCCCCGGCGTGCGGCTGGGCGCTGACGGCGGGCAGTGCAGGAGCCGGTTCTTCCTTCGCGGTCCAGAAGGCGTGCTGCGCCGGCAGTGCGAGCGGCAGGTACGCCTTGAGGGACCAGTAGGGGGAGCCGGGTGCGTTGTACTGCTCGGACAGCGCGGGCTGCGGATAGCCGTACCCGATGGACAGCAGCCTGTCGGGCCCGGTCACCGGCCGCCCCTGCCACCAGCGCAGATGCCGCAGCAGATACCCCTTGACCTCGCCCCACGGCAGTACGTCGACGCCCGCGAACGGCAGCGCGCCCCAGAAGGCGGCCTGCGCCCAGCGGTAGGTGAGGCTGCGGCCGTACGGGACGGCGGCCCCGTCGTCGGCGAACCAGTGCCGGAAGTCGCCGGCGAACCGGGCCGCCCGTTCCTTGAAGCGGTCGCCTCCCGTGAGCGTGTCGTGGAGCAGTCCGTAGAAGTGCATGGCCCACGGGACGTAGTAGTCGCGTCGTTCGGTGGGCCCGTCCGCGTACCAGCCGTCGCCGAGCCAGAACGTCTCCAGACGGTCGAGGCGAGAGGTGATCAGGGAGCGGTCATAGGGCACGCCGACCCGGTCGAGGCCGAGGCCGACCAGCACCGGGAAGAAGAGCCAGTTGTTGTCGGAGGTCTCCCGCGGCAGCGCACTGAGAAGCCAGCGTGCGAGACGGTCGCGTTCGGGGCCGCTCAGCGGATCCCACCACTGCTCGGGGGCGAGGGCCAGCGCGAAGCCGATGGCAGCCATCTCGACGATGCGCTGGTCACGGTCGACCGGCTCGCCCCAGTACTCGGGGTGCGCGGGATCGCTGCCGTGGGTGAGCCCTTCGACCCACAACCCGGCCTGGGGGACGGCCTGTCCGCCTGCCGCGAGGGGCGCGAGCCCCCACAAGGGCCGGGCGAACGCCTCCAGTTCGGCCGCCGTGTCGTCGTGGATCGCGGTGTTCACGCCGAGCCGCACACGCGCCCGGCCCACGCTGAAGCGGGACGCGAGGGGCTCGACCAACGTCCGTACATCGAGGGCGAGTTCGGCACGCGCGTCGTCCATCGGAGCTTCCCTTTCCATCAGCCCTTCTCCGCTCCGGCCAGCAGCCCGGTGCGCAGGAAGCGCTGGGCGAGGACGAATCCGATCAGCAGCGGCGCGCAGGCCACGAGCCCTGCAAGGGCCGCCTCCGGCTGGTGGATGTCCAAGTCGGCGAAACCGCTGGAGTTGTTGACGGCGCCGGTGGACTGCAGCAGGGACATCAGGCCGAGCTGGAGGGTGAAGGTGCGGTCGTCCGAGAGCATCACGAAGGGCAGGAAGAAGTCGGTCCAGCAGCGGACGAAGCCGAAGAAGGCGATCAGTGCGACGGCGGGGCGGGCCAGCGGCAGGGCGACCGACCAGAACAGCCGCAGTTCGCTCGCCCCGTCGACGCGTCCGGCGTCGAGCAGGCTGTCGGGCAGGTTCGCCTGGAAGTGCAGGAAGGCCAGGTAGACGCCGAAGGGGTAGAAGGACAGCGGCAGGATCACCGACCAGACCGTGCCGGTGAGGTTGATCGCGGACATCTCCAGGTAGAGCGGCAGCACCAGCGCGGCCGGGGGCAGGATCATCGTCACGATCGACAGGGTGAGCAGTGTCCGGCGGCCGGCGAAGTCGTGTTTGGCGAGCGCGTAGCCCGCGGGCACGCACAGCAGCAGGGCGAGGGCCACGCTGGCCGCCGCGTAGACAATCGAGTTGCCGATCCACAGGGTGATCTCACCGTCGTTGTACGACGTCAGGTGCGTCCAGGCGTCGCCCACGTTGCCCAGCGAACCGAAGCCGAGGGGTGAACCGGTGGTCAGGTCGTCGGCGGTACGGGTGGGGGCCAACAGCAGCCACAGCAGGGGCAGTCCGAAGAAGACGGCCGCGCCGAGCAGGAACAGGGCGCGGGCGCCACGCGACAGAGCGGTCATCGCCTCATTCACCGGGAATCGGGGGAGTGGGTGGCGTACATGCGCGTACGGGTGATCACGATCCACGCGGCCAGCACTCCGACGGCCAGCATGGCCAGCGACAGCGCGGCGGCCTTGCCGAAGTCGCCGTCCTGGGTGGCGTAGACGTAGGCGAGCTGGTTGACGGACCAGGTGGGGCTGATCTGGCCGGGGGCGCTGGTGGACAGCACGGTGGGCTCGACGAACACCTGACTGCCGGAGGCGAAACTGGAGATCAGCACGAAGGCGACGTACGTACGCACCATCGGCAGCTTGACGTGCCACATGGTCCGCCATGCGGAGGCACCGTCGACCTGCGCGGCCTCCAGGACGTCCCTCGGGAGGGCGTTGAGCGCCCCGTACAGGACCACGATCCAGCCGCCCGCGTGCACCGCGACGCCCATCACCGTGAGGACGGCGATGAGGTTGCCGGCGGACAGCGCGTCCGTGGCGCTCTCGATGTCCAGCAGCCTGAGCAGCGGGGAGAACGGGCTGCTGTCCGGACTGACCATGAACAGCCACAGCAGTGCCGCGGCCGAGCCCGTGACCGCGCCGGGCAGGTAGTAGACGAGCTGGAGCACGCTCGTCGTGCGGCCGGGGCGGGCGTGCAGGGTGAAGGCGAGGGACAGCACCGTCAGCAGCAGGATCGGCAGCCACAGCAGCAGATACGTCGTCACATGGGCGGTCGCGTCGCCGAGCCGGTAGTCGTGGAGGACGGCCGCCCAGTCGCGTCCGCCGGAGAAGGAGCCGTTGTCGACGAAGGAGGTCCACAGGGCGTATCCGGCGGGCGCGAGCCCGAAGAGCACGAGGAACACCGTGTAGGGGCCGACGAGGATCCAGACGGCGGCGGTACGGGCGGGACGGCGTCGGCGACGGGGTGGCAACGGCGCCGCCGTGCTGAGCACGGGCGGGCGGGATGTCGTGAGCGTCTTCATCCGAGCGTGTACCCGCTGGTCTTGGCCGCCGCCTCCAGCTTGTCCTGCCAACTGCCAAGCGAACTACGGAGGTTGCCGCCCGAGTCGACCGCCTTGGTGAACGTGTCGTTGAAGCTGCTCTGCCAGTCGGCCTCGAAACGGACCGCGCCGAAGCCGGGCCGCAGCGCGTTCGCCGCCGCGGTGAGGGCGGGCATCGGGTCCGAGGCGTAGTACGGGTCCTTCGACTTGGCCTCGCCCCACTTCTGCGCGGCTGCCGTGAAGGCGGGGTAAGTGGGCTGCTTCGCCTGGAGGTTCACGTCGGTGGTCATCCAGCGCACCAGGTCCGCGGCCTGCTTCGTACGGCCGCCGGCGTGCGAGGAGACGAGGAAGGCGCCACCGCCGACCTGTCCGGCGTACGGCTTGCTCTCGCCGGGCCAGGTCGGCATGGGGGCGGCGGCGATCCGGCCCTCCGGCACCTTGAACGCGGGCGCGAACATGAAGTCGCCGAACCAGGCCGGGGCCGGCAGCATCAGGATCTTGTCGCCCTTGCCGAACTTCGCGAAGCCCGGGTCGATGGGCACGACGGTGGTGACGGCCTTCTTGCGGGCGAGCGGCTGGAGCAGTTCGGCGACCCGGGTGCACTCCGGCCGGCCGAGGTCGATGTGGACCTCGGTCAGGCTGAGGGTGTCGCGGGTGGGGCAGCCGCTGCTGCCGAAGTAGATACCGGCGCCGTACTTGCCGTTGACGGCTCCGACGATCGTGCCGGGATGTTCGGCGGCCGCCTTCAGACCGGTCCGCTGGTACTCGGCCCAGGTCCTGGGGAGCTGGTAGCCGTAGCGCTTCATCAGTTTCGCGTCGTACCACAGGACGGTGGGGGCGATGTCGTTGCGCAGGCAGTACGTCTTGCCGCCGAAGGTGCAGGTGTCGAGGGAGCCCGGGGCGAAGCCGTCGCGGACGGTCTCGGGGACCAGGCCGTCGAGCGGGGCCGCGTATCCGAACTTCTCGCTCGCGAGCGTCGCCGCCTCGGCCGGATTGGCCAGGAAGACGACGTCGGGCCAGCCCCTCTTGGTGCGGTTGGCGAGCGAGACCTTGGTGGGCACGTAGCCGGCGTCGGGCGGGATGGTGACGATGCGCATCTTCACGTCGGGGTGGGCCTTCTCGTACTGCTGGGCCGCGGGCATGCGGGTGTTGTCCACCCAGACCAGTAACTCGCCCTTCCCGGCGCCCGAATCGGCGCCGCCACCGCTGCCGGTACCTCCGCAGCCGGACAGCACCAGAGCCACGGCTGCGGCCAGGGGTGCCACACGCCATCTCTTCATGAAGACCACCAATTCGCCGAGGAGCCGTCCTCCGGAAACAAGAATTGCGATACCTTTCGCAAAACTCGATCGCCCGGCAACGTAGGAGATTCATCCGATGACGTCAACGGTTCGGACGGGATCCAGCGACGGAAGGAGACGCACGCTGGCTCAAATCGCCGATCGTGCAGGCGTATCGGTGTCCACGGTCTCCAAGGTGCTCCACGACAGATCCGATGTATCGGCGGAGACGCGGGCCAAGGTCCAGCGGCTCCTGGAGCAGCACGGCTACTTGGCGAAACACCACCCGGCAGCCACCGCGGCCCCACCCGGAGGGCTGATCGACTTCGTCATCAACGAGCTGGACAGCCCGTGGGCGGTCGAACTGATCCGGGGCGCGGAAGACGTCCTGCACGACGCGGGCATGGGTTTGGTGGTCTCCTCCACCCACGGCCGGACCCGGCGCGCCCGTCAGTGGCTGGACTCGCTCGCCACCCGGTCCACCCGCGGGGCGATCCTCGTGGTGCCCGAACTGACCCCCGGGCAGCACGAGGAACTGAGCCGGCTCGGCATCCCCTACGCGCTGGTCATGCCGATCGACGAACCCGCCCCGGGCACCCCGTGGGTGGGCGCCACCAACTGGCCCGGCGGACTGGCGGCGACCCGGCACCTCATCGACCTCGGCCACGAACGCATCGCGATCATCAGCGGTCCGGAACGCCGGCTCACCTCCCGGGCACGGGTCGACGGTTACCGCTCGGCCCTGGCAGAGGCAGGGCTGCCCTTCGACCCCGAGCTCGTGCGCTACGGCGACTTCACCCACGGACTCGCACACCAACACGCCCTGGAACTCCTGGCGTTGCCCGACCGCCCCACGGCGATCTTCGCCGGCAGCGACCACCAGGCGCTGGGCACCTACCGGGCCGCCGCCGAACTGGGTCTGCGCATTCCGGCCGACGTCAGCGTGGTCGGCTTCGACGACCTGCCCTTCGCGGACTGGGTCACCCCACGCCTGACGACGATCCGCACCCCCCTCGCTGACATGACCGCCCTCGCGGCCCGGATGGTGCTGCGGCTGCTGTCCGGGGAGCAGCCGGAGACGACGCGGGTGGAGGTGGCGACGGAACTGGTGGTGAGGGAGAGCAGCGGACGCCGGAGCCGGTGACGCAGGCGGCCGCGGTCTCGCGCATGCCTGCACCAGCTCTGACCGACCGGTTCATTGGGTCCTCCGGGTTCCGTGCCACTCGATTGAACGCGATTAATGCGTTTCAATTGAGTGGGCAGTATGGGTTCGCACGCTCCGCGTCGGCTGTCAAGACCGGTCGTTGTGACTGCCCAGGTCAAACCTTGGGAGTCCGAGCACTTGCAGACGAGATCCGGCTGCCCCGATCGTCTGGCCTTCGCACGGGAGCTACGGGCCATGCGACGGGGCTGTGCTGCGTGACCTGCTCTTATCTGTGGTCAGCTCTGTCGACCCGGACGCTTTTGGGGGCCGGTGATTGTAGCGCTTCAACACAGGTCATGTATTCTGCGGCTGCCCGCGACAATGTGGTCACTGCGAGTGCCCTGTGTCCTGGGCTGGATGAGACCGGAGGTCGAGGAGCGCTGTGGCAACCGCCCGTCCGCGAGTACAGGGGCACGCAGGTCCGAGCATGCAGGACGTCGCCGACGCCGCGGGCGTTTCGGTCGGCACCGTCTCCAACGTCCTGAACCATCCGGCGAAGGTGAGCCCCGCGACCGCACAGCGCGTTCGCGAAGCCATCGGCCGACTGGGTTTCGTGCGCAACGACGCGGCCCGGTCGTTGGTGTCGGGCTCGACCAACAGCGTCGGCATGGTTCTCGCCGACATCGAGAACTCCCTCTTCATCGACATGGCGCACGGTGCTCAGGACGCAGCCCGGGCGATCGGCCAGAACCTGCTGCTGGCGAACACGGCGTGTGACATGACGCTTCAGGACGACTACCTGGATCTCTTCGACGAGTCCCGGGTGACCGGCGTGCTACTGGCTCCCATGGAGGACTCCTCGGCCGGGATAGCACGCATCCGTTCGCACGGGCGCCAGGTCGTGCTTCTCAACTACGCGCCGAAACCGGGCACATGCTGCTCGGTCCTCGTCAACAACGAGCATGTCGGCTATCTGGCGGCCCGCCACCTCATCGACACAGGGCGCACGCGACTGGCCTATGTGGTCGCACACGACGACTACCAGCCCGTGCGCGACAGGCGAAGAGGGGTGCGCGCCGCGGTCGAGGAGGCGGGACCCGATGTCACCCTGGAGGAGATCGACAGTGTCGGCCTGACCGCTGCGCATGGGCATCGGGTCGGGCAGGATCTCGCGCGGCGAGCACCCGGCGAGCTGCCGGACGGTTTGATCGTCGTCACCGATGACCTGGCCAACGCCATCATCCACGAGCTGCACATCGTGGCAGGGGTGGGTGTGCCCGATCAGATCGCGATCGTGGGCTGCGAGAACAACCGCGGGGCCGGCACCGCGGCGGTGCCGCTGACCGCGGTGGACATGCCGGGCCGGACGATGGGCCAGGAGGCGATCCGCCTGCTGATGGACGAGGTGTCCGCGGGCAAACAGCACCGTCATGCCACCGTCGTACTGGAGCCGGAGTTGGTCGTCCGCGCCAGCGCCCCGCTCTGACGGTCTTGGTGCGCCGCCCGAACTGATCACTCGCGTCGGCCGACCGTCGTTGCCCTCTGCATCCGGCGACCCGCTGTGAGTCCTCCGGATCGGCCGGCCTCCGTGACCTCCTGCGTCAGCCGACCCGCGCGAGCCTTCCGCGTCCGCCGGTCGCCATGGCCTCCTGCGTCAGCCGACCCGCGCGAGCCTTCCGCGTCCGCCGGTCGCCGTGACCTCCTGCGTCAGCCGACCCGCGCGAGCCTTCCGGATCGGCCGGCCTCCGTGACCTCCCGTGCGAGCGGACCCGCGCGAGCCGACCCGCGCCAGCCTTCCGCGTCCGCCGGTCGCCGAGACCTCCCGCACCAGCCGACCCGCTGCGAACCTTCCGGATCCGCCGGTCACCGGTGCCATCCGTGTCGACACGCCCTGCTGACCAGCTGTTTCTCGCCCTGAGTCAGGAGTGTCCCCATCGGGGCGTCCGTTCCGCAACGCTCGGACGCGATACGGAAACATCCAGGACAGCTTCTTGACACACGCCGAGACGGGTCATAGGTTCCCGGCAACCCTCTATTGAAGCGTTTCAACTCGTGTGTCGAGGAGTACCTGTGCCCAAGACCCTCAGAACCCGACGTGTCGCCCTCACGGCGGCAGCTGCCACGACGAGCCTGATGCTGGGTGCCTGCGGCGGCGGAAGCGGCTCGGGCGGGGACGTCAAGGCGTTCACCCTCACCATCAACGATGACAACCACATCGTGCAGCAGGAGCTCACGGCGCTGGGCAAGGGTTCGTGCGCCTCGCAGAACAAGGCTCTGCCGCTGAAGATCCAGACGTTGCCGATCGGCAACGTCGATCAGAAAGTCCAGCTTCTCGCCGGCCAGAACGCCCTGCCCGTGCAGTTCGCGGCGGGGGGCACCCCGCAGCTCACCAAGACCCTGGACAAGGCGGGCCAGGTCCTCGACCTGGAGAAGACACTCAAGGAACTCGGCGTCTGGGACGATCTCCAGCCGGCAGCCGTCAAGACCGTCGAGAACCTGTACGGCAAGTTCAACGTCATGCCCTACCAGTTCAACATCGAGGGCATCTGGTACAACAAGAAGCTCTTCGCCGACCACCACATCGCAATCCCGACGACCTACGACCAACTGGTCGCGGCAGCAGCCAAGTTGAAGGGCGTCGATGTCACCCCGTTCGCCGCGGACGGCAAGGACGGCTGGCCCCTCACCCGCCTGGTCAGCGGCTACCTCTACCGGGATCTCGGCCCGGACGCCCTGCAGGCGGTGGCGGACGGCAAGGCCAAGCTGACCGACCCCGCCTATGTGAAGGCCGCGCAGGCCGTCGCGGATCTGGGCAAGGCCGGCTACTTCGGCAAGGGCGTCGGATCGATCGACTACGACACCGCGACGCAGCAGTTCCTCACCGGTAAGGCCGCGATGTTCTACATGGGCAGTTGGGCGCTCGGCGACTTCAACGACCCGGCCAAGAACAAGATCGGCGCGGACAACGTCGGCTTCATGCCGTTCCCGACCGTCGCGGGCGGCAAGGGCAGCGCGGACCAGATCCCGGCCAACGTCGGCCTCCCGGTCGCCGTCTCCGCGAAGTCCTACAACGCCGAGGTCGGCGACTGGCTCTCCTGCATCACCAAGAACTACGGCGCCGCCTCGCTGAAGGACCAGGGCACGGTCTCCGGGTTCAAGCCCAATGGCGACACCGGCTCACTGCCCCCGCTCACGCAGACGGTGCAGGACACCATCACGAACACCAAGACCAGCACCCTGTGGTTCGAGGCGCTCTTCAACACGAAGGCCACGGAGACCAGCCAGACGAACGCGGCACCGCTCGTCACCGGTTCCCTCTCGGCCAAGGACTTCATGCAGAAGGTCCAGGCCGACCTCGACAACGGCTGACCCCTCCCGCCCCACCGTGATCCGCACCGACCCCTTCGTGAGAGAGCCGTCATGCGTTCAGTTCTGGGAGACCGCCGTGCCATCGCCGTCCTGCTCGGCCCGGCATTGCTGGTGTACACCCTGGTGATGCTGGTACCGATGGGCTGGTCCCTCGGCTACACCTTCTTCAAGGGCAACGTCATCGAGGGCTTCACCTTCGGAGGGTTCGGCAACTTCGAGAAGCTCTGGCACGACCCGCAGGCGCACTCGGCGCTGTGGTTCACCTTCAAGTACGCGATCGCCGTCAGCGCCGGGCAGGTCCTCTGCGGGTACCTGCTCGCACTGCTCTACGTCTTCGTCCTGCGCAGGTCGTCCGCGGTCGTCCGGACGCTGGTGTTCTTCCCGGTGATCCTTCCGACGGTCGCCGTGGCCCTGATGTTCCAGAAGCTCTTCGCCGTCGCGCCGCAGAACGGCCTGGCCAACGTCGCCATCGAGGGGCTGGGCATCCACCACGGCGACTGGTTCGCCGGCGCGGGCGGCTCCTTCATCGTCCTGGTCGTCATGGACGTGTGGCGCTCCATGGGCTTCTACGGCGTCCTCATCTTCGCCGGCCTCCTCGACATCCCCGACGAGACACTCGAATCGGCACGGCTGGACGGCGCCACCGGCTGGCGGCTGGTCCGGCACATCGTCCTGCCGCTGTCCGCGCCCGTGCTGCTGTCGTCGGTCGTGTTCAGCATCAACGGCACCCTCAAGGTGTTCGACTCGGTGCTCGCCCTGACGAACGGCGGGCCGGGCAGCGACACGACGCCCCTGACCCTCTACATGTTCCGCACGGCGTTCTCCTACGGCGACTACGGATACGGCAGCACCATCGCGTCGCTGCTCACCGTCGTCTGCCTCGGCGTCACGCTCATCATCTTCCGCTTCTCGCGCCGCGACCTGACCAAGGGCTGAACTCCCATGACCGACACCATGACGGCCCCGCCGCGAGAGCGCCGGCCCAGCCCACGGCCGACGACCGCCCGAAAGCCCGGGTCCGCACGGCGCGTGGCACGCAACCTGCTCGTCGCCCTGCTCATGGTCGTCGAGGTGGCGCCGCTGCTGTGGCTGCTGCTCAGCTCCTTCAAGACCCAGTCCGAGTTCGTCAACGACCCCGCCTGGTCGCTTCCGGCGAAGTGGGACCTCCACAACTACGCCGACGCCTGGACGAGCGGGCATGTCGGCCTCTACATCCGCAACAGCCTCCTGGCCACCGCGCCCTCGCTCGCCCTCATCATCATTCTCGGAACCGCCGCAGGTTTCGCCCTGGAGGTCATGATCTGGCGCGGCCGCCACCAGGTCCTCCTCGTCTTCCTGCTGGGCATCATGGTGCCGAGCCAGATGATCCTGCTGCCCCTGTTCCGCGTGTACTTCCAGAGCGGACTCTCCGGCACGATGTGGCCGCTGATCATCACCTACACCGCGGTCGGGCTCCCGCTCACCGTGTTCATGATGGCCACCTACTTCCGGGCGGTCCCGCGCGAGATCTTCGAGGCCGCCACCCTCGACGGGGCCGGCATGCTCACCGCCTTCTGGCGCATCGGATTCCCCGTCGTCCGCAACGCCGTCTTCACGGTCGCGCTGGTTCAGTTCTTCTTCATCTGGAACGACCTGCTCGTCTCACTGACCTTCACCACCGACGACGACCTGCGCACCATCCAGGTCGGGCTGCTCAACTTCACCGGTCAGTACGGCGAGACCGCCTACGGACCGCTGTTCGCCGCGATCAGCATCAACGTCGTCGGCGCTCTGGTGCTCTATCTGCTCATCAACCAGCGCATCATCAAGGGTCTGACCGCCGGGGCGGTGAAGGGATGAGCCGCGAGCGGATACCGACGGTGGCCGCACCCACCGCGGAACACCACCGGCAGCCCTTCGGCATCGGCGAGTCATCGCCCCGGATCTCCTGGAAGACCGCAGCACCTCCCGGCTGGACGCAGCAGGCGTACCAGATCGAGGTCACACGCGCCGAAGGGACGTACCGCACGGACTGGGTGGCATCCCAGGACTCCGTACTCGTGCCCTGGCCACTGCCACCGCTGACATCCCGCGAGCGCTGCGAGATCCGCACGCGGGTCCGCGGAGCCGACCGGGCGACCAGCCGCTGGAGCCCGCCGCTCCGGATCGAGACAGGCCTGCTGGCACCGACGGACTGGACGGCCCGTGGGATCTCGCCGCAGGAGCCGCACGCATCGGAGGGGCAGCCCGGCGAGCGCCGACCGCCGCTGCTGCGCAAGGAGTTCGCCGTCGGCACGGATGTGGAGCGCGCACGGCTGTACGTCACCGCTCACGGCCTGTACGAGATCGAGGTCAACGGCCGACGGGTGGGCGATCACGCACTCGCGCCGGGCTGGACCAGCTACCACCACCGGCTGCGCTACCAGACCCACGACGTCACGGACCTCCTGCGTGCCGGTGCCAACGCCATCGGCGCGTGGCTGGCCGACGGCTGGTACCGAGGGCGGCTCGGCTTCGGAGGCGGCCACGCCGACCTGTACGGCGACCGGGTGGCTCTCATCGCCCAGCTGGAGATCGTCCACCGGGACGGGACGGTCACCGTAGTCGGCACCGACGCCTCCTGGCGTGCCGGTCAGGGACCGATCCTGTCCTCGGGGCTCCTGGACGGCGAGACCTACGACGCGAGGGACGAACCGCCCGGCTGGTCGACTCCCGGATTCGACGACAGCGGCTGGTCGCCGGTGGACATCGTCGCCCGGGATCCGGCGACCCTCGTAGCCCCCACCGGCCCGCCGGTGCGCTGCACCCAGGAGACCGCCCCGGTGTCGGTGACTGCCCTCGACGGCGACCGTCTCCTGGTGGACTTCGGGCAGAACCTCGTCGGCAGAATCCGCATCACCGTCGACGGCCCGGCCGGGCACACCGTCGTCATCCGCCACGCCGAGGTGCTCCAGGACGGCGAACTGTGCGTCCGCCCCCTGCGCGGTGCCGTTTCCACCGACCGGTACGTCCTACGGGGCGCGGGCCCCGAGACCTGGGAGCCGCGCTTCACCATCCACGGGTTCCGGTACGCCGAGATCACCGGCTGGCGCGGCGGCGACCCGTACCGCGATGTGGTCGCCAGGGTCCATCACACCGACATGACGAGAACCGGCTGGTTCGAGTGCTCCGACGAACAGGTGAACCGGCTCCACGAGAACGTCGTGTGGAGCCTGCGCGGCAACTTCGTCGACATTCCCACCGACTGCCCGCAACGCGATGAGCGGCTCGGCTGGACCGGCGACATCCAGGTCTTCGCACCCACCGCCGCGTTCCTGTACGACTGCCACGGCATGCTCGCGTCCTGGCTGCGTGACGTCGCGGTGGAGCAGCACGACGACGGGACCGTCCCCTGGTACGTCCCCGCGATCCCGGGAGGCGAGCAGTGGACCCCGGCCAGACCGGGCGCCGGCTGGGGCGACGTCGTCGCACTCACGCCGTGGGACCTCTACCGGGCCTCCGGCGACACCGCTCTGCTCGGCGCCCAGTACGACAGCGCACGGCGGTGGGTCGACCTCGTCACCGAGCTCGCCGACGAGTCGGGCCTGTGGAACCGCGGTTACCAACTCGGCGACTGGCTCGACCCGTTCGCACCTCCCGAGGACCCCGGAGCCGGCCGCACAGACCGGCACCTCATCGCCACGGCGTACTACGCGTGGTCCCTGCGCCACGTGGCATGGACCGCCGACGTCCTGGGGCGTGCGGACGAGCGGCGCCACTACGAGGAACTCGCGCGGCGGGTCCGGCAGGCGTTCGTCGACGCGTACGTGCTGCCCGACGGGGTGATGACGAGCGACACCCAGACGGCGTACGCCGTCGCCCTCCAATTCGACCTGTTGCCCGACTCCGCGGCCCGGGACGAGGCGGGACGTCGACTGGCCGAACTGGTCGAGGCAGGCGGGCACACCATCCAGACCGGTTTCATCGGCACTCCACTGGTGGCACCCGCGCTGAGCGCCACGGACCACGACGACACGGCGTACGCCCTGCTCCTCCAGCAGGAGTGCCCGTCGTGGCTGTATGCACTCAAGCACGACGCCACCACCGTGTGGGAGCGCTGGGACAGCATGCTGCCCGACGGCACCGTGAACCCGGGCGAGATGACGTCGTTCAACCACTACGCCCTCGGCGCCGTCGCGCAGTGGCTGCACACCACGGTTGCCGGGCTCCACGCGAGTGCGCCCGGTTACCGCGACATCCTCTTCCGCCCACGACCGGGCGGCGGCCTCACCTGGGCGAGCGCCGTCCACGAGTCGCCGTACGGTCGCGTGGCGATCCGGTGGGAGCTGCGGGGACCGGAGCTCGCCGTGGAAACGACCGTGCCCACCGGGGCGACAGGCCGGATCGAGTGGCCGGACGGAGGCGTCACCGAGCTGCCGACGGGGACCACCACCACCGCGCGACCGACCGCCGGCCCGGCCGGTGGGTGATCGCCGTCCGGGCACGCTCCGGATCCGCCGTCCCAAAGGCCTGTCAGGCCGACCCGAACACGGACCGCATGTCCGAGCCACCAACAACAGCGACACAAAGGAGTCTCGCGTGACAGACCAGCACACCGAAGAGCACCGCCCAGGTATACGCAGACGGCGCGGGCGTCCCGTCCTCACCACGATCGTGGTCACCCTCCTGACCGTTCTCGGCCTGGTCAGCGCCACTCCCGCACAGGCGCTCAGCGGTGACCTCCGCATGCACGACCCGAGCGTCATCAAGGTCGGCAGCTGCTACTACGGCTTCTCCACCGGCTTCGAGAACGACTCCCTCAACCCCAGCGGATCCATCACCATCCGCAAGACCTGCGGCGGCACCGCGGCATCCGGCTGGACCAAGGTGGGCAACGTCTGGGATTCGGCCCCGTCCTGGATCACCGCCAAGCTCGGCTCGACCCCGCCGAACACCTGGGCCCCCGACATCAAGTACTTCAACGGCATCTACCACCTGTACTACGCCGGTTCGCTCTGGGGCTCGAACTATGCGGTGATGGGCCTGGCGACCGCCACGAACATCGAGGGCCCCTGGACCGACCAGGGCATGGTCACGGACGTCAACTACCCGATCGACCCCAACGTCGACTGGGGCCCCGACGGCCGGCTCTACATCTCCTGGGGCTCCTGGACCGGCAGCGGCACCTACATGCACGTCCTGGACCAGACCACAGGCAAGCTGTCCACCACCGACAACAACCTCTGGCACATCGCCGTCGGCATCGAGAACCCCACGATCATCCTCAACGGCGGCTACTACTACCTCTTCGGGTCAAAGGGCCTGTGCTGCAGCGGGACCAACAGCACCTACTACACCGTGGTCGGCCGCTCCACCAGCATCACCGGCCCCTACCTCGACCAGAACGGCACGGACATGGCCTCCGGCGGCGGGACCACCGTCCTTACGGGCGCCTACCCCAAGGTGGCCGCCGGCGGCGCCGACGCCTACGACGACGGCACGTCCAAGTTCCTCGCCTACCACTACTACGACGGCGACAACTCCGGTCAGGAGACCCTCGACATCCGCCAGGTGACCTTCGCGGGCGGCTGGCCCGTCATCGCCGGCCCACTCGGCGCCGCGAACAACCACCTGCTGAACCGCAACAGCGCCAAATGCGCCGACGTGTGGTCCCTGAGCACGGCGGACGGGGCGGCGGTCAACTCCGGCAACTGCAACTCCGGCGCCAACCAGCGGTGGGTGCCCACCGCCGTCGGCTCCACCTACGAGCTCGTCAACGTCAACAGCGGAAAGTGCCTGCAGATCTCCGGTGCCTCCACCGCCGACGCAGCTGTGGCCGTCCAGGCGACGTGCACCGGCGCCTCGCACCAAAGGTGGACGAGGACGGCGGTAATCGGCGGCTACGTCACGTTCACCAACGTCAACAGCGGCAAGTGCCTGGAGGTCGCCGGGGCGTCGACTGCCAACGGCGCCGCCCTGGATCAGTCGTCCTGCACCGGTGGCGTCAACCAGCAGTGGATGGTCGTCTGAGGCGCTCCGGAGCGCGTCGGTGGGGAACGGCCTGCTTGTGCCATGACTGATCAGGCCATGACGGCAGCTTCGCCCCGGGCCGTTGTGCCGGCCGGCCGGTCACTTTCGTGCCCGGGGCGAAACTGCCGTGTGCCTCACCGCGTGGCGGTGTCGGCCGCGGTCCCGGTCAGGAGCGCCGCGTGCGGCGGGTGGCGTAGAGGGCGGCGGCACCGAGGGCGATCACCGCGGCTGCACCGCCGGCTATCGGGCCGACCGGTGCGCTGGACCCGGTCTCGGCCAGCGGCGGGGTGCTGTCGCTGGGCGAGGGCGCCGGGGTGGTGGGAGGCACCGACTCCATGGGCGGGACGTCGGGGGTGGTGGGCGGAGTGGTGGAGCCGGCGGGCGGAGTCGTGGGGGTGGCCGGGGGAGTGGTCTGCTCGGCGGGCGGCTGGCTCGCGGGCGGGCTGTCCGGGGTGGACGGTGAGGGCGGAGGAGTGGGGGAGCTCGGCTGCTCGGGGATGCACGGCTTGTCGCCGCCGTTCCACGCCGCGATCAGGTGGTAGGGCGTGACGACGTTGTCGGGCTGGTAGGGCGCGGGCCCGTGGCCGTCCTGGGACTTGCCGTCGTAGATGACGTCGTCGCCGTACAGGTCGATCTGCCCGTAGCAGTCGGGCGTCTTCACCGTGAGCTTCTGCCAGGTCTGCTTGGTGTCGTCGGCACCGGGAAGGTCCGAGGCACCGAGATAGACCGTGGCGTGGTCGGCGAGTGTCTGCAGACCCGAGGTGTACCAGTTGGGGCCTTCGGTGGTGTATTCGGCCAGTGAGACCGGGTACTTGCAGCCTTCGCCGACGGTCTGTCCCGGAGCCAGGCGCACCTCTACGGTGCCGGGCGCGGCGGCCCACTGGTGGAAGCCGCCCTGTGAGGTCCAGTCGGCACCGACCGGCTTTCCGGCGGCGTCGACGAGGCGGTACTGGACGGTGGCCGTCTGACAGCCACCCGCGGGGGTGGCGCTCGCGGCAGCGGCCCCGAACAGGGGAGTGGCTGCGGCGATGAAGGCGGTTGCGGCGATGGTGGCCGACGTTCTGGAACGTGAAAGGCGCGTCAAGATATGCCCTAGCGGATTCGAGAGTGTGGGAGGTGGCAGGACGCGAGCAGCCGCTGTGGGCGTGGCATCAAATGCAGGCCGTGGGAAAGCCACTCGCGTCACTTCGCTCACTTGAGTCACAGTGAGTGAGCCGCATTCTTGTCTCTCTTCACAACTCCCGTCAATATTTCACGAGTTCATCACGGTGGTGGCCTATCTGGCTTGTGTGTTCTGCCCCGGTATTCACCGGCCCGCGCCATTCGCTTCGCGAGGTCGGTGGCCGGTGTATCGCTGCAAAAGGAACAGACAGCCGAAGGGCGCCTGGAGCGGGATGGCGGTGGTGTGGGGACCCACGCGCATCTCGCCCCGCCGTTTGTTTCCCGGACTATGCCCAGTGGCGCAGGACCAGGGCCGGGGCGTGACGCGCGAGCCAGGCGCAGGCCAGGCCGATGACGGCACCGGCGGCGACATCGCTCGGATAGTGGGCTCCCGACTGCACGCGCTCGACAGCCACCATGGTGGCCGGTACCGCGCACAGCGCCCCCGCGGTCGGCCACGTGGGCGCGACCGCGGTGGTGAAGGCGACCGCGGCCGCCGTGTGCCCGGAGGGGAAGGAGGAGGAGTCGGGACGGTCGGCGACCTCATCGTGCGGGATCCACTCCGCGGGCGGCCGCGGCCGGTCGGCCAGTTGCTTGCACAGGCCGTTCGACACCAGCTGGGCCACCGCCACGGCCACCACCCCGGCGGCCGCCGCCCTACGGCCCCGCCACCCACCCCTCCACGCCATCACGGCAGCCGCACCGCACCACAGCTTCGTGCTCTCCGCGGCCTCCTCCGCCGCCGACAGCGCCTTGGCGACGCGTGGCGGGATCCGGGAAGCCGCCCGCTGTGTCAGAGCCCGATCGCTCTCATACAAGTCCGTCAGCAAGCTCATGACCTGCGGGTTTCCCCAAATCCCCGGAGGTAAGCAGTCCGATTTTCGGATCCGCCCACCGCACTCCCTGCGAGGACTACGGCTCGTCGAGCCGGCGCAGGTCCTGTTCGTCCCACGTCCTGGTGTCGCGCGGCTGGGTGTAGGGCTCCTTGTCGGGTGGCATGCCTCCGGCGATCGCCCGTTGCCGCGCGGTCTCGGCGTCGAACTCCAGACCCAGGAGTATCGCCAGGTTGCTGATCCACAACCAGAGCAGGAAGACGATGACGCCTGCCATGGTGCCGTACGTCTTGTTGTAGGAGGCGAAGTTGGCGACGTAGAACGCGAAGGCTGCGGACGCGATGAGCCAGATGGCCAGGGCGAGGACGCTGCCCGGTGTGATCCACCGGAAGCCCTTCACCCGGGCGTTGGGAGTGGCCCAGTACAAGAGCGCGATCATGGTTGTGACCAGGACCACCAGGACGGGCCACTTGGCGATCGACCATGCCGTCAGGGCGCTGTCGCCGATCCCGAGCGCTGTGCCCGCCCTGTGGGCCAGTGTGCCGGTGAACACCACGATCAGGGCACTGGCCACGGCCAGCACCATCAGTACCACCGTGACCCCGACCCGCACCGGAAGGATCTTCCACACCGGGCGGCCCTCCGGCATGTCGTAGACCCGGTTGGCCGCGCGGATGAACGCGGCCACGTATCCGGATGCCGACCACACGGCCAGGACGATGCCGACGATCGCCATGATCGACCCGACACCGGCGTTGTCCTGTAGTTGCTGGACGGCCCCGGTGATGATGTCCCGGGCGGAGCCGGGAGTGAACTGCTTGAGATTGGTCAGCACCGAGTCGGTGGCGGACTTTCCGGCCAGGCCGAGCAGCGATACCAGCACCAGCAGGGCCGGGAAGAGCGACAGCACGCCGTAATAGGTCAGCGCCGCGGCCCGGTCGGTCAGCTCGTCGTCCTTGAACTCCCGCAGGGAACCCTTCAGCACCGCCCCCCACGCCGTTTTCGGCAACTGGGTCGGTGTATCAGGTGCCCGCCGTTCCACGGCGGGCCCGGGGCCCACGTCCTCGGACGGCGGGATCTCGCGTTCCGGAGCCTCGTCGCTGCCGTGATGCTCTTTGTGTCCAGGGAGATGCAGCTTCATGTCGGTCGAGTACCCGAACATAAATCCCTAATCAAGACATTGCTGCAGCTGGAACGGAGCCCACGAGCGTCGAGTGTCGGTGTCCGCCAAAGGTGGCCCGATTTCTCCGGGTGAGATGCAATCTGGCGTCTTCAGTGCGTCGCTGTCCGGATACAGCAGACGGCAAGGCCCGGCGACCGAAAAACGGTACGCCGGGCCTTGCCGCAGCGGTTTGATCAGACGGGGCGAATGTTCTCCGCCTGGGGGCCCTTCTGGCCCTGAGTGACGTCGAACTCGACCTTCTGGCCCTCCAGCAGCTCACGGAAGCCCTGGGCGGCGATGTTGGAGTAGTGGGCGAACACGTCGGGACCGCCGCCCTCCTGCTCGATGAAGCCGAAGCCCTTTTCGCTGTTGAACCACTTGACAGTGCCCTTGGCCATAACCGTCTCCTTCGAGGGAAACCGGGCCCGCACCCTGCGTGCCCGGGAGGTGATCGCCCTGGTCCGGAGAGGCGTTGCAACGCAAGAACGCCCGTGATGGCGATCACGGGCGAACGGGACTTCGGAACCACGACTGCTGGATCACGACGCTACACCCGCGTGGCGGCCGCCGCTACCGAGAAGGCGCCAACATCGGCCGCCGGGTTCGTGGCGTATTCCTCAGTGTCGACGTCCCTCGGTGACCGTCGAGCGGGGCAGCGCAGCCTGGTCGGGCCAGCATGGGGAGTGGCTGGGCGGCGCGATTCCCTGCGTGACCGCCCGACGGACGGACAGGCCTGAACGTCATCCGAACAGCGGACATGGAAGCGGCGGCACGTAGTACCGCGGTACGACCCGACAGCCGTGGATCAGTCCGCGGTACCACCAGATCGGGGGCTCTGTCTCCTAGCGTTGACGGTGAGGCGTCAGGGGCCACGGACGGACGCCGGTGTCCGACAGGAAGAACGCGAATGATCGACGCACAGCAGCTGACCAAGAGGTATGGCGAGAAGACGGCCGTCGACGGGCTGGACTTCGCCGTCAAACCGGGCACGGTGACCGGTTTCCTGGGCCCCAACGGCGCGGGGAAGTCCACGACCATGCGGATGATCGTCGGGCTCGACGCTCCGACGAGCGGCTCCGTGAAGGTCAACGGCCGCCACTACGCCCAACACCAGGCGCCGCTCCAGGAGGTCGGCGCCCTCCTGGAGGCGAAATCGATCCACCCGGGCCGCTCGGCCCACAACCACCTCAGGGCGCTCGCGCTGACCCACGGCATCCCGGCCCGCCGGGTCGACGAGGTCATCGACCTCGCCGGGCTCGCCACGGTGGCGAAGAAGCGGGCCGGAGCCTTCTCGCTCGGCATGGGCCAGCGGCTCGGCATCGCGGCGGCCCTCCTGGGTGATCCGCAGACGGTGATGCTGGACGAGCCGGTCAACGGCCTCGACCCGGAAGGCGTCCTGTGGATTCGCAACCTGCTCAAGGGGCTCGCCGACCAGGGCAGGACCGTGTTCGTGTCGTCCCACCTGATGAGTGAGATGGCCCTGGTCGCGGACCACCTGATCATCGTGGGGCGCGGTCGGCTGCTGGCCGACACCACCGTGGCGGACCTGGTCCGGGAGGCGGGCGGCGACACGGTGAAGGTGGCCACGCAGGACCCGGCGGGGCTGCGGGAGGTGCTGGCCGGCCCCGGCGTCGACATCACCGGCCGCGCCGGTTCCGAGGAGCTTCAGGTGACAGGGCTCAGCGCCCGTCAGATCGGTCTGAAGGCGGCCGAGCACGGGATCGCGCTGTTCGAACTGACCGCACGGACGGTGTCGCTGGAGGAGGCGTTCATGGAACTGACCAGGGATGCCGTGGAGTACCACGGCACCTCGACCGTGGAGACCCTCGACACCCGCAACGCCCGCGAGACCGTAGGGAGGCCCGCATGACCATCCTGACCACGACGGCCGAGGCACCCCCGGCCGCTCCCGCACGCCCCGCCTACCGGGTGACCGGACGGCGCGTGCTGTCCTCCGAGTGGGCCAAGCTGTGGTCGCTGCGTTCGACCTGGATCACCCTGGGCCTCGGTCTGCTCTTCCTCGTCGCCTTCGGACTGATCGCCGCGAGCCACTACAAGTCCCAGATCGGCTCCACTCACGTGGACCGGGACTTCGCCGACTCGACCGCCGTCAGCCTGTCCCTCTTCGGCACCAACTTCGCCCAGCTCGCCCTGGGTGTGCTCGGCGTGCTGGTCACGGCGGGGGAGTACTCGACCGGCATGATCCGCTCGACGCTCGCGGCCGTGCCGCGCCGGCTGCCCGTGCTGTGGTCCAAGGCGGCCGTGTTCGGACTGGTCGCGCTGGTGGTCGGCACTCTGGGTGCGTTCGTGGCCTTCGGGTTCGGCAGCGGCATCGTCTCCGGTAGCCCCGCCGCGATGGGACTGACCCACGCGGGAGTCCTGCGGAGCCTGCTGGGTGCCGGGCTCTACCTCGGTCTCGTGGGTGTGATCGGCGCCGCCCTGGGTGCGTTGCTGCGGTCGGTGGCCGGTGGCATCTCGGTGCTGGTCGCCGCACTGATGCTGATCCCGGGGCTGATCTCCCTGCTGCCCAGCTCGTGGCAGGACGACATCAGCCCCTACCTGCCCAGCAACGCGGGCGAGTCGATGTTCGCCCTGACGCACGACAGCACCACCCTGTCACCCATGGCCGGGCTGCTGGTCTTCCTCGGCTGGACGGCGCTCGCGCTGGCGGGGGCGGCGTACCGGCTGGTGCGCAGCGACGTCTGATGGCCTGCACCATGGGCGGGTGACCACCATGACGACGACCACGCCCGCCGGAGACATCGGCGCGATGGGACCGCTGGTCGCCCGGCTCGCCCGGGGCGGCCAGCGGCTGCGGCAGGCGGACCGGGACCGCCCGTGGGTGCTGGACACCGCGGTGGTGCTGCTGGTCTTCCTGCTGTTCTGTCTGCCGGACCTGCTGCACGGGGGCCCCGGGGACGGCGACGGTCCACGCCGGTTCCGTATCGCCTTCACCCGGCTTGCCCCGGCGGCCGTGCTGGCCCTGCAGGCCGGTCTGGTGCTGCCGCTGCTGTGGCGACGGCGCAGGCCCATGGCCGCCTTCGGCGCCGTGGCGGCCGTGTTCGTCCTGCAGTGGTCACTGGGCGCGGCGCTGCGCGCGGACGTCGCACTGTTCATCGCCCTCTACAGCCTCGCTCTGCACGGGCGGCTGCGGCAACTGCCGTGGGCCTGCGCGACCATGGCAGCGGGGATGGTCCTGGTCGCGGTTCGCGTATCACCGGCCGTGCCCGTGTGGGACGCGCTGTTCTTCCTGCTGAGCACGGCGACCGCGGCACTGGCGCTCGGCCTGATGATCAGGACTCGGCGGGCCCAGCTCGCGGGGCTTCGGGAGCGGGCGGCCCGCCTGGAGGTCGAACGCGACCAGCGCAGCAGACTGGCGACGGCCACGGAGCGCGCCCGGGTTGCTCGCGAGATGCACGACATCGTCGGTCACAACCTGGCCGTCATCGTCACCCTCGCCGACGCGGGCCTGTACGCCACGGACGTGGCTCCCGAACGCGGCAAGGAGGCCCTGCAGCTCATCGGTGACACCGGCCGCACGGCCCTCGGTGAGCTGCGACGCGTGCTCGGTGTGCTGCGCGAGGCATCCACCGGGTCTCCCCGACCGCCCGAACTCAGCCCGCAGCCCGGTGTCGTGGACATCGGGGCGCTGTGCGACGGGGTGCGCAGCGCCGGCCTGGACGTCGTCTACCGGACCGTCGGCGACGCGGACGCCCTCGACCGCGGGGTGCAGCTGACGGTCTACCGCATCGTCCAGGAAGCCCTCACGAACACCCTGAAGCACGCCGGCGTCGGAACACGGGTGAAACTGTCGGTCATCACCGAGGAGACCCGGCTGATCATCCGGATCCGGGACAACGGCCCGGCCGGACACCCCGGAACCTGGAACGAGGAAGGACACGGGCTGGTGGGCATGCGCGAACGAGCGGCGCTCTACGGAGGGATCGTCAGCGCCGGGCCCGCGGCCGGTGGCGGCTGGACGGTGGAGGCCACCCTCGACGTGCCACCCCGGGCAGGTGCCCGGTGACCACGGTGCTCGTCGTGGACGACCAGCCGCTGCAGCGCTACGGCTTCCGGGTGCTGCTCGACTCCATCCCGGAGACGGAGGTGGTCGGCGAGGCCGCGCACGGCATCGAGGCCGTGCGCAAGACCGCCGAGCTGCGTCCCGACGTCGTGCTGATGGACGTACGGATGCCCGGGATGGACGGCATCGAGGCCACCCGCCGGATCACCGCGGCCGGGGGTCGCTCGCGCGTCCTGGTGCTGACCACGTTCGACCTCGACGAGTATGTGCACGCCGCGCTCCGGGCCGGAGCCAGCGGCTTCCTCCTCAAGGACGCGCGCCCCGAGGAACTCCTGGCCGGCATCCGCGCGGTCGCCGTCGGCGACGCGGTGATCGCCCCGGCCCTCACCCGCCGCATCCTGGACGAGTACGCCCAGCACGTGCCCGCAGGCAGGAGCGACTCGGACGAGGACGAGCGACTGGGCGCCCTCACCGACCGTGAGCGCGAGATCCTCGTCGCCATCGGCAAGGGCTGGACCAACGGCGAGATCGCCTCACACTTCGTCGTGTCCGAGTCGACGGTGAAGACGCACGTGGGCCGTGTCCTGGCCAAGATCGGCGCCCGCGACCGCATTCAGGCCGTGATCTTCGCCTACGACCTCGGACTCGCCCGTCCGGGGACCGGGTGAGCGGACGACGGCGTCCCATGTCGGCTCTGAGGCATCACCGAGCCGCCAGGACCGCCGTCATGGCGGGCTCTGACCGAGGAGTTCCCTCAGCGTCCGCGCTTCCTCCGTGGTCAGCCCGGTCACGAAGTGCTGGAGCGCGGCGATCGGGTCCGGTCCCCGGTCCAGGGCGTCGTGCATGGCCTCGGCGGTCAGCTCGGCCCTGTCCCGCGCCGGCCGGTAGGCGCCGCGCCGCCCGTCGGCATCCCGCAGCACCAGCCCCTTGCCGTAGAGCCGCCTGAGGATCGTGTGCACGGTGTTGTAGGCGAGTCCGCCGTCCAGTTCCGCCTGGATCTCGGCGGGAGTTCGGGGATGGTCCACCGCCCAGAGGGCGGCCAGGACCGCGGCCTCGAGTTCGCCCGCACTACGCCGCCCGGGCTTTTCCTGTGGGCCGCTGCTGTGCATGACGGTCACCTTGCAGACGTGGGAAGTCGGCTTCTCCCCCCTCGTATAACCTTACAAGCTGTAGTGCGATGCGGCCCTGGGGGTTGCAGGGAATCGATCCCTGGAAGAGTCTCGACGAGAGGTGTCACATGGCCGACGGCTCGAACGCCACGACGACGGGCGTTCGTCGCACCGCCCCCTCCCCACAGACCGCCAGGTTACGGCGCCCCTGGGGCGAGCCCTGGCTCGCGGCGGTCGCAGCCGCCTTCACGGTCGCCCAACTCTGCCTCGTCCGACCGGGCTTGGGGCTCGGCTGGGACGAGACGGTATACGTCAGCCAGATCAGCGGCCACGTTCCCGCCGCCTACTTCAGCGCGCCCCGCGCCCGGGGCATCTCCCTCCTCGTCGCCCCGATCACGTCCTGGTCCGACTCCACCGTCCTCCTCGGGGCCTACCTTGCCGTCCTCTCCGGCCTGGCCCTCTACTTCGCCCTGCGCGTCTGGCGGGCCCACGTCATGCCACGCGTCCTGGCCCTGGCGGGCGCTCTGTTCGCCTCGTTGTGGGTGACGGTGTTCTACGGCCCGCAGGCCATGCCCAACTACTGGGTCGCCATAGGCGCACTGACCTGTGTCGGCTGCTTCCTGCGCGTCCGCACGAAGGCACAGGACCGGGCAGCCTGGTGGGGCCTGTTCGCGGGTGTCGCGCTGATGGCGTGGATGCGCCCGATGGACGCGGTCTACGTGGCGCTGCCCCTGCTGGCACTTTCCCTGCGCCGCCCGCGCCTGCTCCTCGTAGTGGTCGCCGGCCTGCTGGCGGGCGCGGGCGAGTGGGTGATCGAGGCATACGTGAGCTACGGCGGCCTCGCGCAGCGCCTCCACGACGCCTCCCGCATCCAGGGCGGCCTGGGATGGCACCTCGCCGTCATCGACCAGCTGCGCAGTCTTGGCGGGCGCACACTGTGCCGGCCCTGCACCGGTGCACTCCCTCACCCCGTGGTGTCCCTGTGGTGGTTCGCGCTGCCGCTGCTGGCCGCCGTCGGAACCGTCGCCGCGCTCCGCGCCCGGCGCACGCTGCCCGCCCTGCTCCCCCTGGCCTGCGCCGTCACAGCCGCCGTCCCCTATCTGTTCCTCATCGGCTACGCTGCGCCCCGCTTCCTGCTACCGGCCTATGCCCTGCTCGCCCTGCCCGTCGCCCATGGCCTCGCCCACCTGGTCACCGCACCGGCCCCGGGGAGGGCCCGCACGCTCGTCGCCGGCCTTGCGGCGGTCGCACTCGCGGGCCATCTGGCCGTGCAGTACGCGGTCCTGGAGCGCACCGTCCACAGCTCCTACGCCAACCGCGAGGACTGGTCCCGCACCGCGGACGCCCTCCACACACTCGGCGTGCGGCCTCCGTGCCTGCTCAGCGGCTACGAGGCCGTCCCGATCGCCTACTACACCGGATGCGGCTCCGCACAGAGCGCGGGCCACGACACCAGCGCCACCCGGGCCGAACTGGCCCGGGCCGCCGGCCAGAGGCCCTTCGCGGTCCTCGTCCTGCCCGACCGCCGCCCGCCCGCCTTCGCACGCGACTGGCCGGTGGAGCGGGTCGGCACTCTCCAGGCATATGTGGCTCCCGGCGTACGGCAGGAGCGGTAGCCGTAGTGACGGCGCCCCTATTACCTGGTGAACAACGGGGACGCCTCGGCACTGCACGACGAGGCCGTGAGCGTCTTCGGCCTGGGCAGCTGGTCGATCGGCGGTGGGGTCGCGACCACCGACCCGAGCATTCCGGCGGATGTCCGGGGCGGTGACCAGGCGGCCCAGTTCATCGGCCAGGGCCAGGTCACGGCCACGCCGCTGTTCATGGCGTCCGTGGCGGCCACCGCCCGCGACACCGGCTTCAGGCAACCGGTCATCCTGCCGGGGCAGCAGCAGGACGCCGCGCCGCAGCAGATCTCCAGCCGTACGGCCGGTTACCTGCAATCGATGATGCGGAACGTGGCCACCAGCGGCACCGCAGCGCCGCGTCTCGGCGGGCTGGCGGGCGTCGGCGCCAAGACGGGCACCGCGGAGGAGGGCGACCACAGCAACGGCTGGCTGACCGCATACGGTCCCCGCGTCGCCGTCGCGGCCCTGGCGGAGGGTGGCAGCTCCGGGGTGGACTCCGCCGGCTACGTCGTCCGACAGCTGCTGACCGGCAGCTGACCGGTCGGCGTCGAAGCGACTGGCCGGGTCCGGGGCGCCCGGCCGTTCGTGCTCTGCATCTGCGTCACCTGCCCGTCCTCGGCACGCCGCGGTGGTCGTCTGCTCGGTGAGGGGCGAAGGGCTGTGCGTAGGCGATGAGCAGGGCGACATCGTCGTGGTCGTCGGGGTTCCTGAGCTCGGTGAGGAGCCGGTCGCAGGTTTCCTCCAGCGGGGAGGCGGGCGCGTCGAGAAGGTGGAGGAGGCGGTCGAGGCGTTCGTCGATGGAGTGCCGGCGGGTCTCGACCAGTCCGTCGGTGTAGAGGACCAGTCGGTCGCCGGGGCCGAAGGCGAGGGTGGTCGTTTCGAACGGGACACCGCCGACGCCCAGTGGGGCGCCGGTGGGCAGGTCGAGGAGTTGCGGGTGCCCGCCCCCGCGGACGAGAGCGGGAGGCAGGTGTCCTGCGTTGGCGATGCGGCACTCGCGGCGGTGGGGATCGTAGACCGCGTAGACGCACGTGGCGATGTACTGGTCCAGCCCGGAGGTGATCGAGTCGAGTTGCTCGAGGACTTGGGCGGGGCCGAGGTCGAGGCCGGCGAAGGCGGTCGTGGCGGTGCGCAGGCGTCCCATGGCTGCGGCGGCCTCGATGCCGCTGCCCATGACGTCGCCCACGACCAGTGCCGTTCTGTCGTCGCTGAGCGGGAGGACGTCGTACCAGTCACCGCCGATCTCGTAGGCGGCCTGCGCGGGCCGGTAGCGGGAAGCGACCTCCAGGCCGGGCAGATCGGGCGGGGTGGTCGGGAGGAGGCTGCGCTGGAGGGTCTCGGCCGCGTTGCGCATGTGCTGGTGTGCGCGGGCGTTGTCGATGCACACCGCGGCGCGGGAGGCCAGCTCGGCGGCGATGGCGAGGTCGTCCTCGTCGAAGGGGCGCGGGTCCCGGGCGCGGGTCAGCCCCAGGAAGCCGAGGGTGGTGCCGCGGGCGGTGAGGGGGACGGCCAGGTAGGAGTGCACGCCGGCGCGGGCCAGCAGCATGGCCGCGTGCTCGTCGCGGGCGATGTGCGACAGGTCGTGTCCGTCGGTGTGGGGGACCAGGATGGGCCGGCCGGTGCGCACACATCGGGTGGCCAGGCGGTCGGGGTCGTACGCGGTGATCCGGCCGGGCGGGTCGGCGGCCTTCGCGGCGTCGTTGGGGTAGGCGGCCTTGACGGCGAGGGCGCGGAAGAGCGCGGGGCCGTCATGGGTGGCGGGGCGGTGCTCGTCGAGAACGGAGTCGAGGACGTCGACGGCGGCCACGTCGGCGAAATCGGGAACGGTGACGTCCGCCAGTTCGCGGGCCGTCTGGTCGGCCTCCAGGGTGGTGCCGATGCGGGCGGCGCCATCGGCGATCAGCGCGAGGCGACGCCGCGTCTCCGTGGCCTCCCGGGCCGACCGGTAGCGGTCGGTGACGTCCACCACCAGCTCGGCCACCCCGAGGACATGCCCCCTGGTGTCCTCCAGCCGGTACACCGAGATGGCCCACGCGTGCTGCTCCGGGCCCGCGCGGGTGCGGCCCACGATGGGGGACCGGTCGACCAGCGGCACGCCGGTGCGCAGGACCTGCCGCATCGCGGCCTCGGCCTCCTCGAACTCCGCGGCGCTCATGACCGCGCGATAGTGGCGGCCGAGGTGCTCTTCCTCGGGAATGCCGTGGATGCGCTCGAGCGCCGGGTTGACGGCCACATACGTGAGGTCGGTGTCGAGGATCGCGATGCCGATGGGGGACTGGGAGACCAGCCGGGTGGACAGTGCGAGATCCCGCTCCACCTGGCGCAGCCTGGGGGAGTCGGTGCCGAGCCCGAGGGCGTAGAAGTCGCCGTGGTCGTCCAGGAGCCGCATGTTGCGCAGCTCCACCAGCCGCGTGCCGCCGTCCTTGCAGCGGATGGGGAAGGTGCCGCCCCAGCTCTGGCCGCTCTCCATGACCTCGGCGAACTTCTTGATCACCCACTCCCACTGGTCCGCGTGGACCAGCAGCTGTGCGGCGTACTGTCCGAGCGCCTCCTGGGCGCTGTATCCGTACAGCTCCTCGGCCTGCGGACTCCACAGAACGACCCGCCCCTCGGCGTCCAGCAGTACCGCCGCGACACCGAGGAGGTCCATCAACCCGCTCGGCTGCGACGGCTGACCCCCCGGTCGGCGGGCGGCCGTCGGGCCGTGGTCCGCGGACGACCGATCGGCTTCATCCATGGCCGGCACTCCTTCCGCCTGCGGACGTCACAGGGGATCGTCCGCAGACCGCGGAGCGCGCCTGTCTGCGTCTGCAGGCGCTGCGACTTCCATGGTGGCCCCGACCGCCGGACAACACACCCCCATCCATGGGCCCACGGCCGCTGGGGCCGGCGCGGGCGAACCTCAGGGGCGGTGGCCGGGCGGGGGCGGCGGCAGTTCGGTGTGTCGTGGCGGGGCCGGCCAGACGAGCAGGACGGGGCACGGGGCGTGGTCGACGACGAAGCGGGTCGCGCGGCCGAGGCTGTGCGGGCCGGGGCGGGAGGGGTCGCCGTCGCGGGCGCAGATCAGCAGGTCCGCGCCCTGGGCCGCGGTGACGACCTCGCGTTCGACGCGGCCGCCGCGTTCCGCCTGGGTGCACGCGCGGTCCAGGCGGTCGGCGGCGGTCTGCAGGAGGCGCCGGGCGGAGTCGGCCGCGAGGTGTTCCAGGTGGGTGCCGGGGTCGCGTTCGGGATGGCCGCGGCCGAGGAGACCGGCGTAGGCGCCGTGTGCGGCTTCGGTGATCGTGTGGTCGTGCACGTAGAGCAGCACGATGTCCTCGCCCGGTGCCGTACGGGTGCGGGCGGCATCCACGCAGGCGGGCCAGGTGCCCTCGGTGATCCAGACGATGACGCTCATGGGGCGCCTCCGGCGCTGCGGACGGGACGGGGTCAGGTGCCGTGGTGACAAGCATCCCCCACACTGCCAGGGCGCAGGCAAGAAGCGTGGACGGTACGGTCGCCAGGACGGAGCGGGTGAAGCGGCCGAGGTCGGCGCGGGTGTCATGGGCGTGTCGGATGCGCCGTCACGACAAGGTGGCCGGCGAGTCGCCATGAATGGGGTCGCCTCCGAGGCTGACGCCGATCAGCACCGTGAGGACCGACGTCTCCGTGATGAGGCCGCCCGGCCAGGCACGTGTCCACGACCGTGAATCGCACCCGTGCAGCAGGCACGGGTGCGATCCATCAGGTACGGGCGGGCGTCACCAGGCAGCGCGCGTCACAGTGCGGCTGTCGTCCCCTCTCCGGAGGCGCTGCCCGCGAGCCACTGGTCCCATCCCAGGTTGAAGTCGGCGTAGCCGTTGTCGGCCGGGGCCTTGCCGCGGGGTGAGCCGGTGATGGTGATGGGGTCGCCCTGCTTGACCTGGCCGTAGAACCACTTCGCGTCCGACAGGGACAGGTGGACGCAGCCGTGGGAGCCGCGGGCGCTGCCGCTGCCCGGGTTCGGGTCGCCGGTCGAGTAGTGGACGTAGGTGCCGGACTGGGTGAGGTGGATGTCCCAGGGCAGGGTCAGGTCGTAGAAGTTGGGGCTGCCCTTGTCGCAGCTGATGCCGACGCTGCAGGAAGTCATGTGGACCTTCTCCTGCTTGTCGATGACGGCCATCGTGCCGTCCCACGTCGGATACTCGGCGCTGCCCGCGTTGATCGACAGCGTGCGCACCGGCGCGCCGTTCCGGGTCACCTTCATGGTGTGGCCGGTCACCGAGACGTCCGCGCGCACGTCGTCACCGATCTTGAAGGTGTGGGTGTAACTGTGCACGCCGTAGCGTCCGTTGCCGTTGCTGACGCCCGTCATGTCGGCGTCGATCTTCACCGTCGTACCGGAGGGCCAGTACGTCTTCGGGCGCCAGTCGGCGCGCTTGTCGCCCATCCAGTGCCAGGCCCCGGCCACCGTCTGTGAGGCGCTCACCTTCATGTGCTTTTCCACTGTGGCCCGCGCCTTGGCGGCCACAGGGTTCGTGAAGATCACCGAGATCGGCATGGCCACACCGACCGTGGTTCCCGTCTGCGGGGTGATCGTCTCCAGCAGCATCGGTGGACCCGCGGGCGTCGTCGGTGACGGAGAGGCGCTCGCACTCGGCTTTCCGGACGCCTTGGCGTCGTCCCCGCCCGCCTTGTCGCTGCCGCCCCCGCTGCAGGCGCTCGCGCCCATCAGCATCACACCCGTGACGCATGCGATCCATATGCTGCCCTTGCGCCGTCCCACGGACTGCCCCGGTCTACTCGTTCTTCGGCCCTGACGGGCCCGTCTCCCTCTCAGACAGAGCTGGAGTGGGCCGCAGTTGCGTGTACAGCGTAAAACGTGTCCCAAGACTCACTGTCACCGCAGGATTCGATCCGCCTGTCGACGGGAGCTCGTCCGGATCCCGTGAGGCCGGGCCGGCACCACATCCCATGCCGGGGCTCTCGTCGACGTCGGCGTCGGCCGCCCCGGTATGTGGGGCGGCGACTCTCATGGCCTGCGGTCCCTGTGCCGCGCCGGCCTCCGCGTCATGCGTACGGGTCGAAGGGGATCTCGCCCGGCTTGGCCTTGTTGAGCGTGTCGTTGAACCTGGAGTCCTGGAGCGGGAGATTGGCGCTGCCCCAGTCGGAGCCGTTCAGGATGGTGCGCAGACCGGGTGCGAGGTTGTCCCAGGTCAGCAGGTTCTCCTGGTGCCAGGCGCCGGTGTCGTTCTCAGCCGTCTCGCCCCACTTGGCGAAGCGGAAGGCGTGGGTGCTGGCGCCGTCCTTGTGGTAGACGGCCATGACCCGCCGGCCGCTCATCGGCACGTCGGCGATCGGGTGGGTGCTGAAGCCGCCGTGCCGGGAGGCGGACAGGTACGACGGCGTGTCCGCCCCCTGCGCGACCCACACCACCATGCACTCCCAGTCGTGGCGGTGGCCGATGCCCGGAGAGGCCTCGTCCTTCTCGAAGTAGCTGGCGTAGATGATCCCGCACCAGCCGTTGTTGCACTTGGCCCGCGAGTAGGTGTTGGCGTGGTCGAGGTGGTCACCGCGGCACTGGCCGGTGATGGGCCCGGTCGGCTTCAGACCGCCGTTGAGGGTTCCGTTCGAGTCGATGGCGGCGGCCGGGTAGCAGGAGTCCGTGTCGTAGTCGTACACGGGCTCGAAGTCCTTCTGGAACGTGGTGGAGTTCTCCGGCAGGTTCTGCAACACGCCTGCGGAGGCGCTGCCCGTCAGGGTGACGGCGAGAGCGGCGCCGCTACCCGTGACGGCGGCGGCTCTGACAAGCCGGAAGGTCCTGCTGACGGTTCGAGGCATGGGGGTCTCCATGACGATGCGGTGAGGTGATCGCGGACATGACATCCGGCGTGTGCAGACAGAGACTGGCAAGTCGGAAGGCCGATGGAAGGGCTTTCGGCCAAACTCGTGGCGGCATTTTGCCGAACTGATCACCAGCTGCCGGCGGTTCGACGGGCGCGGACGGCCGGTCGGCATGCCCGCAGTCGGTGCCCCGCACGCCCCTTGCGTGCCGGCTGATGGAAAGGCCTTCCTGCGCACGCCGCTAGGCCCACCGTCCCGCGCGGGGCGACGCGTCCGGCACCCGGCAATAAATCCCTGCCCGCCTCACGCGTGTGGCGTAAGCTGAGGTCACACCGACGCGCGGTGGAGCAGCTCGGTAGCTCGCTGGGCTCATAACCCAGAGGTCGCTGGTTCAAATCCGGCCCGCGCTACGAGATCCGGCCCCTCAACATCATGTTGAGGGGCCGGAGTTGTGAGACGTCCGGTTCTGTACGGCGGCCGGGGACCGGTGACGCGGTCGCCCACGGGATCACCGCATACGCGCCGACGGAGCCGGACACCTACCTCGGCGACGATGCCCCGGCGTGGGCGGAATCGGTCCTGCCCGGGGAGTGGCCTGCGTCCGGCGCGTTGCCGTTCGGGCACACGCTGCGGTAGTCGGTTTCGGGGATGAGAGTGTGCCATTCGGCGGGGGAGAGGCTGCCTGCCGTGCGCGCGCAGATCCGGGCGACCGCGTAGGACGGGGTGACGGGGTACGCGCGCAGGGGGACGTGTGAGCCGGCGGCGTACAGGGCGCTGCCGTCGGAGCCGAAGGCGAGGGAGGTGATGCCCTCGCCGGGGGTGGTGACGGGGCTGAGGGCCTCGTGGCCGGCGGTGTCCCAGAGTTGGAGCGAGCCGAAGTCACCGGCCACCGCGAGGGTGGTGCCGTCGGGGCTGAACGCCAGGGCGCTGACGGCCTCGGGATCGCCGCCCGCCAGGGGGGCGGGGAAGGCGTTCGGCAGGACGGCGAGCCGGTGGCTGAGACCGGCGTCCCAGAGGGTGACGTGGCCGGAGGCGTCACCGACCGCCGCCTGGGAGCCGTCCGCGTTGAAGGCCAACGCCTCCACCTCATCGCCCCGGCTCAGCGCCTGCTTCCTGCTGGGCCCGGCGGGCAGGGCGGTGACACTGTCGCCGACGACGAGCAGGTGGCCGTCGGGGCGCAGAGCCAGTGCGGTGTCGTGCAGATCGCCCAGCACTGACGTCCGGCGGTGTCGCTCGGTGCTCCACACCTCCGCGTTCTCACCGGTGGCCTGGGGTCGGGCGGCCACCAGGGTGCGCGCTCCTGGGCCCAGGGCCATCGCCTCCACCGCTGCCTCGGGGGCGGATGCGGCGAGGTCCAGCGTGGTCCGCGCATGGTCGCCGGCCAGGTCCCAGACCCGTACGAGCTGCCTGGTCGTCCCGCGCCCCGGTGCGGAGATCCCGTAGGCGAAGGTGGTGCCGTCCGGGGTGAACGACATCAACGTCAGGGCGTAGTTCGTGTTGATCGGACCGCTGCCGTCGGCGGGGGTGGGGAGCGGGACGGTCGGCAGTGTGCGGAGCAGACGCCCGTCGCCGGTCGTCCGCAGCCTGAAGACGTAGCCCCCGTCGGCCTGTTCGGCGGTGGCGAGGACACGGCCGTCCGGACTCAGCAGCGTGTTGTTCAGCGGGGTTTCGTGCCAGGCGGAGGTGACGGCCGCGCCCACGTCGAGAGCGTGGACCGAGCCTGCTTCGAGATAGCGCAGGACCGGCTTGCCGGGGTCCCAGGTGAAGGCTCCGGATGGCTGGCGGCCGTTCAGGTCGTGGCGGAAGACGGGTGAGTCCGGTACGGACAGCCGCCACACCGCCAGCCGGCCGGTGTCCGTGGTGGCCAGGAATTTTCCGTCCTGGCTGAAGGCGGCGGAAGAGACGTCCGGGGACGCGATGGCAGCGATGAGCCGTCCGGAGGTCGTGTTCCAGACCTGTACGCCCGTATGGGAGACCACCGCGAGCCGGTCGCCTGCCGAGTCGAACGCAAGGAGTGCGTTGTCGTCACCGCAGTGGTTCTCGCCGGCGCTCGCCCAGCCGCCCGAAAGATCGCGCCGGCGGCTTGTGTCCCGGACTTGGAGCGGGCCGCTGACGGGGCAGACCGCCACCAGTCGGCCGTCGGGGGTTTCGGCGATGTCGGCGTCGCTGGGGACCTGCGCGTGGCGCAGGACATGGCCGTCCGTCACCGAACGCAGGTCGAGCCGCGGATCCTCGATGGCAGTGGCCAGGTACGTGTGCGGGTCGGTCCCGAAGGAGGGCAGGTACTCGTCCGGTATGGGATGCGCCCCTCCGGTCCAGCGGCCCGTCGCCAGGTCCCACAGCCGCCAACCGCCATCGCCCGGCAGGTCCAGCGCGAGCACGCGGCCGTCCGGGCTGCTCGCCAGTACCGGACTCGACGGCAGGCGCCCGGAGGCGATCGCCCGGTGCGTGACCGTGTCCCAGGTGTGCCACGTGCGGCCGGTGGCGCTGAACAGGACACGGCCGGAGTCGGTGAGGAAGCGTGCGTCGGCGCCCGGCCCGGGATCGGTGAAGACATCCTCCTCGGGCATGGCCATGGCCCCGAGCAGTGCGGCTCGGGTCTCCGGGAGGGCCGCGATCCGCCAGGCGGCCACGCTGAGCAGCATGGCGGTACGCGGATCGGTGGTGTGCATCGTCAAGGCAGTCTCGGCGACCCGGCGGGCTGCGGTGTCCTCGCTGTCCCGAACCTCGGTGCCGTGCTGCTGCCAGGCGACCACGCCGGTCACCAGCGCCACGGCCAGCAGGGCGGAGAGCGCCGCGAACAGTCGGCGGGTTCGCTTCCTCGCGTGCGCCGCCGACCGGCGCTCCTGGTCGCGGACCTCCAGGGCGGTCGTCAAAAACGCCCGCTCGGCGGCGGTGAGATCGTCGTGCTGTCCCTGTTCCCCCGCTTGTGCCTGCCCCGGCCCGGGGAAGAGTTCGACTGCGCGGTCAAGGCGGGCCCCCCGGTAGAGGGCTCCCTGGTCGCGGCCGAGTTCGTGCCAGGTGCGGGTGGCCTCCGTGAGGTCGCGGTGGCGTCGCAGCCGCTCACGGTCCTCGTCGATCCAGCAGCTCAGCCGCGGCCAGCAGCTGATCAGCGCCTCGTGCGCCAGGTCCACCGTCGCGCCGTCCAGGCAGAGCAGTCGTGCGGCGGCGAGCCGTTCCACGACCGTGGGCAGTTCGGGGTCGGACCACTCGTCCAGGTCGGCGCGGGTGGCCGAACGCCGGGTGTCGGGAGTGCCCTCACCGGGGGCGACCAACCGCAGGAGAAGCCGGCGGGCGGTGCGCGCCTGGGCCGGTGTCAGCGCGCCGTACGTCCGTTCCGCGCTGGCCGCGATGGCGCCGTGGACGCCGCCGACCTCCTCGTACCCGGCGAGTGTCAGGATGCGGCCCCGCCGTCGCCGCCAGGTCTCCAACAGGGCGTGGGAGAGCATGGGCAGCCCGCCGGGCTGGTCCACCACCTCCTCCACGATCCGCGAGGTCAGTTCCCGTTCGACGACCAGACCGGCTGCGGCGGCAGGCCCGGTGACCGCCTCCCGCAGTTCGGAGGGGCTCATCGGCCCGACCAACAGGCCGCTGTGCCGCAGCGCGTCGGCGAGTCCGGGTATCTCGGCGCACCGGCCGTAGAAGTCGGCACGCATCGCGATCACCACGCGGAGCCGGGAGGCGGGGTTCCTGGCGGTGAGGAGCAGGTCGATGAAACGGCTGCGTTCGGCTCGGTCCCGGCAGAGGGTGAAGACCTCCTCGAACTGGTCGACGATCACCCAGCTGTCCGGGTCGCCGTCCCCCGGCTCCAGCAGGTGGCCGTACGTGGCCGCAGGGCGCTCCCCGGGCGTGAGGATGCGCAGCGCCACCGGGCGGCCCGTATGCCGTGCGGTCTCCTGGGCGGCCGGGACGAGTCCGGCCCGCAGCAGGGAGGACTTGCCGCTGCCGGAGGGCCCGAACACCGCCCCGAACCGGCGCTCGCGCACAAGGTCCAGCAGGTCCCTCACCAGGCGCGCGCGGCCGAAGAACAGGGCCCGGTCACCCGGTTCGAAGCGGGCCAGCCCCCGGTACGGCGACTTCTCGGCGCCGTCGGCCTCCGCGTCGCCGCGGGCGGCCGTCTCCTCGGCGGCGACCTCCTCCGCGGCGGTCTTCCAGCGCAGTTCCCACTCGGCGGGGTCGGCGTCACAGGCCTGTGCGTACGCCCGTACCGCCGCCGCCGACGGCAGCCGTTCCCCGGCCGCCGCCCGTGCCAGCGTGGTCACCGACATGCCCGTTCGCTGCGCCATCATGCGGTACGAGGGGCTGCCCGCGCTCTGCCGCAGCTCACGCAACTCGTGGGCGAACCGCTGCGTCGGCCCGGCGGCAGGGTCCACCGGGCGTTCAGGACGACCCAATCCAGCTCTCCGAAACAAACAGGAAACATCAGAAAGCGGCAAAAAGCCGCATGGTTCCCGCACTATGACTGAGCCGACCGGGGACCCGCAACGGCCGGGCCGGTGACATGGATCACCGGCCCGGCCGTCAGCAGGTCAGAGGAACCGCCGTCTCACGCGTGTTCGTAGACGGAGATGTGGCTCCTCCACTTGGCGACGGTGTCGGGGATGTAGGTGCCGCCGGGCGGCGTGATCAGGAACTGGTCGTCCTTGTTCGAGTTGGCCGCGTAGGTGAGCCCGTCGCAGGAGACCGCCCACCGCTGCTGGTGGGTGGCGTCCTCGGCCAGGCACTTGCCGTTGGAGGCCATCAGCTCGTCACCGTCGGCGAACCACCACTGGCGGGAGTCGCTGTAGTTGCATGGGGTGAGGGCGACGTTGTAACTGGTGTTGGTCAGGCACTTGCTGCCCTGGCCGATCAGGTAGCCGATGGCGCCGTCGGAGTTGGTGTGCGGGGTCTCGGCGACGTCCCAGTTGTAGAACGGGCGGTTGTAGCTGCCGGAGTACAGGTCGTCGTGCACATCGCTGCCGGAGGCGTGGGAGGGGATGCGGAACTGCACCCCGTCGGCGATCGGCTGGCCCTGCTTCTCGGCGATGGCGGGCTCGATCGAACCGCCGCCGGTGTAGGCGATCGGGAAGGCGCCGAAGTTGTGGCCCATGACGTAGTTCAGTGTGTTCTGGACACTGCCGACCATGTTCGGCCCGATGTTGCCGATGCGGGCGCCGACGGACTTGATGGCCTGTCCGGCGCTCTTGAAGGTGGCCCGGACGCCCCTGCCGACGTAGGCCTCGTCCAGCTTGTCGAGGCCGGAGAAGGCCAGCATGGAGACCGTCGCGTCGAAGAAGGCACCGCCGACGCTCTTCCAGTTGAGGTAGCCGTCGGTGAGGTACTGGAAGGCCAGGGCGCCGGCGAACCCGCCGGCGAACGAGGCGAAGCGCACGCCCCACTTGCAGCCGACCGGACCGGTGAGTGAGCAGATCAGCGTGGAGGCGAGGATCGTGATCGCCGCGTCCACCGCGATCTCCACCCCCCGGGCGGAGATGTAGGACCAGCCGGCCTGCGCCGCCTTGTGCAGCTTGCTCGCGCAGTCGGCGGTGGCCTCCTTCTTCTTGGCGGCCACGATCTCCACCTGCTGGCCGGTGAGCGTGTAGGAGGCGGACTGGACGACCGGCCCGGTCATCGCGGGGCGGGCCTGCTCGCCGTACGCGGCCACGATCGCGTTGACCGAGTCGTCACAGATCTGCGAGACCGACACCCGGGGTGCCGCGGCCATGCGCGAGGGCGCCGTGAAATCCATGACGGTGGTGATCACAGCGGCGACCAGGACCGCGATGAGCAACGTCCGTATCGGCACCCGTCCTAGCGGGCGTCTGGAAACCCAGGGCAGCATTGAGGAGCTCCTTGGAGGCGGGGACTGCGGGGACAGACCTGATCCTTTGCCGCTCGCGATTGTTCCCAAAGCCCCTCTCCAGGCCCGAAACAACTCCACGACCTGGGCAAACTCCCGCGGCTCGACCCGTGCGCCCCCGACGTGGCCGGCTCTTCCCGTGAACGCTTACGATCCTGCTCGCCGACTGGTCCCTGATGCGTGCGTCTGGGACCATGCTTTTCGGTCTGCCGTGGGCTTGATGGAGTCGGGTTGCTGGGCAGTGGCCGATCGAGCAGCCTCCGGAGGCTGTGCCCGGCGGTTGTCTGCCGGGGTTCCGTCGAAAGGTTCTCGATCTCGCCACATCGAGGGAAGGGCGCCGAGGCCACCGGGTTTCTTGGCGACGGAGACCGGACGCCCTATGCCTGCGGTGCAGGCACCTCGCCGGTATGGGGGAGTTGCCTGGCGTGAACGGGGGCGATCTCCGGTGCCACGGCCGCTACTGCGGACCATCTCCACCCGCAGCATTGTTTCGGTCTGGGAGACCGCGTTGCGACTGTGGCCATCCACGCCGACACCCGGACAGCACTCGATACGCTCCTGCACCTGAAGCGCTGCACGGCTTGTCGGTGCAGGTTAGGAGTATTCCTTGCTCTTCCGATGAGGTCCGGGTCGGCTCATGCCATGAACCGAGGCCAGGTCATTGCCGGTCACGCGCGTCGCCTCTCACGCCACCTTGCGGGAGCACATCGGAGGTTCCGTCTCAAGCCTTGGCGAGTGGTGCGACGGGCACAGTGGCACCGAGCGCGGTCCGCTGCAGCGCCGTGATGCGCTCGATGACGAGCCCCAGCAGCACGGCCGCTGTGATCATGAAGGTCTCCGCCACCACCAACAACGCCATCGACCCCGGGGCCACCCGGCCAGCCACCACGAGCACCACCGCATCCAGGATCCAGGCGATCCACCACAGGTTCACCAGCGTTGTGCCTCGCTGCTGCTCCCACGACGCGGAGCTGGCGCGCCCGATGTCGAGGACGAGCTGACGCGGGACGAAGAGGTTGACCACCGGTATGAACCACGCGCCGATCGTCCAGCCCCCACTCGGGACCGAGCCACCGGGGGACAGCTCCTGGGCGTTGCGCCGGGACCGGGCGAGCCACACGAGGAACAGCACGATCGCAAGAGTCATCAGATAGACGAAGATCATGGAGACGAAGCCCGACGTGCGCAGGGACGCATCCGTGTGGTGCAGGTAGTGATCCCGGACGGCCGCCGCGCGGGCCACGTCCGCCACGGCAGCCACTGCTATCGCCACCTGCGCGGAACGGGCAAGGATCCAGGGAGCTTTGCGTACGGTGCTCGTCATTGTCTTCGGCCTGTCTCGGAAGCGTGTACGGCTGCGGCGGGCGCTGGGGCGCAGTGATCATAGAGTCTGCGTGCTGCACACGCATACGTCTCTCGTGTCCTCGGTGGCGGGATGCACGGCTCCGACAGCGGATAGCCGCAAGTGCACGGGGACCGGCTGCGGGCAGCATGTCGATGACTCGGGCTGAACCGTGCCGCCGGTGTCGACTCCAGGGCAGGGGCCATGACGAGATCTCCTGGCAGGACGTGCTGTTCGCGGTCTTCGGGGTGCTGGTGACCGCAGCGGTGCACGGAGTGCGTGGGCTGGTGTTGCGGTTGGCCTGCCGAATCGGTGAAGGCGTATGTCCGTCCTGCGGCAGGGTGTCGGCCCGCGTGCATGACCGGTACGAGCGTCGGCTCCAGGGCCGACCTTCGACATCGACGCCGTCACCGCCGGAACCGCTCAGCGTCCCCACCGAGACGACTCACCTCGCCCGCACCACGGCGAACGAAGCCAACTGGACGAAGTGATCGCCTGTCGGGTCGGTCAGGAGCTCAGATGCTCATGAAGCATCTTCCACCCGCCCTCCCGCCGCACGATCACGTTGGTGCCTCGCCCCTGACCGGAGCGCGGTTCGCCTCCCACGACCCCGGACCAGGCGAACCGATAGCGGCACACGGAGACATCAGCCGTGAGTACGAGCCATTGCAGGTCCCGGACCTCATACACCTCGTTGAGGATCCTCGCGAATGTCGTTTCGATCGCGGATCGGATCTCCTCGATGCCCCGAAACGAGCCGTCCGAGAATCAGTACACGGCGTCCTCGGCGATGAACGGCACGACACGTGAAATGTCATGGCTGTTGTTGGCCCGTTCGTACTCGACCATGAACCCGGCGAGCTCAGATTCCAGAGATCTCCCATCCGTCATGTGGCCTATCATGCCGATGCCCTCGCCCGCCGTCGATCTTTCTCTTGACTGCTCCAGTGACCCATCGTTACGGCTCCTCGTGATCGCTGCCAGAGCCGTCAGCGGCCCCGATATGTTGGCTTCGAGCTGTCCCTGGCGGGTCGCGTGGGCGCATTAAGGGGTGGTGACAGGGGAAGGGGCCCCGCCTCGGCTCTTGCGGTGAGACGGTTCCTGTGGTGCCAGCAGGGGCGGTGCTGCGGATGTCCTTGTCCAAGCAGGAGCTGTTCGACCGGATCCGGCACGACAACTGGAAGCTCCAGCTGACGATCTGGGCTCTGTCGAAGAAGTACGGCGTTCACCGCCGACTCGCACCGGAGGCGCTTTCCTTGTCCGTGCCCACACCGCGTCACCGGGCGGTGAGAACGTCTCCTCGGATGGAGCTCTACAAGAAAATCCACGGCCGAGTACTCAGACCCTCCCGAACGGCGGGATCGTCGCATAGGTCACGCCGGACCAGGGCACTTCGACAAGATCGCGTTCCGAGCTCCAAGTGGATGTGTCGACCCGCCCACCGCTACAGCGACGCGGACCGGTGCGGAGAGCGAAGTACGAGCAGGGTGATCTCGCTGGGGGCGAAGACGCGGAACGGCGGGCCCCAGAAGCCGGTGCCACGGCTGGTGTAGAGGAGGGTGCGGGGGCCGTGGTGGCTGAGGCCGGCGAGGACGGGCTGGTCGATGCGGACCAGGTGGTGGAAGGGCCAGATCTGGCCGCCGTGGGTGTGGCCGGAGAGTTGGAGGTCGATACCGGCGGCTGTCGCCCGGTCGATGAACTTGGGCTGGTGCGCCAGGAGCAGGACGGGCAGGTCGGGGTCGGCGCCGTTCAATGCTCCGGTGAGGTGGGCGCGGTGGCCTGCGAGGCCGGAGGACTCGGCGGTGACGTCGTCCACGCCGGCGACCACGAGGGTGTCGCCTCCGCGTTCGAGCAAGATATGGCGGTTGCGCAGGGGCTCCCAGCCGAGCTCGTCCATCAGGTCGACCCAGCCCTGGGCCTCGCTGTAGTACTCGTGGTTGCCGGTGACGTATACACGGGCCCGGGTTGCCCGCACGGTGGCGAGTGGGGCGGCCTGGGCGCGACGGCGTTCGGCCGTGCCGTCCGCGATGTCGCCGGTGTGGCAGACCAGGTCCGCGTCGAGGGTGTTCACCGTCTCGCACACCCGTGCCGACCAGCGAGCGCGATCGAGGGGGCCGTAGTGGGTGTCGGTGATGAGCACGACGCGGAGACCGTCCAAGCCGGCACCCAGTCGCGGGAGTTCCACGTCGAGTCGGCGCACGCGGGGCACGCGGCGGGCCTCGGCGTATCCCCAGGCGAGCAGTACGGCGGCTACGCCGAGGACGGCCCAGGTGACGATGCGGGCCCGGTCCTGGCTCTCGCCGACGCCGGCCACGGTCAGGGCGACCCGCAGGAGGACGCCGATCAGCACGGACCAGGTGAACAGAACCCAGCTGGTCCCCAGCAGGGTGTCACCGATGATCGCCGCCCGGTCCTGCTGGCGCCGACCGTGGCCGCGCATCATCGCGAGCGGCATACCGGTGAGGCCGAGGGCGAACAGGGCGGTACCGACCAGCGTGACAGGCAGCGGCCAGTGCTGGCCGGTGTACAGGAGCACCCAGCAGGGCACGGCCCACAGGAGAACCGGGGCGATCAGCGGGATGTAGCGCATCAGGCGGTGCAGCCGGCTCTGCCGCGGTGCCTGCGCTTCACCCTCGGCGGGCCGGGTGTCGCTGGTGTCGGTCACGCTTGCCCTCCCTGACGAACTGCCGTCTCGCGCACTGTATCCGGTCGTTCTCGCAGTGGTTCGACCGGCGTTCACAGGCGCGACTCTCTTGGAACGACCGGTTCCCTGCGGCACGGCAGGACTCCACCGCAGACACCTTCCTTGGCGTGAGCCGACATCAGAGCGCTGTCCACGGGTGGGCTGTCATGCACCCGTGAGGCGGTGGTGTTTGTGACATGAGGGCGTCCCGGGGCTCGTGATAGGCACGGGACGAGGAATGGTGCTCCTGAGCCCCTCCGGCCGGCTCTGGAAAAACGGCTGACCCCGGGTGCTCGTCGAAGGCCCGGTCGACGCCGGGACGACGAAAACTTGGTGTGCGGCGACGACGGAACCGGGTAACGTCGTGGTCATGTTCTTCCAGACGCCGATTTACGAGTGAGAGCGTGACGGGCCCCTGCAGCCGTCCTTTGACGGCGCCGCGCCCGTCCCCCACCGATGAATCCGTAGATCACTTCACATCATTCCGGGAGAACCCGTGAGCAAGAACATCAACAACCCCGTGGGCATGGGCGGCGGCCAGCGCAAGAAGTTGTCCCGCGCCGAACGGCAGAACAACGGTCCGCACCGCAACCTTGACCGCCAGGGGGCCGCTGATCAGAAGGCGGAGCTGGTGCGCAAGATGCGCGAGAAGACAGGCGCAGCTGATAGCGCCGAGCAGACGGACGACGACACCGCACAGAGCTGACGCACCGCCGCCGCACGGCGGCACCGCATGGGGCAGGGCCCGGACCGCGACGCGACGACGCGGGGTCCGGGCCCTGCTCCGTAGCAGATGCGGGAGCTGGAAGCCTGGGGCCGGCCGGCTGGCCGGTGTCGGGCCGCCCTCGCTGAGGACGACCGCGCTCGCGCCGCGTTCGTCGGAACGTGGTCACGGCGAGGTGCCGATTTGGGCGTAGGCGTGGGGCTTGCCCCCGGTCGCTGTCGCTCACTTCAGCGCCGCTCCAAAATCCTGGCGTTCGCCGATCACAGCCGCGATCTCACCCACAGCTGGCGAGGTGCCCCTGTCGTCCGGTGGCGACCGTCTTCGTGATCACCTCCACAGAGGAGGGCAGTGGTTCCTCCGGCGAACTGACGCCTATACGCGCCGTGTTGCGCGTGTCGAGGGTGACGGTGAGGCAGAGTCCGTTGGAGTGTGGCGTCATGACTGACCCGATTCAGGACCCCCATTTCCTCCAGGATCCTTACCCCACCTTCGCGGCCATGCGGTCGAAATGCCCGGTGCAGTCCATGCCGACGGAGTCGGGCAGTCGCCCCAGCTATCTGGTCACCGGCTACGCGGAGGCCAGGGAAGCCCTGTGCGACCCTCGGCTCTCGAAGGACACGGCCGCCTTCTTCGCGGGCAAGGAGTCACGGCGTCGTCTGCACCCCGCAGTGGCGCACACCATGCTGGCCAGCGACCCGCCCCGGCACACCCGGTTGCGCAAGCTGGTGACCAAGGCGTTCACATCCGGGGCCGTTGCGCAGCTGCGTCCGTTCATCGCGCGGGTCACCGAGGAACTGCTGGACCGATGGCCGGTCGGAGAGCGGTTCGACTTCGTGGCCGCCCTGGCCGTGCCGCTGCCGGTCATCGTGATCTGTCAGCTCCTCGGAGTCCCGAAGAAAGATCGGCCCGACGTCCAACGCTGGTCCGGAGAACTGTTCGCGGCAGGCAGGCCCGACGTGATCGACGCGGCCTCTCATTCCATGGCCGACTATATGGCGGGCCTCGTCGCCGCCAAGCGCCTGGACCCCGGTGACAGTCTCCTCGACCGGCTCATCTCGGCTCGTGAGGGAGCCGAGCGTCTGAGCGAGGAGGAACTGGTCTCCCTGGCGGTGCTGCTGCTCGTGGCGGGGCACGAGACCACCACCAACTTCCTCGGCAACGCCGTGCTGACACTGCTGCAGCACCCTGGCGCGTTGAATCGCCTTCGCGAGAATCCGGACGACATCCCGGCCGCGCTGGACGAGTTGCTCCGGTTCGATTCCCCCGTCAGCACAGCCACCTTCCGGTTCGCGACGGAGGCGGTCACGCTCGGCGGTGTCGACATTCCGGCCGGGACCCCGGTACTGGTCTCTCTTGGCGCAGCCAACCGTGACCCCACGCGGTTCCCGGCACCGGACCTGCTCGACCTGGACCGGAACGCCGCTGCCCATCTCGGCTTCGGTCACGGCATCCACCGCTGTGTCGGTGCGCCCCTGGCCAAGGCCGAGGCGGAGATCGCCCTGCGAGCGGTACTGACTCGGTTCCCCGGCATCCGGCTTGCCACAACGGCTGAGCGACTGGACTGGCGAGCCACCCGTCTCGTTCGCGGGCTCGCAGCGCTTCCCGTCATGGCGTAGGTGTTCGGCGGATGGGAGTCCTGTTACCGGTAGTTCGTTAAATCTGCCTCTCAGTTGCCGCCACTCACACAAAGGTTGCCGCGACCGAGGCAAGCATGTTCACGGCCGCCGCTGTCGCCCTGCCGCACAGCGGCGTTCACCGGGTCGGGACGAACCCTCCCCGGACCGACGCGGAGCCGCCCGAACCCTGTGCGTCGACGCGGTAGCCGTCGCCCGCGGCACTGCGGACGCCGGTGCCGTTGTTGAACTGCGCGGCGAACTCATGTTTCCCGGCCGGAAGGGTCAGGCCCGGCTTGAGGACCCAGCGGTAGACCAGCGCGCCGTCGGCCTCCTGGACGGTGACGGTGAAGTCACCGTTCGGCAGGGTCTGCCAGGTGCCGGTGTTCTTCGCGCCGCCGGTCTGCACGATCCGGATCTCGACCGTGAGCGAGGTGAGTGGCTGGGCCGTCTTGAGGACGAGGTCGCTCTGCGTCCAGTAGACGGTGCTCTTCGGATCCAGCGAGCCGGCCGACCACAGCGGCCCGTTCTGGCTCTCGCCGACGGTCGGCGAGGGAATGGTGGCCGACGGAGTCGGGCGCGAGCTGCCCGGGGTGGTGACCGGGGGCGGCACGACAGGGGTGGGGCGGGCCGATGTCGGGTGCGGGGAGCTCACGGTCGGGGACGGGGCGGCAGGCGTGGTCACGATGGGCGGCGGCGGGGGAGACGCGACGATGGCGGCGACGGCGAGGCCGCCGGTCGTCAGGATGCCGCCGGCGGCGAGCCCGGCGAGGGCGACCCTGGTCCCGGACCTCGCGAACGGTCGCGCGCGGTGACGGACGGCGGGGCCGGCCATGCCGCGTTCCACCCGGGCCAGCATCCGCGCGCGGTCGGGCCGGTGGGCCTCGGCGGCCTCGCGCAGCCGACGGTCGATGTCCTCGTTCACCGGTTCCTCCTCCTCCCTGGCACCAGGTCCCCGGCCGCGTGTGCGCCCAGTAGCTTTTCCAGCTCGGCCATTCCCTTCGAGGTCTGGCTCTTCACGGTTCCCACCGATATGCCCAGCGCCGCCGCCGTGTCCTTCTCCGACAGGTCGAGGGCGTGCCGCAGCACCACGCAGGCCCGCTTGCGGAACGGCAGCCGGGCGAGCGCCGCGCGGACGTCCAGCACGGCCGCCGCGTCCGGCCCCTCCACCTTCTCGGGGCTGCGGGACCAGAACAGCGTGATCCGGCGTCGCTCCCGCACCATGCTGCGGATCCGTCCCCGCGCCAGGTTGGCCACCACACCACGGGCGTAGGCGAGCGGGTGGTCGGCCTGCCGCAACCGGTCCCAGTGCTGCCACAGGGCGACCAGGGCATCCGCCGCGAGGTCGTCCGCCGCGTCGGCCTCGCCGGTCAGCAGGTGTGCCAGACGGGCGAGCTCGGCATAGTGGCGTTCGAAGAATTCGTGGAACTCCACGGACGCGTCATCGAGGACCATCCCCCGGTCGCCCTCTCCTTGCCATGATGTGCGCGTTAGTTGCGCGTTCAACAACGAGGGTCGCAGCCTAACAGTGCCCAGCCTGGGATTCGAACGGCGGTCGTGCATGGTTGCGGGGCGGTGCAGGCCGGCCGGCGGGCTGGTCAAGGCCGGGCGAACCGGACGCCGGTCGGCTGCGCGACGTCCGGCTGCACGGCGGCGACGAGCAGCGCCAAGGGAATGCTCGTGATCATTCCGCGCCTGCGCCACGGTTGCGGCGCGGCGTGCTTCGTTGCCCTCATGCCCGTCCATCCGGTAGTTCGAGTCGGCCTTTCGGCTCCTGGTTGCCGCAGAGGACGAGAAGGTTGCCGCCGCGTACTCCTCAACGGCCCTGGCGCCGGCGGACACGGACGTCGCTCGGTCATCCTCGCCCCCGAAACCACGTCGAAAAAGTGTGCCGGGCGTGGCCGGGGATGGACCTTTCCTGGCCACGCAAGGGTGCTCGGGCGGACGTGGGGTCGGGGCCTGGGGTGGGTTGCCTCCCGGTCTCCTTCGGGGGCTGCAGCAGCCCACTCCAGGCGTCGCGAAACCGCCTGACCTGGTCTTCTGTTCTCCTCGCTTCTATGATCACACTCAGCCGAAAGGGGGCCGGGTGGACCGGACCGTACGCACAGTCGAGGACGTTCTCGCACTCTTGGACGGGCTGTTCGCATCCGAGGCCGAGGCCGAGGCCGGCCGCTCGGCGACCGGCGACGGCAAGGACTTCTGGGACCGCTTCTATGCCGACCGATCACAGCCGGTTCCGTTCTTCGTGGCGAAGCCCGACGAGAACCTGGCCGCCTATCTCGACCGGGGTCTGGTCGCTCCCGGTCGGGCCCTGGACCTGGGCTGCGGGGCGGGCCGCAATGCTCTGTTCCTCGCCTCGCGCGGCTTCGAGGTGGACGCGGTCGACCTCTCCGCGGTGGCCGTCGCGTGGGGCGAGGACCGGGCTCGCGAAGTTGGCGTCAATGTCCGATTCCTCTGTGGTGACGCTTTCGCTCTCCCCGCAACCGAGTTGAGTGGCCCGTACGACCTGGTCATCGACTCGGGATGCTTCCACCACTTGCCGCCACACCGCCGGGTCAGCTACCTGAGTCTCCTCGACCGCGTCCTGGCCCCCGGCGGTCATCTCGCCCTCACCAGCTTCGCTGCCGGCGAGGGAGGGATGGGATCGGAACATGCCGACGCGGACCTCTACCGTGAGCGCGACTTGCAGGGCGGCCTCGCTTACACGCCCGAATCGCTGCGCTGGATCTTCTCTGACCTGGCGGAGGTCGAACTGCGCCGCATGCGGGAGGAGCCGCCCGAGTCAGCACTCTTCGGTGTGACGTTCCTGTGGACCGCGTTGTTCTGTCGGGATGCAGCCTCTGTCACATCGGACGACATCCGCCCTGCTTACGACCTCGCGTAGGCGCTCATCCTGGGCATGTCCGTTCCGGCAGATGATGTAGCGGAAACTTCGCACTCGTGCTGACCGCCGAGGAAATCACGAGCCGACTGACCGCAACCGCAACCGCAACCGCAACCGCACCAGCACCGGAGGACGGGGACAGGGCGAACGTTGTCTGATGCGGCTTTGGAAGCCTCGCCCGTACCGGACCGACAGGCACCGCGGGCGGGTCGCGCCGGATTCGAAGCCCCACGAGAAGCCCCACGTCTGCTCCGGCCCCGGCCTACGCTCAGCAGGCCGACAGGCCGGCAGGCACATGATCGACGGGTTTCTTCGGAGCCAGTAAGGCTGACAGCCGGGGGAGGTCCGTGCCCAGTCCCCAGGGACCCTGCTGTTTGCCGGTTCGGCAACTTTGCGTGCGGTTCGGCGCAGGTCCGAGCAGCATCGACAACGCGCCCAAGCGGGGCGGCGCGGCACAGCATTACGAGCAGTGGGAGGCATCCGGTGTCAGGACACCACGAGCACGGTCGAAGCGGCGAGCACGACGAGCAGGCGGCCGCCGAGATGTTCGAACCGGCGGCATGGGACGAGCGGTACGCGGGGCAGGAGCAGTTCTGGAGCGGCGAGCCCAATCCGCAACTTGTCTCCACCGCCGCTGAGTTGACCCCTGGCACGGCTCTGGACGTCGGTTGCGGCGAGGGAGGCGACGTAGTGTGGCTGGCCGGGCAGGGCTGGCGCGTGACCGGCGCCGACTTCTCGGCCGAGGGTCTGGCCCGTGCCGCCCGCCACGCCGAGCAGGCCGGCGTGGCCGACCTGCTCGACTGGTGGCAGGTGGACGCCAGGGCCTTCGATGCCGGCGACCGGTCGTACGACCTGGTCACCAGCCACTATCTGCACGCCCCGGACGGCGGCATGGTCGACGTGACCCGCCGCCTGGCCGCGGCGGTTGCGCCCGGCGGGTTGCTCCTGGTGGTCGGGCACGCTCCGTCCCACCACTTCACGCAACTCGCTGAGAGCCACCGCAAGGCGATGTTCCTGGCCGCGGAACTCCTTCCCGGCCTGCCGGACGACTTCGAGCCCGTCGTCGTGGAGCAGCGCACCCGCACGCTCGCACGGGACACAGGGCCGGTCGAGGCCGAGGACTCGGTCCTGCTGGCCCGCCGCACGGAACGCTGAACACGTACTGCGGCCCTGTGGCGCGGTCACTGATCGAGTGACGGTGGTGATGGACGCGGCGTGCGGGACTCCAGGGCCGTCGGGGGAGGAGGGAAGGGGGAACAGGGAGCGTGCCGTTGAGGTCCGGGTGGCAGACTGCCTTCCTGGGCGCTGGTCGGAGCACCCGGGCCGCAGACTGTCGTACGACTCCTCTGTGCACCCGCCGAAGCGGTCGCCGGTGCCGGAGTCCAGGGCAGGCCGCGGTTCGCGAGTCCTGCCTGCCGAGGACCCCGGCAGTTCGGTTCAGCGGACCCGGATGAAGACCACGTCGTAACCGCTGTTCGTGGCACGGGACTTGACGTAGACGCCGTCGCCGCCACCGTTGGGGTTGCTCGTGTTGCCCTCGACGGTGGTGAAGGACGACCCGGACACTGTCCGCACGATGCCTATGTGCTCGTGGCCGCCGGTGAAGTCGCTTCCGCCGTCCCAGTCGAAGGCCACGATGTCTCCCGGCTGCGGGCTCGTCGTCACGGAGAGGTGGTAGGTGCCGGCCCGCGCCTGCTTGACCCAGCCCGAGACATAGGTGTTGCGGTAGGAGGTGGCCCCGGTCTGCTTGGCCACCCAGCTCACGAAGGTCGCGCACCAGGCGTAGTTGTTGGTGGACAGCGAAAGACCCACGGCCGAGCCATAGCTGTTCGCGCGGGCGCTGCCCTCGACCGTGCCGGCCTCGGCTGCCGCCACGTCGAGGATCTTGGCGTAACCGCCGCCGGGCGGGGGCGACGACGGCGGGGTGACCGCGCCGTACAGGGCGGCCTTCGTGTTCGGGCCCACATGGCCGTCGACCGAGAGGCCCTTCTCGGCCTGGAAGTCCCGGACGGCACTGTCGGTGAGCGCACCGAAGTCACCGTCGACGGCGAGATCGGCGCCATGGTGGTTGAGCAGGCTCTGCAACTCGGTGACACAGCCGCTGCGCTGGCCCTGCACGACCTCGTTCGGGCAGGAGGCGGAGTTCAGGTTGATCGGCGCGGGCGCGCCGTTGCCGCCGCCTCCGCCGATGTTCGAGTACAGGGCGGCCTTGGTGTTCGGGCCGACCTGGCCGTCGGCGCTGAGGCCGCTCGCGGACTGGAAGGCCTTCACGGCGGTGAGTGTCTGCGGGCCGAAGCTGCCGTCGACGTCGAGGCTCTGTCCCTTGCCGTTCAGCAGGGACTGCAGCGTGGCGACGCAACCGCCGCTCTGTCCCTCCACGATGTTCTCCGGGCACGACGCCGACCGCAGGTCCAGGCCCGTCGACGGTGACTCGTCGGTGTCGTACAGCGCTCGCTTGGTGTTCGTGCCGACCTGGCCGTCGGCCGTGAGTCCCTGGGCGGACTGGAAGCTGCGGACGGCACTGGCGGTCCCGGCGCCGAAGTCGCCGTCCACGTCGACCGTGTAGCCGTGGTGGATGAGCAGCCGCTGGAGTTCGGTGACGCATCCGCCCTTGGCGCCCTGGACGATGTTCGCGGGGCACGAGGAGGAGTTGAGGTTGACGGGGGCGGGCGCCGAGCCGCCGGTGGCGTACAGCTTGCTCTTGGTGGCGGGGCCCACCCGCCCGTCCACCGCGATCGCTGTGGCGGCCTGGTACTCACGGACCGCGTAGAGCGTGGTCGACCCGAACTGACCGTCCACCGCCAGACCGGCGCCGTGCGCGTTGAGCAGGTTCTGCAACTCCGTGACACAGCCGCTTGCCTGGCCCTGCACGATCTCGTTGGGGCAGGACGCGGACGTCAGCTTGACGGGGGCCGGCGCCGCCGACGCCGGGCCGGCGCCGAGCACGATGCCGGCCGAGACCATCGCCGCGGTGGCGGCGAACGTCCCGACGCGGATCCGCCAGCCCGGTCCGGTGTGGTGTGTGGTTCTGTGCGGTGGGTTCCTGTCTTCGGCGCGGACGAGGAATGCGAGTCTTCCCATGGCGGCGAGGTTCTCCTTCTCGAGACGAGCGTGGGGCGTGGCGGGGAAAGGTGCCGAGGAACCGCGACTCTCGACTCGCCGCTGTTCGACAGGCGTTCGGTACCGGTGCGGACCGGGGAGCGGGGAGCGGGACACGCACTCGCGGCCCGTCCTTGGCGGGCAAGGACGGGCCGCGGTCGGTCACTCGACGATCAACCCGGTCGTTCGACGATCAGCCGTACAGGCAGGTCGCACCGTAGGGGCAGGTCGTACCGGGCGCGGAGGTCGTACCGGACAGACGGGTCGCACCGGTCGGGGAAGTCGTACCGGTCAGGCGGCGAAGCGCTTGAACGCCGCCCGGGTGCCCGAACCGGCGATGCCGTCGATGTCGCCCGTGTAGCCGTAGCTGTCCTTGAGCAGACGCTGCAGCGCCTTGATGGTGTTGGGGCCCGGGTCCCCGTCGATCTCACCGGTGTAGCCCCAGTACTTCGTCAGGCAGCGCTGGAAGGCCTTCCAGCTGTTGGTGCCCAGCTGACCGTCGATGGCCCCCGTGTAGCCCCAGTTGTCCGCGAGGAAGTCCTGGACGTTCTTGGCCTCGGCCGTGGTCAGACCGAAGTTCTGCGTCGCGGCCACGGCGGCGGGCTGGGCGGCCACCGCGGTGTGCGCGGTGCTCGTGGTCGCCGCGAAGCTGGTGCCCGCGGTCGCCACACTGCCGGCGGCGAGGCCGACGACGGCGATGAGGCCGGCGATGGTCCTGCCCAGAGCGTTGGGTCGCATGCGTTCCTCTTTCGTTTGTGGGGTCTGCACCTGTCACGCCGAGCGGGCCAGGTGGCGAGACCAAGGTGCAGGGCGCTCGGGCACGGCGGCCACCGGTCCGGCCCAGGTGGCGGTCTTACGGGACGACGACCGTGCTGACCTGCGACGACAGTGTGGGGTGGGACGGTGATGTGGGACACCTGTGACAGATGTGGCGTGCTCATGCAGAATGCGCAGCAGTGGAGGGGGCCGCCGTTCACGCACACGACCATGCTGACGTCCACTTTGGGGGAAACATGCCGCGCTCCAAGACGCTGCCCGCGGAACTCGACCTCAGCGCGCGGCAGTTGGTGACCCGCTTACGCCGACTGAAAGATCACAGCGAGCTGACGATGCGACAGCTCGCGACCAAGACCGGCTACAGCGCCAAGTCGTGGGAGCGTTACCTGGGAGGGGCGTCGCTGCCACCGCGGGAGGCGGTGGAGGCCCTGGCCAGGATCACCGGCGCCGACCCCGTCCCCCTGCTCGCACTGCACGAGATCGCCGCCGACTGCCGGGACGGCCGACGCGCAAGGTCCGCCGTACAGCAGCCGGACGAGCGGCGCGAGCGGGATCAGGAGCGACAGGCCGGTCGGACGACACCGCATCCGGGGCTACCGGCCGCGCGCACGCCACCCCGGGCCCCCGCACCGGCCCCCGGTCGCTTCCCACACCTCGCTCTCACCGCAGGCGTCGCCGCCCTGGCCGTAGCGCTCTCGGCGGTGCTGCTGCTCATGCTGCGCCTTGACGACGGAGTGAGCCAGGCGGCCGTCACCGCTTCGCCCCGCGCCACCGCGGCCTCCCCGACGCCCTCCTACACCTGCCGCATCACACGGGTCGACGGCCGCTGGTCGGCGGGCATCAACGAGGGCCGCAACACCGAGATCGTCTACGGCGCTACCGGTGCCGACGTCGCCGAGGCGCAGTGTCTGCTGCGCCGGGCAGGCATCTCACCCGGCGGGATCGACGGCATGTTCGGCCCGCTGACGCTGCGGGCGGTCAAGACGTTCCAGGGCCGCGCGGGCCTTACCGTCGACGGCATGCTGGGACCGCACTCGTGGAAGGCGTTGCGCGAATGACACCCGGCGAACCCTCGCCGCCGGGCGCGCGACTGGCCGCCGTACTCCAGCAGTTGCGACAGCGCACCGGACTGAGCCTTGCGCAGCTGGCGAACGCGACCACCTACAGCAAGTCGTCCTGGGAGCGTTACCTCAACGGCAAGAGCCTGCCACCGCGCAGCGCGGTCAAAGAGCTGTGCCGTCTCGCTGACGAACCCTCCGGTCATGCGCTGGCGCTCCTGGACATCGCCCGCGCGGACCGGACGCAGGACACCGGACCGACGCGGGCGACTCCGGTTCGACGACAGGGAGTCGCCGCGGGGACGGACACAGCAGCCCCAGGCTTCGCCACTGCCCCACCCGGCACCGGCACCGGCACTGGCACCGGCACCGGCACCGATGCCGACATCGGTGCCCGAGAGACAGCTCCGAGCGACGCCGTTCCGGCCCACGCACCCCCGCCCGCCACCGGCCCAAGTGAGACGTTCCCGAGCGGCGCCGACCACACGCGCACGATCCCAACGGCCCACCGGCGCGCGCATATCCTCACCGCCCTCCTGTCGACCTGTGCCGTCGTTCTCGGGGCGCTCGTACTCACGCACCTTCCTCCTATGCACCGCGATGAGGCGGCACAGGCCCCCACGCCCTCCGCGGCCACGGGGCCGCTCTGTCGGCACACGGCCTGTCAGAACAAGGACCCGATCGCGATGCGATGCGGCGCCGAGCCGCTGACCCTGGCCGAACGCGAGACCGCCACCGGTGCCTTCGTCCAGATCCGCTACAGCCAGGAATGCGGGACGAGCTGGGCCCGGATGTGGGGCGCGGTCGTGAAGGACCGCGTCGAGATGCGGGTGGGAGGCCGCCACGGTTCTCTCCACAGTGCCCAGGTCACCACCCGCAACGAGGTGGACACCTACGTCCACACCCTCATGAGCGTGGTCAGCCCCGGGACGCCCGTGCAAGCCTGCTTCAGCCCTGCGGCCGGCGGCGAAAGGGAGTGCTTCAAGGCCCACTCCACGGACGGGGCAGTCTCCGCTTCTGTCACGGCCCGCTGATAGCAGCACGGCGCACCGTCCCCATGTCGTACGGGCGGACGCCTGCACCCGGTCGAGCAGGTGGGCGTGTGCTGGGTAGGGGCCGAGGCCGGCGCGCATGGCGGTGGGTGCGTGCACCACTGGGTCTATTCGGCCCAGGTGCGTTCCAGAAGGGTGCGGAAGGTGGTGGGCTCTCGACCGATCAATTCGGCCAGGGTCGGGTCGACGCCGGTGAACTCCCCCTCTCGCGCCGCCGCGAAGATGCTCATCAGAAGGTCGGCGATCGTGGCGGGGGCACCGTGGGCCAGGGCTTGCTCGCGGAAGGCATCGTCGGGGACGACGGTACGGGTGAAGGGACGCCCGGTGACCTGGGCCGCTATCTCGGCGACGGCGTCGAAGTCGAGTGCCGTCGGACCGGTGAGCGGAGGGGTGGGCCCCTCGAAGCGGCCCTCGTCGGTAAGGATCGCTGCGGTGGCCTCGGCGAGATCGTCGTGGCCGGTCCATGCGACGGGGCCGTCGGCGGGGAGGGCGATGTCGCCTGTGTGGCGGGCGGATTCCAGGAAGTGCAGGGCGCTGGCGGTGTAGAAGCCGTTGCGCAGTGCGGTCCAGGGCAGGCCGGTGGCGCGCAGTAGGTCTTCGGTCCGGGCGTGGTCACGGCATGCCTGGAAGCGGGAGTCGTGGGCGGCGCCCATCTGGCTGGTGTACAGGATGCGGCCGACCCCGGCCTTCACGGCGGCGTCGATCGCGGTGCGGTGGCCGGTGACGCACTCCTCGCCCGTGCGGTCGAGAGAGACGAGCAGCAGCTGCTCGGCGCCCTCGAAGGCGTGGACGAGTGAGGCGGGGTCGTCGAAGCTGCCCTGTCGGACGCGGACGCCGCGGTCGGTGAGGCCCTGGGCTTTGCGGGGGTCACGGACGCTGACGCCCACGCGGTCGGCGGGGAGGCGCTCCAGGAGTCGCTCGACGGTGCGGCGGCCCAGGCTTCCGGTGGCTCCGGTCACGATGATCACGGGGTTCCCCCAACGTTGTTTCCAGTGGAATCACCTATACGGTAACACTGGAACTAACGTTGGAATCAATATCCCGATATCATCGATACATGCCTACCCGTGACACCGCCGACAGCGCCCGCCGACGCATCATCGAGGCGGCTATCGAGCTGCTGGAGAGCGGCGGCCCCGACGCGCTGAGCACCCGTGCGGTCGCCGCCGCGGCCGGGATGCAGCCGCCGGCCATCTACCGCCACTTCGGCGACAAGGACGGACTGCTGGAGGCGGTCGCCGAACACGGCTATGCGCAGTTCCTGGAGAGCAAGCGCGCGCAGCTCGACCCCGCGCCGGAGGACCCGGTGGAGGAACTGCGCCGCGGCTGGGACATGGTGGCGGAGTTCGGGATCTCGCGCCCCGAACTGTTCGCCGTGATGAACAGGGCCACCGGCTCGGAGTCGGACGCGGCGCACCGGGCGGGCTTGGAGATCCTGCGCGGGCGGGTGCGTCGGCTGGCGGCCGCGGGATGGCTGCGGGTCGACGAGGAACTGGCCGTCCAGATCATCCAGGCCACCGGCCAGGGCGGGGTCATCACCTGGCACTCCACCCCCGCAGAACACCGCAATCCGGCGCTGCTGACCGTCCTTCGCGAGTTGATGGTCGCCGCCGTCACCCGCGCCGAACCGACGGTCCCCGCCGCGGAGTCCGGGCCGGCCCCAGCAGCCCGCGCGCTGCGCGCCGCCCTCCCCGACGACGCCGACGTCCTGAGCGACGCCGAGCAGCGCCTGCTGCGCGAGTGGCTCACCCGCCTGGCGGCAGACGGCGGCATGCCGCGGGCCTGATCCTCCGTCAGCCCACCTCGTGCAGGTCAAAGGTCGCGAACAGGCACCCGGGACGATGCGTCCATGCAGGGCAGTTCGACCGGAGGCGGCAGGGTTCCACGTGGCCGAACAGGCGGATGCCGGTGCCGACCGGTGGCGAACAGGACGGGCGCGAGCGTGATCGAGAACCCTCGATCAGGCCGCTGTCCGGGCACGCCTGGACCGCCTCCCAACCGCCGATGGTGCGCCCATCCGCCCATCGCGGTCGAACATGACGCGCGCGGCGGATGCCCTCCTCACTCGCCCTCGCCGCTCCCGGCGGACGGTACCTCGCCATAGGGCGGCGGGGCCTCACCCGCGGTCGTCACCTCGAAGGTGTTGAGGAAGTCGCAGATCAGTTGGTAGAAGCCGACGGTGATGACGAGATCGGCGAGCTGGTTCACCGTCAGAAACGCCAGCAGTTTCTTGCGCTCGGCATCGTCGAGGGAATGCCGGGCGAGCAGTCGGTCGGTCGCGGTGAGAACGGCTGCCTCGGCCGCGGACAGGCCCTCGGGGGAGCCGGTCGCGGCGGCGGCGATCGCCTCCTCGCCGAGTCCGACGAGACGGGCGATGTTCTCGTGATGGTGGATCTCGTACGCCGCCCGGTAGGCCTGACCGACCCGGACGATGGCGAGTTCGCGTAAGGGGTCCGGCAGGGAGTTCCGCCGCAGGATCGCATCCCCCAGCGCCAGCACACCGGGTGCCCGCGCGGGGGAGTGCATCATCATCCGGAAGACGTTGAGCGAACCGCGAGCGGTCACGTCCTCCTGCAGTTCCGCGGGCAGTGCGGAAAGGTCCGGGTACTCCATGTCGGCTCCGTTCGCTGGGCGTTGGACTGCACAGGACGGGAATCCCCACGGAGCCCGCGTCGAACACCATGTGGCGGCAAGTGGTGTTCTGTCGCTGCGGCGTCGTCGGTCAGGAACTCCACTTCACCTTGAAGACCCACACGTGCTGTCCCGCCTTGCGGGCTGCCGCGGGGACGTCGATCACCAACGCTCCCTTGCTGACGGTCCAGGTCAGTGGCCGGTCGTGGCCCAGCATGGTCACCCGGTCCCCGCTGCGGATCGGCACCGGCGCCTCAATGGTGAGCCGTGAGCCCGGTTGTGCCAGCGAGTGGATGTAGAAGGCCTGGTCCTGGCGCACGGTGAAGCGGATGTCCTCACCCAGTTCCGCCATCTTCGACCAGTACGTCGTGTCGTAGACGGCCTCGCCGTTCGTCCGCAGCCACCGACCCGTTTCCCGCAGCCGCGTCTGCATGATCTCCGGGATGGTGCCGTCGGCGCGTGGGCCGATGTCGAGCAGGAAGTTGCCGTTCTTGGAGACGATGTCCACCAGGCTGTGCACGACCTGTTCCGTCGTCATGTAGGAACCGTCGGGGGTGGCCTGGTTGTAGCCGTAGCTGAAGGGGTCCAGCCCGCGGCTCGACTCCCATTTGGCGATGACGGTGTTGTCGTACGTCGTGTACTCGGGCGTCGTGAAGTCGTGGAAGGAGATCCCCGAACGGTTGTTGACGGTGACGTCGATGGGACGGGCCCGGTTCTTGGCGTGGTTGAAGTACTCGGCGAGCACGTGCACGCTGTCGTTGGCGCCGCCGATGTCACACCAGATCAGCTCCGGGTCGTAGCCGTGGATCAGCTCCAGCATCTGCGGGGCCTGATAGTCCTTCACGAAGTCCTTGCCCGCGCTGTATCCGGTGTACGGCACGGGATCGAGGGTGTACGGGTTGCGCGGGGCGTGCCCCATCCAGGGCTGGTCCGGGTTGAACCACTCGGGCATCGAGAAGTAGAGGCCGCGGTGGAGCTCGGGCGCGTAGCGCCGGGACGCCTCGAACAGCTCCTTGACCAGGTCCCGCTTCGGGCCCATCTTCACGGCGTTGCGGTCGGAGACCTTGGTGTTCCAGAGGGCGAATCCCTCGTGGTGCTTGGAGGTCAGCACGTGGTACTGGGCACCGGCGTCCCGGAACAGTTCGACCCAGGATCGCGGGTCGAACTTCTCCGCCGTGAAGCGCGGGATGAAGTCGTCGTAGGCGAAGTCCTCGCCGTAGGTGTCCCGGTGGTGGGCGTACGTGGGGTTGTTCGGGTCCTGCATCTGGTCCCAGTACCACTCGGCGTACTGCGTACCGACCGGCGCCCAGGCGGGCACCGAGTACACACCCCAGTGGATGAAGATGCCGAACTTGGCGCGGTGGAACCAGTACGGCGCCTGGTGACCGGACAGGGAGGCCTCGGTCGGCTGGTAGTCGGCGACGCCGAGGGACAGCCGGCTGCGCTGAGTGGCGGCCGTGGCGCCACGGCCGGTGACCGTCACCACGCCGTCTCGGGACGTGCCCGGTGCCGTACCCGTGCGGTTGCGGATACCGATGCGGACGCGTGCCTGCTCACCGGGGTCGAGGCGGCGGACGGCGGCGGGCTCCACGGTCCGGGCACCCGGCACGTTCACGTGCACCGACACGTGGTCGCCGGCCAACACGGCGGCGGTGCCCGCGTTGACGACGGTGGCCTCGATGCTCTGGGCGCCGGAGGACGTCAGGAGCGAGTTCGTGGAGTGGGCGTCGCGCAGGACCAGTGCGCGTCCTTGGGCGACGGGCTGGAGGGAGAGCGCGAAGACGTGCAGCGAGGTCTTGTTCGGCTCGGGTGCGTTGGTGACCGGCAAGGTGATGGCGATGGCCTCGCGCTGCGGATCGATCCACAGCTCCGATGTGCCGATGCCGACGCTGTGTTGGTCCTTCGTGCCGTCCGGGCCGTAGCGGTACGGCGTCGACAGTGAACCGCCCGCCGCGTACCAGTCGGCTCCGGTGAGGCCGGCGGTCGTGGTGGAACCGTCCGCGTAGTGCACCGTCGCCTTGCCCGAGGCGTTGCCGTAACTCCCCGAGGTGAGGAAGTAGGCCGCCATGTAACGGCCCTTGGGCAGGTCGATGCTCTGGCCGAGCGCGACGACGTTGTTCTTGGCGCCGGCGGCCGAGGACGGCAGGACGAAGGGAACGCCGTCCACCTCGACCTGGCCTGCCGGGAGCTCCTCGCCCGGGAACGTGTAGCCGGAGCCGTCGAAGTTGCCGCCTCGCGCGGACGCGGTGTCGATGCCGTCGTTGTCGTAGAGGCCGTCGAGCGGGACCGGGACGGGAGCGGGCACCGCGGCCCAGATTCCGCGTTGCTGTTCGGCTTCCTGAGCAGCTTGGGCGTCGGTCGAGGTGGCGAAGGAAAGGGCGGCCGAGGCAGCAACACCCGCCGTGACGCCGAGGACATGACGTCTTGGATACGTACTCATGGCGGCTCCCCAATCATCGGATGTCTTGATGATTGGGGAGGTGTGATGGGGTGTCAATGGGGGCTGCGTGTAAAGAAGTTGGATGAGAGGTCGGATGGCTGAGGGTGCGCCGGGGTGAGCCGGGCCGAGGGGATCGCGTGGGGGGCGTCGCGTAAATCGACCTCGGCCTGCCACCTCGTTGGCGAGCGGTCCGGTTTGGCCAGCGACCTCGTTGGCGAGCGGTAGGGCTTGGACCTTGCTTCAGGCCGCCGGTGCTGCCTCGATCAGAACCCCTTGCCGAAGCCGCCGCGAGAGGGTCAAACGGCGGGCTGCCGGCCCTGGTTGTCGAGGTGGCAGCGGGCGGTCAGGCGTCAGGGTCGACTTCGGGGTGCGTGAACCGCACGGGTTTGCCCAGCGACCGGGCGTAGGCGATTTCGGCTCGGGTGCTGTCCCCGATGTAGTCGCCGACCACAAGCACCTCGTCAGCGAGCCGGATCTTCGCCCGGTGCAGATCGTCGAGTCGAACCTTCAGTGCCTCGGCCTCGACGGGATCGGACCAGAGTGCGTGCGGCGACTTCATGTCACAGCCCGGTTTGACGACGATCTTTCCGGCCTTGGTCTCCAGCAGATCGGCCTCGTTCATCTCGGTCATGAAGCGGGTGGAGCCGCAGATCACGACGATACGCGGGAGGCTCAGCAGCTTCTTCGCGTCGGCGAGCTTCTCCTCGGGGGTGAACAGGTGCGGGTATGACACTGGTTCCTCCTGGTGGTGTGGTCTCAATGCCTGAGCAGCCAGAGAACGCGGTCCCAGGACAGAAGGTGGTACCCGACCAGCGCTCCCGTGAGCAGCAGGGCGGGAGTGCGGGGCCCCGCCGCGTACAAGGCCGCCGTACCACCGAAGAACACGGTCAGCTCCAGCAGAAACCGCAGCGGGCCGGGGGTCGCGATCACTGTCTTCCCGGACCGGGAAGCGTCATCCGGAGTGGCGAACGCCCCCCACAGCACAGCCACGAGCAGGGGCACGGCAATCACGGCGACGTACCGCAGGGATGCGGGTGCGGTGACCCAGGCCCAGAGGCCGAAGCATGTCAGGGCCAGCAGTTCCAACACGAACCGCACGCCGAGAGCCCAGGGGTGAAAGCCGTACCCGGACGACATGGGCGCATTTCCTTCCGTCGTGGCTCCTGCGTGACCACATGTTGCCGCACGGAGGTTCAAGAAGCCGAGCCAACAGCCGACTTGCTCGTCCGGACGATGGGTCGGGTGGTGGCGAGTCAGGAAGACATGGCGGTGCGATCGGTGCGACCGGTGCTGCTCAGTGGGCGTAGCCGGAGCCGGAGCCGGAGCCGGAGCCGGAGCCGACCGCGGCGCGTCCACGCGGTCATGGAGCTGACGTGACGAGGGGACCGTCAGCGGGTCCGGCGCGCGATGCCGACAACCAAGCGAGGTCCATGACCTGCTCTCCGCCGACCCCGCCGTACTTAAATGTTCAACCAAGAACTCTCCGAGAACGGCAAACGACTCTACTCGCATAGATGATTCGGGTGTTGTCATGCTCGCGACCGCCCGGAATTCCTGCCGGGCATCGCTCCGGGAGAGCCCCCATGCCCCGAATATCCCGCTCGCTGGTCACCGTTCTGTCCTCCCTGGCTCTCGCCACCGCCGGCCTCACCGTCGCAGCCGGCACCGCCCACGCGCAGAGCTGCAGCCAGGGCTACCTTCCCCTCCCCGACCCCAGCTGCCAGCCCGGCGCCCTCAACCCGGACGTCACCCAGTCCACCATCGGCTCCACCATCTGCGTCTCCGGATGGACCGCGACCGTCCGGCCGTCCAGCTCCTACACCACCGCGTTGAAGAAGAAGCAGATCGTCGAATACGGCTACACGGACACCAGTACCTCGGACTACGAGGAGGACCACTTCGTCCCCCTCGAACTCGGCGGTTCCCCCAAGAGCGAACTCAACCTCTGGCCCGAACCGGAGTACGGCACCACGACCGCCGGTAACAAGGACACGGTCGAGAACAAGCTCAAGAAGGCCGTCTGCGCCGGCACCGTCACTCTTGCCGACGCCCAGGACGCGATCATCACGGACTGGACGACCGCACTGTCGAACCTCGGTCTGAGCTGAACCCTGACCCCGTCCACTCGACGTGGATCCCTGGTCCCGTCGACACGGCGTAGGGGCCGGTCTCCTCCTCCGGGAGCGACCGGCCCCTCTCCGCGTCCCCAGCAGCGACGTTCGAACAACTCGGTTGACCCCAGGGGAACGAGTCGACTCATACGGCGACGCCTGACCGCCGTACGGATCGACCCGCGCGACCCCAGCGGCCTGTCCCGCTACCCCGGCTGGTTCCAGAGGCGCATCCCTTCGAGCGGCGGGCGATGCAGGACTGCCACCGGGATCGGGCGGACGCCTGCTACCGGAGTCCGGCGGTCGGCGGCTGGAGGCTGACGGGACAGCAGTCGCTCCCATGAGCGGGGCTCGGATCCACCGATCGGTGTTGCCGGTCGCGAACGGCAGGCTGGTTCAGGTGGCGATGGTGGCCAGTCCGGCGATGCCGATGAGATAGACGGCGAGGACGGTGATGCTGTCGATGCCCATCCGTGCGTACTGCCGACGGGGCCGGAAGATCAGCCCGGTCATGTAGATGACGGTGAGGATGATGCCGAGCGCGGTGAGGTAGATGTCGGTGTCGTGCGCGGCCGGCAGGACGGGCTTGCCGGAGATGACGGCGGCCGGGAGGAACAGCACGGGCAGGAAGGCGTTGCCGCCGAAGATGTCGCTGATGGCGAGCTGGTAGTCGCCGAGCCGGGTGGAGGTCAGGCCGGTGCTGACCTCGGGCAGGGAGGTCGCCGCGGCCAGGACGGTCGCGCCGAACAGGACACCGCTCAGTCCTTGGCGGGCGAAGAGCTCCTCGCCGCTGCGCTCGATGACCACGCCCGCGATCAGCGTCGCTAGGGCCGCTGCGGCGAACACGAGTGCGGCGCGGCGGGTGCCGACACCCTTGGCAGTCGCGGCCTTCTCCTTCTTCCCGCGGGAGTGGCCGCGGGGTTCGGGCTGGCCGTCGGGGGCGTCACCGCCTTCCCGCCACGGCAGACCGCGGCCGGCCCGGTTCAGCAGCACCAGGCCCACCCCCCACAGCACGGCGATCGCCACGGACGCCGGGGCCAGACGCGCGGCGTGCAGGTCCGGGGAGAGCTGGGTGCCCATGACGACGACAGCCAGGACGACCACCACGAGCGCACCCTCCAGTACGAGTTGAAGGCTCGCGGCCAGGCGGGTCAGCGGCGCGCGGGGACGTACCCCGGAGGCATCCAGGATGACCAGGACGACGGTCTGCAGGGCGATGCCGCCGAGGATGTTGCCGACGGCGACGTCCAGGTGGCCGGCCAGGGCGGCCGAGACGGTGATGGCGATCTCGGGCAGGTTGGTTGCGATCGCGAGGAGGATGAGCCCGCCCAGGGCGCTGCCCAGATGGAGACGTTGGGCCAGCACGTCGGTGGTGTCGGACAGCTTGATGCCCGCATACCAGATGACGGCCGCGCTCAGCACGAACAACAGCAGCAGCACCACAGAACTCAAAGATCCCATGCGGCGGCGAGTACCCGTCGAGGGCAGTGACCTGGCATGGGCCTCCCCATGGAAAGGTCAAACGAGCAGACCGGGACAGGCGGTGCCCAGCCTGGTCAGCCCGGACACTGAATGTGGACCGGGTGCTCGCCGAGATCGACCGGCTGCGCACCCAACCCGCTTCGGGGTAGGGGGCGTTGCCCGAAGCCCCAGGCGTCGCTGGCTTCGGTTCGTCAGGGGTGAGGCTGGATCGTCGAGGGCCGTGCCGGTGCCGGCCATGAGCCGTCGAGGGTGTCTGCCTGGTGCTGAAGACATGTGCGCCGGTTGCGCACGAGGGCTTTGAGTCGAGCGTGAAACCGGGCAACCCGGAAGCCTGCTCCGAGCTTGTCGGCAGAGCAGCGGGCCTACTTCCATCAGGGATACGAACCGACACCGGCGCTTGGGCCGAGCTACCCGCGCGACCGCAGTCAAGGTGGGTCACGTTGTGTCGCGGACATGCAGGGTGGGCGTCAGGACGATAGGGGGTGGCAGTTCGCCTGCGAGGAGCTGGTCGACCTGGTGGATGGCCAGTTCGCCCAGACGGCGCTTGTCGAGGTGGAGGGTAGTCAGCGGGGGGTCGACGAGATCGACGATGCTCAGCCCGTCGTAGCCGACGAGTGCGCAGTCGTCCGGCACCCGGACGCCGAGCCGGCGGGCAGCCCGGAGCGCGCCGATCGCGACCAGGTCATTGAAGGCAATCACCGCGGTGAGGTCCGGGCGCGCGGCGTGCAGGGCCTCGAACGCGGCGGCGCCCCCGGCCGGTGACTGCTCGCCCATGACAACCCAGCTCTCATCGACGGGCAGCGCGTGTTCGTCGGCTACTTCGAGGAAAGTGCGGCGCCGGACCAGCGGGGCACTCAGACACTCGCAGTCGATCAGGCCGATCCGGCGGTGACCGCGGTCGATGAGGTGCTGCATCCCGGCCCGGACTCCGGCCGCGGTGTCGATGTGGACCAGCGCGTGGGTCGACGATTCCAGGCCCCGGTCGACCACGACGAGCGGCATGGTTTCCACGTACGGCTCGAGTTCCGCATCGGGATGGCTGAGGTAGCCGACAAGAGCGTCGACCTGCTGGCCTAGTGAGCGGACCAGAGCCAGTTCCCGGGAACGGTCGTTCTCGGTGCTGGCCACGAGGACCTGCCAGTCGCGTTCGTTCGCCGCGGCGATCACTCCGGCCACGAATTCCGGGAAGAAGGGGTTGACCACGTCGGGCACGATGAGGCCGACCGACACGACGTCCGGGCGGTTCAGCCCCCGGCCGAACCTGCTGGGCCGGTACCGCAGTTGCCGTGCCACATCGAGCACCCGGCGCTGAGTCGCCGGGTCGATCTCCCCCTTGCCGTTGATCGCCCGGGAGACGGTCTGGTGGGACACGCCCGCCGCCTCAGCCACGTCCCTGAGCGTGACGCGTTTGACGGCCCTCGCGCCCCGTACCGGCTGGTCTTCCGTTGCCCGCTGTCCGGCCACGTTGCCCACTCACTTCTGTTCCTGTGCCGCCCTGCACCCAAGTCAACCAGGTTCGCCGGCCAGTCGCCCCACCGCCTGTCCGATAGGGCAGCTCTGGGGTGCCGGCGGCGCTTCGAAAGCCATCCGGCGGTGGGCGTTGACCGACTCCCGACTCCTGCGCAAGAATCTCGTTAACGGTAACGTTAGCGGTCACGTTACCGTTAACGGAGCGAGCTGAGGAGAACGAAATGCCTTCCTTGAGGGGCCCCGTACCGCACCATCCCCATCCGACGTTCCGTGCCGTGTTCGGTGGCTGGCACGCAAAGGCCGGCGTCTTCTCGGCGTTGCCGGATGCGCCGGTGGAACTGGATGATCCGCAACGGCAGCACTGGTGGCGCCAACTGAAACTTCGGTGGCAGAAGCCGGCAGGCGACGGATCTTCGCTCCGTCGATACGCAGCGCATCCTCAGGGCTGTCCCGCTCCCAGCGGGGATGGCCGAGGCTGAGGCGAACCACTCCCCAATGAGGGCTGTGCGAGCCGACGACGCAACGCCCGGCCCTCACTGACGGACTCACGCCACGGACGTTGCTCGATCACGTCACCGAAGCCCCGGCCGTGGTGCCGCTCTCGGTGGCCATGGTGGGTGAGTCGAATACCGGGTCGGGCTATCCCGCGCCGCACCGGTGCCCGGAGCCCGGTTTCCGGCGCAGGTCCAGGTGTCAGCGCAGCCGTACACCGGGCTAGCCATGCCTATGGGTCGTACGGCTGATGGCGCGATGGTCCACTGCATGGCGAGCAGGCCACATGCGCGCCATGCACCTGCCTCACGCCGACATGACGCGTCGGCTTCCGCAGGGGTTCCGATGCCGCCGTCTCCACCTGACCGGGTGGGCCCGGCCTCTGTGGTCGACGTCCTGGACCTGGCCGCGTCCGATGACTGGCCAGTGCCAGGAAGAGGCCGGGGGAGCGGCGTCCCTGCTAGTAACTGTCGTAGCCGGGCCTGCCGTTCGGCCGATAGACGCCGACGACGGTGCCGCCCTTCGTCGTCGAGACGCTGACCGGCTCCAGCGCAGTGGGGATCGCTCCGTCGGCGAACAGCCGTTTGCCGGTGCCGATGATGACCGGATGGATGGTCAGCCGGTATTCGTCGACGAGGTCGTGCTGCATCAGGGTCTGGGCGAGGTCACCGCTGCCGACGACGTTGATGTTGCCGCCGTCGGACGCTTTGAGCGTGCGTACGGCATCGGCGATGTCGCCCTGCAGCAGCGTGGAGTTCTGCCACTCGAGGGACGTCAGGGTTCGAGACGCCACGTACTTGGGCATGCCGTTCATCCGATCGGTGAACGGGTTGTCGGGTTCGGCGGTCGGCCAGTACGCCGCGAAGATTTCGTACGTCTTGCGGCCGAGCAGCATCGCGTCGGAGGTCTCGTACCAACCGGCGATGGCGGCGCCGACCTCGTCGTCGGTCACCGGTTTCTGCCAGCCGCCGTGCTCGAACCCGCTCTGGGTGTCCTCGTCCGGACCACCCGGTGCCTGCATGACGCCGTCCAGTGTCAGGAACGTGCAAACGATGATCTTGCGCATGGTGCGCTCCTTTCGTCGACAGGTAGACCGCACAGCCTCCGGAAACTCATCGGCCGACCTTCCGCGGCTCGGTACTGGGCCGGCACGGCTGGGGGATGGAGTACCTCGTGGCCGAGAAGAGGTGGTGGCTGAGCTCAATGACTGGGTCTCTTCAGTCCGCGTTCAGAAGCTCCCGACCGGGGACGCGGACCCGGACCGGCGCGCTTCGGTGTCATGGTGGATCGGTGTGTGTGACTCGCGCAGGGGCAGGCCTGTTCCGCCGTGGCGGGTGGCGATGATCTCGGCGGCGATGGACACGGCGGTCTCCTCGGGGGTGCGGCGCCGAGGTCGAGGCCGATGGGTGAGTGCAGGCGGGTCAGTTCGGCGTCGGTGAGGCAGGTTTCGCGGAGTCTGCGGTCGCGGTCGTCGTGGGTGCGGCGGGAGCCCATCGCGCCGATGTAGGCGGCCGGCAGGAGCAGGGCTGTTTCCAGGAGGGGTATGTCGAACTTGGCGTCGTGGGTGAGGACGCAGATCACGGTGCGGTCGTCGGTCCGGGTGTCGGTGTGGCCAGTCGACCACGATGTCGTCGGCCTCGGGAAAGCGTGTCCGGGTGGCGAAGACGGGACGGGCGTCGCAGTAACAGCCGAAGCCCGCGCCCTGCTGGATGCCGGCCGCACGGGCACCTTCGACCTCGCGCAGGATGGCTCCCACTGTGCGCCGGATGTGACCGTTCGTCCGCGGCGAAGTCGATGGCGCCGAAGACGAGCATGCGCGGCGGCGGCACGCTCGACTCGAACTGGAACGCGGTGGCGAGGTTCTCGGTGTTGTTCTCGATGTACCAGCCGTTGCGCAGGAAGACGTACGGCAGGCCGGACTCCCGTATCAGCGCCTCGGTAATCCTGTGCTCCTCGGTGAGCTTCGTGCCGCTGGTGCGGCGTTGATGGCGCTGGTGTACGCGATCAGCTCGACACCGGCGTCCACCGCGGCCTGCACGACGTTCTTGTGCTGCGCCTGCCGCTCGCTGACCTCGCTGGAGGAGATCAGCAGAAGTCTGTCGGAGCCGGCGAACGCCGCGGCGAGTGTCTTGGGCCGGGTGTAGTCGGCCTCGCGCACCTGAACGCCGCCGTCGGCGAGATCGGTGGCCTTGGCCGGGTTGCGTACGGCGGCCACGATCTGGTCGGCGGGCACGCCGTGCTGCAGCAGGTCCTCGACGACGAGTCTGCCCAGGTGCCCGGTGGCGGCGGTGACAGTGATCATTTTCGGTTCTCCCGATGCCGGTTGGCGAAGCCGTGCTTGCTCCTGGAACGTGGGGTCCCCGTGATGTTTTTCGCAGTCCTGCGAGGAGGGCCGCCGCCTCCGGGCCCGGCGTCGTATGCGCGTGGGCCGGTGCGGTCAGTCCGTGGTGAAGCTGGACAGCATCGCAGCGGGGTAGCGGCTGCCTGCCGAGCCTTGGGGGAGGATCTCGGTGATGCGGGTCAGATCGGCGGCCGAGAGCTGGACGTCGACGGCGCCGGCGTTCTCCTCAAGGCGCTTGGTGCTGCGGGTGCCGGGAATGGGCGCGATGTCCTCGCCCTGGGCGAGCAGCCAGGCCAGCGCGAGCTGCGCGGTGGTGATGCCCTTGGTGTCGGCCAGACTCTTGAGCTGTTCAATGGCGTGCACGTTGTACGTGTAGTTCTCGCCCTGCCAGCGCTCGTCCCAGCTGCGCATGTCGTCCGCGGGGTACTCGCTCGCGGGCCTGACCTGGCCGGCGAGGAAGCCGCGGCCGAGCGGGGAGTAGGGCACCAGGCCGATGCAGAGTTCCCGCAGAACGGGAAGGATCTTCTCCTCGACCTCCCGCTCGAAGAGCGAGTACTCGTACTGGAGCACGGAGACCGGGGTGACGGCGTGGGCGCGACGGATGTACTGGGGGCCGACGTTGCTCAGGCCGAAGTACTTCACCTTGCCCTCGGCGATCAGTTCGCCGACCACGCCGGCGACCTCCTCGACCGGAACGTAGGGGTCGGAGATGTGCTGGTAGAAGAGGTCGATGTGGTCGCTCTGCAGGTAACGCAGGCTGTTCTCGGCGACCTTGCGGATGTTTTCCGGGCGGCTGTTGTAACCGGGGCTGTGCAGCGGGGCGGTCATGTCGAAGCCGAACTTGGTGGCGAGGACCACCTCGTCGCGGAAGTCCTTGACCGCCTCGCCCAGGAGAATCTCGTTGCTGCCGGTACCGGCGCCGTACAGCTCGGCGGTGTCGAAGAAGTCGATCCCGAGTTCGTGGGCGCGGCGGATGGTCGCGATGCCCTCGTCGTCGTTCGAGGCGCCGTAGGCCATGGACATGCCCATGATCCCCAGGCCGAGCGCCGAGACGCGCAGACCCTGAGAGCCCAGATTGCGGTGCTGCATGAGTTCACTCCTCAGTGTTTCGCCGGCTTCACCCTCAGAGGCCAAACCGAACTGTTCCGTTTGACTCTACGCGCCGATCGCCCAGATGCCAAACCAAATAGTTCGGTGCTCTATCCTGGGACCATGTCCCAGTCCCGCGACTCCGGCCAGACAGCAGCGCCCGCCCCCGCCAGCGACACCACGCGCGAGCGCATCCTCACCGCTGCCATGGAGGAGTTCGCCCGCCACGGCATCGCCGGCGCGCGCGTGGACCGCCTCGCCAAGCTCGCCAAGACGAGCAAGGAACGCGTCTACGCCTACTTCCGCAGCAAAGACGCGCTCTATGCCGACGTCGCCGCACGGGAGCACGCCGTCATCGCCGAGGCCACCCAGCTGGACCCTTCCGACCTCCCTGGCTATGCGGGCCGCCTGTTCGACTACTTCGTCGCCCGTCCGGACCACCACCGCCTGATCACCTGGGGCCGCCTCGAACTGCCGGGCACCTCAACGGCTGCCGACGATCACTCCCAGGCATTGATCGCCCGCAAAATCGACCAGCTCCGCCAGGCGCAGCAGGCCGGACAGCTCGATCCCGCCTGGGACCCGGCCGACGTCCTCGCCCTGGTCAACCAGCTCGCCACGACCTGGGCGGCACAGCCCGAACACAGCGAGGCCGCCGCCGCACACGCCGTGGACCCCACCACCGCCGCCCGCCGCGCCGCGGTGGTGACGGCTGTCGAACAGCTTTTCCCCCGAGCGCGCTGAGGCCCCCGGACCGGCGACCGTCCTACTCGACGTTCCTGTAACGGCGTCGGACGCCCGTGCCGCTCACCTTTGCCTACGGGCCCGTAGAGCGGCCCACTGGCGCAGACGCTCGGCGATCTGGGCCTCGTAGCCGTTGCGGGTGGGTTCGTAGTACGTCTCGCGGCTCATGTCCTCGGGAAGGTAGTCGGCGCCGGAGAAGCCGTCGGTGGTGTCTGGGTCGTACTGGTAGTCCTTGCCGTAGCCGATGTCCTTCATCAGCCGGGTCGGAGCGTTGAGGATGTGGGCGGGCGGCATGAGCGAGCCGGTGCGTCGCGCGGAACGGTGGGCGGCGTTGAAGCCGCGGTGGACGGCGATGGATTTGGGGGCGGTGGCGAGGTAGACGACCGCTTGGGCGATCGCCAACTCGCCCTCGGGGGAGCCGAGTCGCTCGTACACGTCCCAGGCGGCGAGCGTCTGCTGGACGGCGTGCGGGTCGGCCATGCCGATGTCCTCGTTCGCGAAGCGGGTCAACCGGCGGGCGATGAACAGCGGATCCTCACCGCCGTCGAGCATGCGGGCGAGCCAGTACAGGGCCGCGTCCGGGTCGGAGCCGCGCATCGACTTGTGGAGTGCGGAGATCAGGTTGTAGTGGCCTTCCTGCGCCTTGTCGTACAGCGGTGCGCGCTGCTGGATGTGGTGGGCGAGCGCGGTGGTGTCCAGGGGGGTCTCGGGAGTCGGGAGGGTCTGGAGCTGTTCGGCCATGTTGAGCAGGTAGCGGCCGTCACCGTCGGCCATGGCGATCAGGGCGTTGCGGGCGTCGTCGTCCAGGGGCAGTGGGTGGCCGATGAGGGTTTCGGCGCGATCGAGCAGGGTGGACAGGGCTCTCTCGTCGAGGCGTTTGAGGATGAGGACCTGCGTGCGGGAGAGCAGGGCCCCGTTGAGTTCGAAGCTCGGGTTCTCGGTGGTGGCGCCGATCAGGGTGATCGTGCCGTCCTCGACGTAGGGCAGGAAGCTGTCCTGCTGGGCCCGGTTGAAGCGGTGGATCTCGTCGACGAACAGCAGCGTGCCCTGCCCGACGGTGCGTCGGCTGCGGGCGGCGGCGAATACCTTGCGCAGTTCGGCCACGCCGGAGAAGGTGGCCGACACCGGTGCGAAGGCGAGCCCGGCGGCGTCGGCGAGGAGCCGGGCAATGGTCGTCTTGCCGACGCCGGGCGGCCCCCACAGGACTGCGGAGCTGAGGCGGCGCTGTGCGAGCAAGCGGCCCAACGGGGCGTCGGGGGCCAGGAGGTGGTCCTGTCCGACGACGTCCGCAAGGCGGCTGGGGCGTAGGCGGTCGGCCAGTGGGCGGGGCGGCTCGTCGTCGAACAGCGGCAGGGTCGGTTCGGTCGGTTCCATCGGTCTTCCGGGTCGTGGGGCGAGGTCACAGGGCTGGGGTGCCGGGCGTCGGCTGCAGACGCCCGGGAGCGTCGTCCGCTCGGTCTACGGCGGGCCGCGCGGCGTCGAAGCCGGTCACGGCCGCGTCGGCCGCGTCCACGACGGTGTCTCCGTTGCCGATCCTGCCGTACACCACCTGGGCTGTGGCGTCCTCGACGCCGGAGTAACGGGAGGTCCTGCGGTCAGTTGCTGTTCGAGCAGTCCGCCCTCGTCGACCTCCTGCACGGTCCGGTGCCGACGCGGCAGGCTCCCTCACTGTTGAACGCATACGACTCCTCGCCCGGCGGCCCGAACACCACCCCATGCCCGGCCGTTGCCGCAGGAGGAGTGCGGCGGGCACGTGCTCCACGCTGTCCACGGCCGCCCACGCTGCCTGGGGCAGGCGGCGGCAGCAGGTGTACGTGGACGAAGCCTCCGGACAGCGGCGGGACCCTTCGCCCCTTTGACGGCCTTGCCCACTGGTTGGTCCCTTCACTGAGCAGCTGGTGCCCGGGCTCATCCGGTCAGGAAGCGATCTTCTCCGTGACGGTCTGGGAGAAAGCCCAGTTGGAGTGCGCGATGCGCCACTGGCCGTCGGTGAGGCGGTATCCGTGGGTGGCGTTCCAGGCGCGGAGCTCCTCCTCCTTGCCGTTCTCGTCGAGCACGAAGGTCTTCAGGTTGTACGCCAGGACAGCGAAGTCACCACTGTCGCTGACGTGGACCTGCGGGTTGAGGTACTCGCTGCGCACGATGCTCGGGTCGGAGTAGATGGAGTCGATCCATGCGATGACCCTGTTCCCGGCCGACCAGGATGTTCTCGAGGATCGGGTCGAAATAGCTGACCTCCTCGGCGAACCCGTCGAGGTAGCCGCGGTTGTCACCGGCGCTCCACCGCTCGTTGAAGGACTTCTCCAATTCGATGATGGTCTTGCTGATTTCTTCCTTGTTCACGCTCACGACGCCTCCTTTCCGTGTCTTGCCGTCGGCCTGCCGGCCGGTGGTTGCGTTTCTCAGCGGCCGAAGCGGCCGAAGCTGTCGGCGTCGTCGAGTACGACCACGTGCTTGCCGGGCGTGGACCGGGCTTCGACGTCGGCCTGGGCGGCTCGCACCTGTTCGAGGCCGTGGTAGACCTTCGCGACCGGGGCGTTGAGCCGCCCGTCGGCGATGGCCCGGAGCTGCCGCTGGAAGACCGGCGCAGGCAGATCGCGCGCCCCGCCTCCGTAGCTGGTCAACCGCACCCCGAACGGGATCATGAACGGGGTGAAGTCGGGGATGCTCCAGGCCCCTGCCAGCGCGCCGGTGAAGCAGACGGTGCCGTGTTTCCGTACGCACTTCAGGGTGTCGGGCAGAACGGAGCAGCCGACCAGTTCGAGGGCGGCGTCCACGCCGCCCGGCGCAAGGGCCCGTACCTTTGCGGCGATGCTGCCGTCGTCCGTGACCGGATGGTCGACCCCGACGGCACGCAGGTCGTCGGTCCTGCCCGCGTGGCGCGTGGTGGCGATGACGGTGGCCCCGAGCTCCTTGGCAAGCGCCGCCGCGCTGAGCCCGACCGTGGAGGTGCCGCCGCGGATCAGCAGCGTCTGCCCGGCCTTGAGGTCCAGGCCGGTGCTCAGCGATCCGTAGGCGGTCTGGAACATCTCCGGAAGCGCACCGACGACGTCCCACGGCAGGCCGGTCTCGAACGGGATGACCTGTCCCGCCGGGACGGTCACGTACTGGGCGTACGCGCCGTCGTACGAGCGGCCCATGCCGCCCATCATCGTGGCCACCTGCTGTCCCGGCCGCAGGCCGCTGTCCTCGTCGGCTTCATCGACGACGCCGACGCCTTCGATGCCGGGCACACGCGGGTAGGTGACTTCCGCGTCCGACTCGCCCTTGCGGGTGGTGACCTCGGACTCGTTGACGCCGAACGCCTTCACCCTGATCCGCACCCAGCCGGGCTTGCGTACGGGCACCGGCACATCCTTGATCTCCAGTGCGTCGAGGCCACCGGGCCGGGTGACAACGACGGCACGCATCGTCGCCGGTGCGGCGTCGCCGGCTGCTGGCGGTTGGCTCATGTCTGGTTCCTTACTCGGTTCGCCCCCTGGTGCGCTGTTCCGGGTCGCCCGGTGACCGTCAGGGGCGGGCGATGTTCTCGAACAGGTCGAGGACCGCCTGATAGTGGGCACTCGGCTCATACGGGAGGTCGCCGGCACTTCCCGAGGTGGGCCGGTCCGTGACGGCGGGCCACAGGTGGGTCTGCTCGCCGGTGACGAAGTCGAGGACGATGTCGCGGATACGCGTGTCCCGGGCGGCCTGTTCGGGGCTGCGGCCCGGCTGTTCCTGGCCGACCAGGGCGTACATCTCGGTGCCGTGCACGGCGGGCGCGCCCTCGGCGGGCCCGATCGCGAGGAGATGGGCGGTGCCGCCCGCGGCGGCGTGGGCCAGCGCGCCGCGGGCTGCGGGGAGCGTGAAGATGTAGTCCGTCAGGGACGCGGCGCGGACCTCGGCAGGTGTGCGGCCGCCCTGGTCGTAGACATCGACGATCTTCCTGGCGCGGGAGCGGGGAATGCGCCACCCCGCGAATTCGTCGGTGACGCGGTCGACGGTGTGCGGGTCGAACCGGTCGAGGTCGTTGGCCACCCACCAGCCCATCTCGTCACTGGCCGTGCTCAACAGGACGTCGATGTCCCTGTGCGAGCCCGAGGCCAGGACGTCCAGGGGGTGGGCGTGCAGCACTCCGCCGGGCTGCTCGGCGTCCAGAACGACACCGAGACTCTTGTTGTCCATCCCGCCACGGACTCCGAGGTCCGTCGGACAGACCGTGCGCAGGGCGGCCACCAGGGAGGCCGCGTCGAGATCGATCAGCTTGTCGGGGTTGCCGGCGACACCGAGTTCGGTGACGAACCGCTCCGCGAGTTCCTCTGCCCACCAGGCGGGGACGAGACGCGAGGGCGCGCCGGAGAACCCGGCCAGCCGCCGGTACAGGCCGTCCGCGGAGGAGGCCCCGAGCAGCCCGAGGGTGGAGTAGGCGCCGGCGCTGTGGCCGAAGACGGTGACCTGGTCGGGGTCGCCACCGAAGTGGGTGATGTTCTGCTTGATCCAGGTGAGCGCGGCGATGACGTCCTGGAGGCCGAGGTTGCTGGCCTCGGCGAGCCGCCCGCCGTACTGGGAGAGCGAGAGCGCACCCAGTGCGCCGAGCCGGTAGTTGAGTGACACACCCACCACGCGCCCCGTCGCGGCAAGACCAGACGCGTTCGAGGTGATCTGCGTGTTCGCGCCGTACTCGAATCCGCCGCCATGGATGTACACGGCCACCGGAAGCGCCTTCCCGGCCGGCTGCTCGGGAGCCCACACGTTCAGGTTCAGGCAGTCCTCGCCCATCCCGTTGTCCGCTTCGAGCCAGTCGCCGCTGTCGGGCTGGACAGCGACGACGCCCTTGCGGTCCCAGGGGCGGTCCGGATCGAAGTCCGCGACCACGGGACGGCGGTATCGCTCGGCTGTGGCGTACGGGATTCCCCACCAGGACCGCACTCCTGGTGCAGTCGGAGCCTTGGGCGCGATCTCGGGCATGGCGTGAGATTCCTTCCGGTGCGGTTCGGGTTTCGCGCGACGTGGCGGCAGTCGATCGCTCGCGGTGACGCGCTCTCCAAGGATTCCCTGAACTCCGACCAACCGCCGAGCGGACAGCAGCCACCCGGTGGTCAGCAGGTGACACTTCTCGGTACCTCCTTCTCGTGGCCTGGCTGCCGCCGCGGCCTGGACGGCATGAGGTTCTGCCGTCGGTGCACCCAAGTGGGATCGTGCCGCAGCCGCAGCCGCAGCCGCAGCCGCAGCCGCAGCCGCAGCCGCAGCCGCAGCCGCAGATCAGCGGTGAAACGGTGAGCACGGATGGAGCATGCGCTGGACGCCTGCGACCTGGCCGGGTACCTCGCGCACGGAGACCTTCACCCTGCGCGTCTACGGCGGCGGCCAGTACCCGCGGCACGCAGATGCCCGGCCTGCAGCGGCCCAGGCGGCCATCACGGGGCCATATGCACGGTGCCCGGGCCTCCGGTAGGCGGGTGGCCTCTCCGGGGCCGCCCGCCCAACCGAAACACTTCGCGCGGTGCGAACCAGCGATCACATGATCCGGGAGAGCGTTGCCCTCCAAGAGCAGCCTTGCCCAATTGGGCAAGAGTGATCTTGGTTTGACGAGTCCTCGGGTGCCATCGCGAGCCGATCACCGCCCGAAACCTCATGCGTCACAGGTGTCACAGGCATCGGCGATTCGGTCATAGCTGCACCGGCCCTGGGCCGTTCCGGCACGGCGGTCACAGGTTCACCCCTTGCGGTTCAAGGGCCCCTGCACGTCCGAAAGCGAGCGCGTTCGAATCCCGCGGCATGTCGTTATGCCGGGCATGCCGAGCCATCCAGGTGCGGCACAGCCCCCAAGGAGGGACACAGGTGCCTGTGACTGACGCCTCGACCGCAAACGAGGACACGCCGCCCCCTCCACCCCCGGCCGGCATCACCTTCGAGGGCAAGTACGGGAAGAACCCGCTGGCAGATGCCAGTTTCGGAGCAATGTGCCGACGCCTTCCCTCCGTGCTCGGGCACACCGCGCGGATGGCGTGGGCCGTCGACAGGGCCGGCGTCGTGCTGCTCCTGGTCTGCCAGTTGCTCACCGGCATCGCGGCTGCCGTCGTCCTCGCCTTCACTGCCCAGGCAATGACCCACCTCCTCTCCACCGGGCCGGTTTCCGGACGTCTGCACGCCGCACTGCCCGCCCTGGTCGTGGTGACGACAGCTGCGGGCGTGGGCCGCATCAGCGGAGCCGTGTCCTCGTACGCCGACGGACGGATCACACCTCTGCTGATGACCGAGGCGGACGTCGCCCTCGTCGCCGCCGTGTGCCGCGTGGAGTCAGCCGCGTATGGCGAGGACGGATTCGCCGACCGGCAGGAGGCGGCCGAAGTCGGCGTCACCAGGACCCGGATGATGGTGCAGGATGCCCAGCGGTTCATGTCCGCCCTGATTCGCATGATCGCCGCGAGCGGGGTCATCACCGCGCTGCACCCGCTGATGCTGCCGCTTCTCCTGCTGGCCGTGCTTCCGGCCGGCGCCGGCGCAGTGCTGTCCGCACGCGTTGACTACGAGACCCACTACCTCAACGTCGGCGACCGCAACGTGCGCTCCATGATGCGCTGGTGGGCCACCTACTCCCGCTACGGCGACGAGGTCCGCGCCAACGGCATGACCGACTACCTCATCTACTGGTACCGCGCCCTGTCCGACCGCATCGACGAGCGCACCGTGACCGCAGCCCCGCGGATGCTCCGCATCGTCCTGGCCACCAGTGCCCTGGGCGGCATCTTCCAGCTGGGTACCTGGGCCACCCTCGCCTGGCTGGCCACCACCGGCCGGGTCGCCCTGCCCGTCGCGGCCACCGCCCTGGTCGCCGTCCAGACCACACTGGCCTCGCTCTCCCAGTTCGTCATCCACGGAGCCGCGATGTTCCACACCTCGCTCTACCTGGCCGACATGAGGTCCTTCCTCGACATGGCCACCGAACGCGCCCCCAAACGCGGGGAATTGACCATCCCGGAACGCGTGGACGAGATCCGCCTCGACGAGGTCGTCTACCGGTACCCAGGCAAGGAGGAACCAGCCGTCGCGGGAGTCTCGCTCACGCTGCGCCGCGGTGAGATCCTCGCCGTCGTCGGCGAGAACGGCTCGGGCAAGTCCACTCTGGCCAAGCTCATCACCGGCATCCTCCTCGCAGACAAGGGCCGCGTCCTGTGGGACGGCATCGACCTTGCCCGGGCCGCCCCCGACTCCGTGTGGAAACGCACCGCGCTCGTCCCTCAGGGGTTCGCGTGCTGGCCCCTGCGCGCCCGCGAGAACATCACCCTCGGTCAGCCCAAGACGTACGACGACGGTCCGGTGTGGGACGTCGTCGACGCCGTCGGGATGCGGGAAGCGATCGAAAAGCTGCCCCAGCAACTCGACACACTCCTGGCCAAAGAGCTGTTCGGCGGCGCCGAACTGTCCGGAGGCCAGTGGCAGCGACTCGTGTGCGGCCGCGCGCTCTACCGCCAAACGCCACTACTGATCCTGGATGAGCCGACCTCACAGATGGATGCCCGCGGTGAGCACGCCATCTTCCTGGAGATCAAACGGATCGCCGCCGAGCGCATGACGATCGTCGTCACCCACCAACTCGAGAACACACGGCTCGCCGACCGCATCCTCGTCATGGACAAAGGACGAGTCATCGAACATGGGAAGTACGAGGACCTTGTAAACGCCGGAGGACTGTTCGCGGAACTCGTCGCACTGGCTCAGGACCGTTGATGCCTCACGTCCGCGCACCATTCGGGCATCCCAATCTGTCAACCACGGCTGTGCGCTGGGCCCCGCACCGCCTACGCCGCCACCGCCCGCTTCTGCCGACGGATCTCTGGCGCAGGACATCGGGTCCGGTCCGTGACCGTGTCCTTGATCAGTCGGCGTTCTGCTCGATGCTCTGTTCCGCCCAGATCGTCTTGCCGGTGTCGGTCGGGCGGGTACCCCAGCGTTGGGTGAGCTGGGCGACCAGGAGCAGACCGCGGCCGCCTTCGTCGTAGGTGCGGGCACGGCGCATGTGGGGTGCCGTGTTGCTGGTGTCCGAGACCTCGCAGATGAGGTTCCGGTCGTGGATGAGACGGAGTTGGATGGGCGGCTCTCCGTACCGGATGGCGTTGGTGACCAGTTCACTGACGATCAGCTCGGTCACGAAGGCCGCATCCGTCAGACCCCACGCCTCCAGCTGGCCGAGGGCGTTCTTGCGGGCCCCGGCGACAGCGGCCGGATCGGGGGCGACGTCCCAGGCGGCTACCCGGTCGGCCTTGAGCGCGCGGGTACGGGCGACGAGCAGGGCCACGTCGTCGGCGGGCCGTTCGGGAAGCAAGTCACCGAGGACCGTGTCGCACAGCACGTCCAGAGACACCGCCGGTCCGGCAAGGGCGCGGCACAGACGGGAGACGCCGACGTCGATGTCCTGACCACGGGACTCGATCAGACCGTCCGTGTAGAGCACGAGCAGACTGCCCTCCGGCAGTTCGGTCTCCATCGCCTCGAAGGGCAGTCCGCCCAGGCCCAGTGGGGGCCCCGTCGGCAGGTCGAGCAGTTCCACCGTGCCGTCGGGGCTCACCACGGCCGGCAGCGGATGCCCGGCCCGGGCGAGAGTGCAGCGGCGGGAGACGGGATCGTAGACGGCGTACAGACAGGTCGCCCCGACGTCTCCCGCAGTCTCAGCCTCTCCCGCGGCCGGCCCCGTGCCCTCGGCCTCCGTGGCCAGGCGGCCCACCAGATCGTCGAGGTGTGTGAGAAGTTCGTCGGGAGGCAGGTCGATGTCGGCGAGGGTCCGTACCGCCGTACGCAGTCGTCCCATGGTCGCGGAGGCGTGGATGCCGTGGCCCACGACGTCGCCCACGACCAGCGCCACCCTGGCCCCGGACAGCGGGATGACGTCGAACCAGTCCCCGCCCACCCCGGCTCGGCCGCCGGCCGGGAGGTAGCGGGAGGCGAACTCCACCGCGGCCTGCTCGGGCAGCCGCTGCGGCAGCAGGCTGCGCTGCAGGGTGACCGCCGTGCCTCGTTCGCGGGTGTAACGACGGGCGTTGTCGATACAGACCGCCGCCCTGGCCGCCAGTTCCTCGGCCAGCACCAGGTCGTCCTCCCTGAACGGCTCGGGGTGCCGGTGACGAGCGAAGACGACGACACCCAGGGTGGCTCCGCGTGCTGTCAGGGGCACTGTCATCGCCGAGTGGAAGCCGAAGTCGCGGACCCGGGACGACCGGATCGGATCCTTGGCGACCCACTCGGCGATCAACGGCTCGGCCATCTGGTACAGCACGGAACGTCCCGACCGCATGCTCTCCGCCGGCGGGGAGCCCTCCGGATAGTCGTCCACCTCGCCCAGTGCGATGACCGCCTCGGGGGTTCCCGGATGCACGGACTGGTGGGCGATGCGCCGCAGGGCGAGCGGGCCGCCCGCCGTCAACCCTCCCCAGGGCTGCTCGGACACGTCGTCCAGGGACACCAGCAGGTCGACGCTGAGGAAGTCGGCGAGTTCCGGGACGGCCACATCCGCCAGTTCCTGCGCCGTCCGGGCCACGTCCAGCGTGCTGCCGATCCGGGTGCTGGCCTCGGCGATCAGCTGGAGGCGCTTGCGGGCCCAGTACTGCTCCGTGATGTCGTGCCCGGTGGCGGCCACGCCCAGGACGCGGCCGTCCGGGGCCTCCACCCGGTACAGATGGACCGACCAGGCGTGCTCGCGAGTCTCACCGGGGGCCCGCGCGTGGTTCTCCACGTACTGCGGCTCACCGGTTTCCAGGGCCACCCGCATCCGCCGCTCGACATCCTCCGACAAGGGTGTGGGGAGGACGTCCGTCATCCGCAGACCGCGCAGCTCGTCCTCACTCAGGCCCAGTGCGCTCTGCGCGGTCCGGTTGGACCGGCGATAGCGCAGGTTCGTGTCGTACACCGAGGTCGCGCAGGACGGGGACTGCTGCAGGCACTGCCGCATGAGCAGATCGTCCTCGGGCCGGAGCTCGGGCCCTGACGCGGCAGAAACCAGGAGCCAATCGCGGGCCCCGTCGTTCGCCGTCCGCCGATGTGCGAGGACCGTCGCTTTGAAGGAGTGGCCGTCCCGGTGCCGGAGCGCGAGCGTGCCGTGCCACCTCGGCACCTCCAGGAAGGACGGGGGACCGCTCGCCGTGGGCGCCTCGGCGAGCAACGAGGCCGCCGGACGGCCCAGGATCTGCGCCGACGGGTACCCGAGCAGTTGTTCGGCACTCTCGCTCCAGCCGGTCACAGTGCCGCTCTCGTCGACGATGGCGCGCGGAGTCGGGGCCGCGCCTACGACGTCTCGGGTGGAGCGCCCTCCCGGGCTGTCGACGGCCCTCCGCTCCATGCTCACTCATCTCGCTCTCGTCGCGTTCTTCGCCGCCCTGGGCTCTGCCCGACCCCGCGTCCCCCGGGCCCCACCCCCGGCCCCACGACCCAAGGCACGTGGACATGCGTCGCCGCAGCACTCAGGAAACACGCAATCCCGCATTCGACCCGTTCTGCTCATATTATCCGTATCCACATCATTGGGCATGGTTCGCGGGAGGGACCGGATCAGCTTCTGGAAGCGCGCACACTTCCACGATCGGACGTCTCCGAGCCGGTGATCGGCAGCAGGCCTTCTGGCAGATCGTCGACGTCCTGAGCTCGCTGCGACGAGACGGAAAACTCTTGGCGACAGGCCCGTCCGCCATGTCAAGCTGTCACCCATCGAAGGGGTGTAGCTCAGATGGCCAGAGCGCCGGTCTCCAAAACCGGATGCCGCAGGTTCGACTCCTGTCACCCCTGCCACGCCCTCATGCGGGCCGTACGCCACCGGGCTCACCGCGGCCAGGCCGTCGTAGGAGTCGTTGTGGGAGCCGTCTTTCCTCGGTGAACGGCGGGTGACGGCCGATGCGATGACCGCCGCGCCGCGCTTGAACGGGACGCCCATCAATGAGTGGGGCCGCCTTGCCGACGCGCTGTTTCTTGGGCCTGCGACGGCGGTTCGCACTGCTGCAGGTCCTGGGACGCAGCCGGCCCTGCGCGCACTGAGCCGGCTGGGCGACGCCGTTGCCGCCGCCCCCCTCGAACCTCTCGGCCGCTTGCGTTGATACGTGATGCGGCACGGCCGCCCCATCACCCGGCCCGGGGGAGGGCTGACGCGATCTCGCGCGGCGGCACAGTGTGCGCGAGGGCGCCACCGCGTGCCTCCGTGACAGTGCGCTCCCTCGGCAAGGTTCACGCCGGGGGGTGCTGCTGTGAGCCTTGACGGTGTCGACTGTTTCGCTGAAGTCGAGGGCAGACCTGCCGCATGGCGACGCCAGAGGACGACGAGCAGCGGCGAGACGCAGACGCCCGTCTGTGGGAGCACCACCTCCATACCGACACCATGGTCTTTCAGCGCGGCAACCTGTTCCTCGTCGCGCAATCTCTGCTGGCGGTGGCCTACAGCACCACTGCCGCATCGGGCACCACCCACGCGGCAGCACGTGTCCTGTCCGGCTTCGGGCTGGCTCTCACCGCCATCTGGGCATACGTCGGTCACCGATATCACCGCTACAACCGCGCCATCCAACGGCGCACGGCCGAGCGCCTGCCGGACTACGCGGAAACCTTCATGACCAGCCGCATCCCGGGTCCCAGCGCGATGCCGCTGATTGCCTACGCGCTTCCGATTCTGGCCGCCGTCATGTGGATCGTTCTGCTCATCGTCACGTAGCTGACACTGCTGAAAGATCGTCTCCCCTGGCTTGATCGCCTGGCTGACGACAGTGACGGCGCTGGTGGAGTGCTGGCGCCGGACGCGTTGTGGGAGGTGGTCCAGCAAAGTGCCTTGTCATCGTGATCGTGGCGACGCCCGGGTGTACGCGGCGTCGACTGCGAGCGGACTACGACAGTGTGGCGCCTCGCGACCGACGGTGCTGAGGCCGAGGCGGCGCAACAGCGTGTCGGGCGAGGTCCTCGAACAGGAGATCAGACGGGTGCGGTGAGCAGCTGCTTTCCTGGCGGGTGCTGAAACACGGATACCTGCACGCGGCAAGGTGGCCCGGCGGGGATCCGGGCCACCTCGGGCCGATGCGATCAGGCGGGCTGCGGGGCGGAAGGTGCCGCAGTGGCCGCAGTGGCCGCGACTTTGCGGGTCTCGCGCATCAGCAGCAGGCCGTTGACCACCATCAGCGTCGCTGTCAGGCCGTGGACGCCGAGCGCGGTGGCCACGGAGCCGTGGTGGGACAGCACTGTGGTCATGTCGCCGTAGGCGGCGAGGGCCTCCACCAGCAGCACCCAGCCCAGCGCCCGGCGGTGGCCCGTCACCAGCAGGATGCCCAGGACCAGGCCTAAGACGACGTCACGGATTCCCTTGATGATCAAGAAGCCACCGCCGTCGCCGGACGGCCAGCTGGGCAGTCCGAAGCCCGGCGCCGTCGTCTGCGGGCTCAGGATGAACTCCGTCCCGAACCAGAGGATGAAAAGGATGAAGGCTGCGGTCAAGACGGTGTTGATCTTCTTCAGTGACATGGTTTTCTCCTTGCGAGTCTCCGTGAGCCTGGTGCAGCTTGGCGGAGCCCGGTGAGTGGTACGGGGCCTGGTCGGGCGGCACAGAAGCCGGTGCCATGGCGGGCGTAGCGAGGGCGTCCGACGACGTGCCGTGGCGCGTACCGGCGTAGAGAGGGCGCACACGGGCATGGCGCGCCCGGCCGGGTTCGCGTCGGCGTCGACGTCCTGCGGATGCCGGCGGAGTTCGAGGCTGTCGGTGCCCGGGTCATGAATGCGGAATGCGGATGGCGGCGGCGGTGCCGGACTTCGCGGACCCGGCCGAGCAGAGGCGGCCGGCGACCGGGCGGATGAGCCCCTGTGCTCAGGTGAGGGCGGTGACCAGCAGGGCGAAGGCGCCGATGATGAGGGCGACGCGGGCGTAGTGGAGGCGCTCCCAGCGGCTCAGCTGCTGCTTCCAGTCCTCGGGCCGGTTCTCGGGGGTCCACGTCTTGTTCCGGTTGTTGATCGGGACGAGCAGCAGGATCGACATGACCACGCTGAGGATCAGCAGTGCGCCGGCGATGACGGCGAGCCCTGCGCCCTCGTCGTGCCGTCCCGCGACGGCCCAGATGCCGACGAGGACGAGCGAGCCGATGTACCAGACCGGCATCACCGCACCGAGCATCCGGCCCCCGTGGGCGTGGCCGAGTTGACTGCTGTCCTCGGGCAGGGCGTTGAGGATCGGGTTCATGACGAAGGCGACGGAGAACTCCACCCCCACCATCACGCCGACGATCACGGTGGTGACGACCTCAAGTGCGTTGAGCATGATGAACCCTCTCGATATCTAGCGTCGCTAGCTGGTGAGGCAACGCTAGACCTACTGTCGCTCTCTTGTCTAGCGGTGCTAGAATCGAATCATGTCGGTACAGGAACGCAAGGAACGCGAACGGGCGGAGCGTGAGCGCCTCATCGTGGCGACGGCCCGTGAACTCGCCGAGCAGCAGGGCTGGGACTCCGTCACCACCCGCAGGCTCGCCGAGAGCATCGAGTACAGCCAGCCCGTCCTCTACAGCCATTTCCGCGGCAAGCGCGAGATCATCGGCGCCGTCGCCCTTCAGGGGGCCACTGAGCTGGCGGCGGCGGTGCGGGCCGCGACCGCCGCCGTGGACGGTCCGCGTGAGCGGGTCGCAGCCCTGGCGCGTGCCTACCTCGCCTTCGCCGCACGCAACCCGGCGGTCTACGACGCCATCTTCCAGCTCGACGGCGGTCTGGCGTACGCGCAGGAGGACACTCCGGCGCCTCTCAAGGACGCTTTCGCCGCGCTGCTGGAGTGCCTTGGCGAGGTTTCCGGCGACGGCGTCCACTCGGGTCTGTTCACCGAGGTGTTCTGGGCATCCCTGCACGGGGTGGCGACACTGACCCGGTCAAGACGGCTGCTGCCGGAGGATGCCGAGTCGCGGGTGGAGCTGCTGGTGGACCGGCTGGCCGTAATCTGACGCGCCGGCTGGCTGTGGTCTGACGCGCCGTCCGGGCCGGGCGGGCAGCCGCCTGGTCGGATCCTGCCGCGGCAGGGCCGATGGGTCGCTGACCAGTCAGGAGCAGCCGACGTTCGGTGCGGAAGGCATCGGGACGCGGTTCAGTCCCACAGCTCGCTGCTGTCACACACCCGTGCACCCATGTTGCTCTCCATCATGCGCAGCGCCGCGTCCGCGAGATCGAAGTGCATGTGGGCGACCGCGTCGCGCGGGACGACGACCTCGAAGTGGCGGATGTGGGCGTCGAGGGCGGAATAGAGCACACACTGCTCGGTCACTTGGCCGGACAGCACCAAGCGCTCGATGTCGTGCTGGCGCAGCAGGTAGGTCAGCGGGGTCTCGTAGAACACCGAGTGGCGCGCCTTGAGCACGAAAAGTGATGATTGGTCCGGTCTCACCGGTTCCACCAGGTCGGCATGCTGCCCCGCGAGGGCCTGCTCAAGCAGCTCACCGTGATGGGAGCGCCACTCGCCGAAGTTGTCGTTGACGTAGATCACCGTGACGTCCTGCGACCGTGCTGTCCTGAGCAGGTCGGAGAGGACCGGAACCACCTTGCGGGCCGAGGGGAGCAGTAGTTCGGCGTCCTGGTGGTCGTACGTGTTGATCATGTCGATGACGATCAGTGCGGTCTTGCTCATGGCCCCCGGGTTCCCGCCGGAAGGTGTGTCAACAGGGGCTGCGCCCTGTCTTTGCCGAAGGGTGCTGGGCGGCACGGGGTGGCCGGATACGCAGGCGCTCCACCTGCGCGTAGGGCCGGTGACGTAGAGGGCTGCGTCGCCGAAGCCCGAACCTGCCCGCTCCCTCGGTCCCCGGCTCGGCGACGAGACTGACGCGAGGGGCTGTTGCTCGCTCCACGGCCGAAAACCGGCGTTCACGTGTGGCGATTTGCCCGGCTGGCATGGTCAATTCAAGCCGTTACCTTGATGCTTGCATGACAATCTCGCGCACGCGGTGCCAATGTTCTCCGGGACATCACAATTCCTTCACAGGTCCAGCGCGCGAGACAAGCCACGTTCCCGTCACCCCCCACCTCCTTCCACCCGCATGCCGTGCAGCGCTCCGGACCGGCGCACCCCGCCGATCCGCCTCGTCCACGGCCCCCACCACGGGCCGGCCCTTGTACCGAAGGAGAACCCGTTGTCCCTGACCCATCGCGCGCTCGTACGACGCAGACGCGCAAGTGCCCTTGCCCTCACCGCTATCGGCTCCCTGCTCGTCGTGGTCACCCCCACCCCGGCCGGCGCGGCCCCGGCGGACCCGGGGCGCGCGAAGATCACTGCCTCCCCCCGGGCGGGCGCGGCCCAGACCTCCCTGACCCCCGCCCGCCGCACCGCCCTGGTCAAGAGCGCCCAGTCCGCGGCCGCCGGTACGGCGCGGCGCATCGGCCTCGGCGCCAAGGAGAAGCTCGTCGTCAAGGACGTCATCGCGGATGCCGACGGCACCACGCACACCCGCTACGAGCGCACCTTCGCCGGTCTGCCAGTCCTGGGCGGTGACCTCGTCGTCCACGACAGCGGCGGCCGTACGACCGTCACCAAGGCCAACGCGACACGGCTCGCGGTGCCCTCGCTCAACCCGGGGATCACGGCCTCCCGCGCCACCGCCAAGGCCCTCGAAGTCTCGAAGCGGGGCCGGGTCGCGGGCGCCGAAGCCGGCAACGCCTCCCGCCTGGTCGTCTGGGCGGCAACAGGTAAGCCCGTCCTGGCATGGGAGACCCTCGTCAAGGGCGTCCAGAGGGACGGCACCCCCAGCGAACTCCAGGTCGTCACCGATGCCGGCACCGGCAAGGAACTCCTGAGCGCCGAGAAGGTGCACACCGGCGAAGGCACCGGCCAGTACGTCGGCACGGTCCCGCTCGGCACCACCCTGTCCGGCTCGACGTACCAGCTCACCGACGCCGACCGCGCCGGGCACAAGACGTACGACCTGAACCAGGGCACCTCGGGAACCGGCACCCTTTTCACGGACGACAACGATGTCTGGGGCACCGGCCTGCCGTCCAACCGTCAGACGGCCGGCGTCGACGTGGCCTTCGGGGCCGCGGCCACCTGGGACTTCTACAAGGAGGCCTACGGCCGCAACGGCATCCGCAACGACGGCGTCGCCGCCTACAGCCGCGCCCACTACGGCAACAACTACGTCAACGCCTTCTGGCAGGACTCCTGCTTCTGCATGACCTACGGCGACGGCTCGGGCAACACCCACCCGCTCACAGCGCTCGACGTGGCCGCCCACGAGATGAGCCACGGAGTCACCGCCGCCACCGCGGGCCTGCTCTACTCGGGTGAGTCCGGCGGGCTGAACGAGGCGACCTCCGACATCTTCGCCGCCGCCGTCGAGTTCCACGAGAACCTGTCGGCCGACCCCGGCGACTACTTCGTCGGCGAGAAGATCGACATCAACGGCGACGGCACCCCGCTGCGTTACATGGACAAGCCCTCCAAGGACGGCGCCTCGCGCGACAGTTGGAGCTCCACCCTGGGCGGCATCGACGTCCACTACTCCTCCGGTCCCGCGAACCACTTCTTCTACCTGCTCTCCGAAGGCAGCGGCGCCAAGACCGTCAACGGCGTCTCCTACGACAGCCCGACCTACGACGGCCGGCCCGTCACCGGCATCGGCATCGGCATCGAGAACGCCGCAGCGGTCTGGTACCGCGCGCTGACGACGTACATGACCTCGACGACCGACTACGCCGGCGCGCGCACCGCCACCCTTTCCGCCGCCGCCGACCTGTTCGGTGCCTACAGCCCGACCTACCTCGCCGTCGCCGACGCCTGGGCCGCGATCAACGTCGGCAACCGCATCGCCCTCGGCGTCAACCTCGCCCCGGTCGCCGACCAGATCAGCGGCCTCAACCAGGCGGTCACCCTCCAGTTGGACGCCTACACCACCAACGCCGACGCCACGCTGACCTACGAGGCCACCGGCCTGCCCGAGGGCCTGACCATCAGCCCGACCGGTCTGATCAGCGGCACCCCGACCGCCCTCGGGACCGGCGACGTCACCGTCAAGGTGACCGACAGCACCGGGGCGAGCACCTCGGACACCTTCAGCTGGCAGATCGCCTACGTCTACGCCAACGCCACCCGCGTGGACATCCCCGACAACGGGGCCGCCGTGGAGTCCCCGGTGACCATCACCGGCCGCGACGGCAACGCATCCGCGACCACCAAGGTCTACGTCAACATCGTCCACACCTACCGCGGTGACCTGACCGTCGACCTCGTCGGCCCCAACGGCACCGTCTACTCCCTGCTCAACCGCAGCGGCGGCTCCGCCGACAACGTCGACCAGACCTTCACGGTCGACGCCTCCGCACAACCGCTCAACGGCACCTGGAAGCTGCGCGTGCAGGACCGGGCGTCCATCGACGTCGGGTACATCGCGCGCTGGCAGCTGACACCCTGACCTGTCGGCACACCGCCGCCCGGGTCCTTCGGGATCCGGGCGGCGCAGCGGGCCGTGAAAGACCTCCCTGCCAGGCGATGTGCGGGGGCTTTTGTCAGTTGACCGGAACGGCGTCGAACACCGCGTGGTGCACGCGCACATGGGCCGATCCTGTGAGGCGGTCGATCGTCGCCCGGTAACGGTCCAACACGTACGCCTGGCGGACCTCGTCGTGTGCCGCGGCGAACGACTGGTGCCGGAATTCACCCCGGTGGGCCGTGAAATAGGACCTGAGGGCACTGTCCTGCGTGGTGATGGCCTGAGCGCGCCCGTGCCCACCTTGCCGGTGGTCCAGGACGCCCCTGCTTGCAGGGTGCCGTTGTTGGCTCCGCCGGTCAGGTCGGCGGTGGCGGTACCGGAACCCTCTTCGAGCGGCCAGTACGCGCCCGCGGCTGCACGGGGACGCGTCGGCCCCTGTTCGAGGCCTCCGCCGGGTCACCGTCACGCGTCGGTCCTCGCTGCGCCGGCCGCGAAGGCGGCCGGGGTGAGACCGGTGCGGTCGCGGAAGAAACGGCCGAAGTTCGCGGGATCGGTGAAGCCGAGGTGGACGGCCACAGCGCGGGCATCCCACCGGGCAGCTCCCAGCAGGCGCCGGGCCTCCAGGAGGCGCCGCTCGTCGATGAGTTCGCGTACTCCCTTGCCGGTGGCGTCCAGGGCGGCACGGCTGAGGGTGCGGACCGAGCAGCCGAGCAACTCGGCGTAGTCCGCGGCCTGGTGCAGCTCGCGAAAGTGCAGTTCCAAGGCGTCCAGGAAGCGCCCGTACCTGTCGGCGCGGCCGCTGCCGGCCGTGGCCGTGCCGACGGGGGCGATGCCCGGGGAGTTGGCCAGGCGCAGCAGCAGTGATTCGAGCAGGCTGCGGCGCAGGGCGTGGTGGATGTCGAGGGGGCGGCGTCCCAGTGCGCGGTGTTCGTCCAGGAGCTGGAGTGCCGTCTGCTGGAGCCAGGCGGCGTCGTCGGGGTGCGGGCTGAGCACGGCAGGGGCCTCGTGCGCGGTGAGCGGGGCGAGGAGCGGGGCGAGGTCGGGCCGCAGTACGTCCGGTTCGAACAGGATGAACGGACCGCGGGCCGCGCCGGGCGGATGCCAGCATTGCGCGTGCCCGGGACGCACCCACAGCCACTGGCCGGGGGAGAGGGTCCGCGTGACGTGGTCGACGTCGTGCCGCAGTTCACCCTCGGTGATGGCGATGAGGTAGTGGAAGGTGGCGCGGCCCGGGCGGGGCGGGTTCCACGGCCAGTCGTCGTGCTGGGCGAAGAAGTCCTCGATGGTACTGACCTCAAGGCCGTAGGGGGTACCGACCGGGGGCTGGAAACCGTACAGCGGAACCGCGGCCGGGCCGGCCTGGCTGCTCGGCCCGGAGTGTCGCTTGTCGACTATCACGTGTCCGCAGCCTACCCCCCTTCTCGTCGGCATCGACGGAAGGATGGGACGTGCCGGAGCGCCCGCGCGGCGCGCTCCGGGCCTCATGCGATGCCACCCTCCGTCACCACCAGAGAAGGCTCACCAGCGATGAACGGATCAGCCCTGCACAAGTCCGCCGCCGACTGCGCGGAGGAACTCCCCGGAGCCCGGCTGGAGCACCCCTTCGGTCCTGACTGGGAGGTCTACAAGGTGCGCGGCAAGGTTTTCCTGCTGATGACCGACGTCCCGGGGCGGCCCGTCGTGATCCTGAAGGCGGACCCGGGCGAGGCCCACGCCCTGCGGGAGCAGTACAGCCACATCACCCCCGGCTACCACATGAACAAGAAGCACTGGATCACCCTGGAGAGCGGAGAAGGTGTCGCCAGGGAGCTTGTCAGGGAGCTCGTCACCGACTCCTACCGGCTCGTCGTCGCCCATCTGCCCAAGGCCGAGCAGCCTGTCGACCCGCGCACCTACGGCACCGGCCCGCGGGCGGCCCGGTGAGCGCGGCCGGTGACCGGCTCCAGGACACCGCCCGCCGGGCGGCCCTGGCCCTCCCCGACGTCAGCCACGGATACCCCTTCACCCCGGGCCTCGACGTGTACAAGGTCGCGGGCAAGGTGTTCCTCATCGTCACCGACGACCCGGACGAACAGATCATCACGGTCAAGTGCGAACCCGAACACGCCCGCGCGCAAGTACGGGGCCACGCCTCGATCACCACGGGCCGCTACCTCGACAAACGCCACTGGATCTCACTGGGTCCGGGACCCGGCATCACCGAGCGGCTGATCACCGACGCGGTCGAGGATTCCTACGGCCTGGTCGCCGAGCGACTGCCGCGACGCGACCGCCCCCGTGCCCGATGAGCGCCGCGAGCTTCCCGGCGAACGACCCGGCCCGATGGTAAGTGGATCGACTTGTCATCGGGGCGGCGCGGGGGTTACCTTCACGAGGTGAGTCCATCGACTTACCTTATGTCTTGGCAAGGAACAATGAACATGACTCGTCTTGCGGGCAAGCGCGCCCTCATCACCGGCGGCACGAGCGGGATCGGCCTGGAGACCGCGCGGCGTTTCATCGCGGAGGGGGCCGAGGTGCTGGTCACGGGCGTCACCCCGGCCAGCATCGACAGGGCTCGGCAGATCCTTGGGGACAAGGTGCCGGTGGTGCAGGCCGACGCACGCGATCTCGATGCGCAGCGCGGCCTGGCGAAGCAGGTGGGTGAGCACTTCGGAAAGCTGGACGTGGTGTTCCTGAACGCCGGCGTCTCGGACTGGCGGCCGTTCGAGGACCACACCGAGGACAGCTTCGACCGGCTCTTCGACATCAACGTCAAGAGCGTCTTCTTCCTCACCCAGGCCCTGGTGCCGGTGCTGGCCAACCCGTCCTCGGTCATCATCAACTCGTCCGCCAGCGCGCACGGCGGCTACGGGCGCTCGAACGCCTACGCCGCGACGAAGGCGGCCATCTCCTCCCTGATGCGGTCGTGGAACGCGGACCTGCTCAAGTCGCACGGCGTCCGGTTCAACGCGGTCAGCCCCGGCCCGGTGGACACCCCGCTGTACTCCAAGCTCGGGATCGAGGACCCCGCGGTGCAGGCAGCGGTCCTGGACGGGCTCAGTTCCAACATCCCGCTGGGTCGCATGGGTCTGCCCGAGGAGGTCGCGGAAGCCGTCGTGTACCTGGCCTCCGACGTCTCCGCCTTCGCGGTGGGCCAGGACCTTATCCTGGACGGTGGCCAGACCGTCCTCTGACAGCGAGGACGCGGCCGGGAGACGGGCGAGGGGCGTGGGTATGTCGGTGGCGGACCGAGCGGTGACCGGTGGCGACACGTGCCAGGCCGGGTATCACGCGCAGATCAAAGCGGAGAACCGCGCGCGCATCATCCGCGCCGCCCGCGACCTCTTCCTCGCCCGGGGATACGACAAGACTTCCCTGGCCCAGATCGCCAGGGAAGCCAGCGTCTCCACCGGCACCCTCTTCAAGAGGTATCCCTCCAAGGCGGCCCTGTTCGCGGCCGTCACCTCCGAACAGTGGCAGCTGGACGTGGAGTACGCCGAACCGCCCCCGCCCGGCGATCCCCGGTACGGACTGGACCACATCGGCCGCGACTACGCCTGCCTGGTCTCGCGGCCCGGCACGGCGGCGCTGTGCCGCCTCATCATCACCGAACTTCCCCAGATGCCGGAACTCGCCGACATCGTCGGCACCGGCTTCGCCATCGACCGCGGACCCTTCTTCGACCGGCTCCGCGACTACCTGAACGCCGAAGCGCAGGCCGGCACACTCGACTTCCGTTCGGCCGACGGCCGGCCACAGTCGGCATCCGCAGTGGCCGAGCAGTTCCTCGGCATGATCTGCGGCCAGTTCCTGTGGCCTCAACTCGTACGGACCGACTTCGTCCCGCCGGACCCCACTGACGCCGCGATCGTGGACGAAGCCGTCGCGCTCATGCTCAGCCGCTACAGCACCGGATCCTGAACCTCCTCAGCTCACAGCCCCCGGCAGCGCTGCCGTCGCGGTCGCCCACCGTCGGCAACGGCACTTCCCCGAATCGGGGGAGGCGCCGGTGCCGCCGAGGGATCTGGACCGATACCGGGAATCAGGCCGCGACGAGCTCCTGCTCGCGTTCCGGCATGGTGACCTTGGGCTTCTTGTTCGGCAGTGACAGCCGGAAGACCTTGTGCCACGCGGAGAACACCTGCTTGGGCAGCGGCCCGGTGACGTACTCCAGCTCGTACTTCTCGAACAGCGCGCGCACCTTCACCGCGACCTCGGCGTACCGGTTGCTCGGCAGGTCCGGGAACAGGTGGTGCTCGATCTGGTGCGACAGGTTGCCGGTCATGAAGTGCATGGCCTTGCTGCCGCTGATGTTCGCCGAGCCCATCATCTGGCGCAGGTACCACTGGCCGCGCGTCTCGCCCCTGATCGACCGGCGCTCGAAGACCTGCACGCCCTCGGGGAAGTGCCCGCACATGATCACCGAGTGGGTCCAGATGTTGCGGACCATGTTCGCGGTGAATGTGGCGCCGAGCGTGGTGAGGAACGACGGGCCCGACAGCAGCGGGTGGATGACGTAGTCCTTGAGCACCTGCTTGCGGATCTTGCGGCCCACGGCCCTGGCCCGCTCGCGGAACTCCGGGTTCTTGCGGCGGCGCTTGTTCAGGTTCTTGCCGAGTTCCAGGTCGTACGCTGCGATGCCGTACTCGAAGAAGCAGGCGTTGAGGAAGTTCCACAGCGGCTGACCCAGGTGGAACGGGTGCCATTTCTGGTCCTCGTCGACGCGCATGATGCCGTAGCCGAGGTCGTTGTCCTTGCCGATCACGTTGGTGTACGTGTGGTGCAGCTCGTTGTGCGAGTGCTTCCACTGCTCGGCCGGCGAGACGTGGTCCCAGTCCCAGGTGGTGGAGTGGATCTTCGGGTCCCGCATCCAGTCCCACTGACCGTGCAGGATGTTGTGGCCGATCTCCATGTTGTCCATGATCTTCGCCACGGACAGACCCGCGGTGCCGATCAGCCACGCGGGCGGGAAGATCGAGAACAACAGCACGCCCCTGCTGACCAGCTCGAGCTTGCGCTGCGCCGAGATGACCTTGCGGATGTACGCGGCGTCCTTCTCGCCGCGGTCGGCGATCACCTCGTCGCGGATCGCGTCCAGCTCGCGGCCGAGCTCCTCGATCTGCTCCGCGGTCAGGTGGGCGGTGGGGTCGATGGCGGTCAAAGTGCTCCTACCGTTCGATGTCGCAGGGGCCCGCGGCGGCGGACACACAGGTCTGGATGAGGACGCCCGGCTCGGCCTCGGTGATCTCGCCGGTGCGCAGGTCGCGGACGGCGCCCGCCTTGAGCGGTGTGACGCAGCCGAAGCAGATGCCCATACGGCACCCGGACGGCATGAGCACCCCGGCCTCCTCGCCGACGTCCAGCAACGGCGTCCCGCCGTCCGCGTCGACGGTCTTGCCGGTGGTGCTGAACGTGACCTCGCCACCGTCGCCGGCGATGACGATGCTGGGGCGGAAGCGTTCGGTGTGCAGGCGCTCCTGGACGCCGTGCGCGGTCCAGTGTGCTTCGGCGGCGTCGAGCAGGCCCGCGGGCCCGCAGGCCCAGGTCTCGCGCTCGGCCCAGTCGGGCACGAGTTCGTCGAGACGGGCGATGTCGAGCAGACCGTCCGTGTCGGTGTGCAGCTCGGTGAGACGCAGCTTCTTGTCCGCGACCAGGTCGTGCAGATCGTTGCGGAAGATCACGTCGTGCGGCTGGGGCGCGGAGTGGACCATGACGGCGTCGTCGAACTCGATGTCGCGCAGCATGCCCATCACGGGCGTGATGCCGCTGCCGGCCGTCAGGAAGAGCACCTTGGCGGGCTTGGCCTCCGGCAGCACGAAGTCACCGGTCGCCTGGTCGAGCTGGATCAGCGTGCCCGGTTTCGCCCTGCGGACCAGGTGGTTGCTGACCTTGCCGTCCGGGATCGCCTTCACGGTGATCGTGACGCGGCCGTCCTGACGGTTCGTCGGCGAGGTGACCGAGTAGGCACGCCACAGGCGCACCCCGTCGACGTCGACGCCGATCCGCACGTACTGACCGGCTCTGTGGCCGCGCCAGCCCCGGCCCGGCCTGATCACGATGGTCGCGGCGTCACCCGTCTCGGGGTGCACGGCCTCGATGCGCCCGCGCAGGTCGGCGCCCGCACGCATCGGGCTGACCAGGTCGAGGTAGTCCGACGGCAGCAGCGGCGTCGTCACCATCTCCAGCAGTTTCCACGCCCTACTGCGCAGGGCTGCACTCGTCATGACTCCAGCTTGCTGTGTCTCAGGGCGTAAAGTCCTGTCCGTAGGACGTAAATCTGGTCTACTGAATTGTTCGCAAGGAACAAAACATGAGCCATGCAATCCGCAGGGCCACCGAACTGGCCCTCGATGAGACGACGGTCACCGTTCTTCGGGCCGCGCTGAGAACCACCGCCGACGAGATCGTCCAGGCGATCATCGACGAGGTCCCTCCCTACGCCAACGCCCTGTCGGGCCGCATGGGCGCCACCATCCGCCGAGCCGTGCGCACCGCCCTGGGACACTACCTGGACCTCGCGAGCGGGAACGCCACGGGCGCCGACGCCGGGGACGCAGCATACGAGCTGGGCCGCGGCGAGGTGCGCGACGGCCGGTCGATGGACGCCCTGCTCAGCGCCTACCGCGTCGGCGCCCGCGTGGCCTGGCGATGCCTGGCCGCGGGTGCCGTACCCGCAGGTCTGCCCGCCGCCGAGGTCGCCAAGTTCGCCGAGCTGACCTTCGCCTACATCGACGAGCTCTCCGCCGCGAGCGCCGCGGGCCACGCCGACGAACTGGCGGCCAGGGGCCGGGCTCATGAGCGTCACCTGGAACAACTGGTCCGCGACCTCCTCACCGGCGCGAGCCCGGACGTGCTGCTGGCCTCTGCTCAACGGGCCGGGTGGCAGCCCCCGGTGACACTGACCGCGGTCCTGCTGCCCGCCGCCCAGGCCCGGCCTGCCTACCGCACGCTCGACCCGAGCACCCTCGTCCTCGACGATCTGCCGGACGCCCTCGGCGTGCTGCTCGTCCCCGATGCCGACCGATCACATCTCCTGAGGCAGCTGACCGACCGCACCGCCGTGGTCGGCCCGGCGCGGCCATGGATTCGTGCGTCCGCCTCGTACGAACGAGCCGTACGCGCGCGCTCCCTCTCCTCTGATGTTCGCGACACCGAGGACCACCTGCCCGAGCTGGTTCTGAGCGCCGACGTGGAGGCGTTCGCAGACCTACGGGCCCGAGCCCTCGCTCCGTTGCGGGCCCTGCCCGTCGCGACCGCACGGCGACTGGAGGAGACGTTGCGGGCGTGGCTGCTGCACCATGGCAGGCGGAACGAGGTGGCGGCGGCGTTGTTCGTCCATCCCCAGACCGTCCGGTACCGGATGTCGCAGCTTCGGGAGCTGTTTCCGGATCTCGAGTCGCCGCAACGGGTCCTCGAACTGACGCTGGCGGTCGGTCTGCAGGGCGGCTGACGCGTTCTTCGACCGTCCGCAAGAGGTCCAGGAACCGTGCCGCGTCCTCGGTGTGATGAGCCGGCTCATGCGGCTCGGGGGAGGGCGGCATGAGCGGGGCATGGTGGCCGCAGGCCGGCCACCACGCTCCGCCACCGATGTCAGCCGCCCTGGCGTACCTGGAGCCGCCACACGGCACCCGGCCACACCGAGCCAGCTCGTCGGACCTCCCCGTCATCAGCGGTCCGTCGGCGCCGAACCCGGCACGGGCGGGTGCCGTCCTTGGATGTGCGTCGGTCCGCGCGCCGGCTGCTCCAGAAGGAAGGCCCCCACCCTCGCCGACCACCTCGCCACCCACGTGCAGCTTCTGGTCGCTTCTTTGCCACGCCGGAGGGGACCAAGCTGATGGCCCGGAGCTGTCCGGAGCCATATAGGTCAAGTTCGAGCTTTTTGAGTGTTTCGCGACGAATGGCGCTATGCGGGCCATCACGCTGACTGCATTCAGCCGGTTCGCGCGAGCGGGACTGCGAGGTGCCCATGGCTCCTGCTATTTGGCTTCGAGACACCTGGCAGCGCAGTCGTCTGCCCGGTGCAGTCGCCCTTCTGCTTCTACTCTTCGTCGCTGTCGTCCAGTTGGACAACGCTCTCGGTCGCATCGAGGCACCCGGTCATCCGTCGGCGACACTGGCCTCCCAGTTCCGGTTCGACGCATTGTCCGGCGAAGCCCGCAACGACCGGAGGACCGCCTGGTGCGTATGGACCCGGACCATCGCTGACGAGGATGACTCGGCCGCTGCCCGTGGCACGACCAGCAATGCCGGGCCCAACGACCGCGTGGCCAAGTGCGTGAAGTCCTTCACCGGAGCTTCGGTGCACAAACACATCAACACCGGCCAGGACGGCGCCGCGGCCCGGCTTCTGATGCGGACGTACGTCGTCCTGGACCTTTGCCTCGTCGCCCTGTACGTGTTCCTGTTCGTCAAAGCCATGCGGTACCTGGCGAATCGGCTCCGGGCATCCGACGCCGGAGGGAACGCCACGACACGGGTCGTAGCGCAACGAGCTACCGCGCCTCCCTGGCTGTGGGTGCTGGTGGCTCTCCTCGCAGGATCAGAGCTCGTCGAGGACGCTTGCCAGTTCGGGCTGTCGCTCACGAGCTTGAGCCCCTATCGCATCGACCTCCTGGGCAGCGTCGCGGGCGTCGCGGCGATCGTGAAGTGGCTCTCGGCCTTCCTCGCCTTGCTGCTGCTCGCCATGTTGGTCGTCCACAGCAGGGCCTATAAGGACTGGACTTGGTGGAGGGGCTGGGCTCCGGTCCGCCTTCAGCTGGCCGTGGCGGCCGCACTGCTGTTGCTGCTGACCGGCGTGGGGACCGACCAGGTCCAGGACGCCCTGCTCGGTCTGCTGGACCACTGGGGCAGGGCAACAGGAACCCCGTTGGCCGTGTTGGTGTTCTCGCTCCTGCTCTGGCGCAGTGTGCACCGCGCGGCATTGACGTACGACGACGGACGGCCGCCCGTGCGCCAAGTGACCGTCCTGGCCCTGAGCCTGGTCTGCTGCGCCGTGGGATGGCTGGGCTGGCACCGGTTGTGGGCCCCTGCGGTGCTGGGCGGACTGGTTCTCTTCCTGTCACTGTTGGGCGGTGCGAAGCTGTGGACCCAGGGTGCCGGCGAGCCCGGCCTCAGCGACGCTCGTGCGGCTACGAACGGCCGAGCGACAATCACCGGCATCGAGCTGCGGGACCAGCTGGGGCACAAGGCACGGATCCTGGCCGCTCTGCCGTTCGTTGTTCTCGGGGTGTTCGCGGTACGGGCCTCAGTGGCGACGGCGGTCGTCGGGCCGCGCCGCCCGGCCGCAATCGCTCTGGTCGTCCTCGGCGCGGCCAGCCTCATGTTCGGCGTAGTGCTGCCGCGCATCCTGGACTGGTTCGAGGGGAAATGGGACTGGGCCAAGCCTCCTGCATCGGACAAGAGCCGGTCAAAGCTGTATTTCGTGCTCACGGGGCTGTGCTTGGTGTTCGCCCTGGTCTCCCTGTTTCTGTTGACCGGCGCCAGGGGCGGGGAGCTTCCGGTCTGGGTGGGCCCCCTGGCGGTGCTGACCGTCTTCCTGAGCCTCGCACTGGTTCTGCTGAACGAGTTGCAGCGCTGGGCGGAGCTGACGACGCCGGTGGCCGGGTTCCGTGCCCTGGGTCTGTCCCGCACCCCGGTTTTCGCTCTCCTCGCCGCCTGGTTCGTGCTCGCTGCCGTCTTCGACACTCAAGGCAGCCACGGTGTGCGAGTGAAGGAAGCTGACGGCCGGTCACCGTTGAAGGACCGGGTGGAACTGGTGGCGCAGTTCGAGAAATGGATGGCCGCGAACTGTGCCACCGCCCCGGCCGACGGCCCCTTGCCGCTGGTGGTCGTCGCGGCGTCCGGCGGCGGCATCCGTGCCGCTTACTGGACCGGCGGCGTCCTGGACAAGCTGTTTCCACCGACGCCGATCGAGCCGCCCGCCGGCTCCCAGTGCGACCGCACCGACGGCCGCGCACCCGTGTTCGCTGTCAGCGGCGTCTCCGGCGGCAGCCTCGGCGCCGTCTCCTGGCTCTCCCGCCCCCGGCAGGCCGACCCCCACAGCCACACACGGATCTTCGGCACCGACCACCTCTCCGGCCCCCTCGCCTGGATGACCTTCGTCGATGTGCCACGCTCATTCATGGGATTCCCCGGCAAGGACCGAGCCGCCGTGATCGAAGAATCCTGGGAACGCAAGCAGAAGGAGCTGGCAGAAGACTTCTACGCCACCTGGCAGCAACCCGGCACGGATTGGACCCCACTCGCCCTGCTCAACGGCACCGCCGTCGAAAGCGGCTGCCGCGTCCTCACCTCTCCCGTCCAACTGGGTGCCTTCGACCGGCCGATCGGACCGATCTCCTGCGTCCGACGCCCGGAGGACACACGCCCCGAGGACCTGCAACCAGGAGAGACGAACGAAGGCGGCCCCACCCTCATCGACGTCCGCGGCGGATTCCTCTGCGGTCGGCAGGAGATCCGGCGCTCCACCGCGGCCTTGTTGTCCTCGCGCTTCCCATACATCACCCCCTCGGGCCGGCTCACCGCCACCGGGTGCAACAAGAACGCCTCGCTGTCGGTGGTCGACGGCGGCTACGTCGAAGGCACCGGCAGCCTGACCGCCTTCGACCTCCACCATCAGCTGACGAAGATCGTGGACTGCAGCAACGCGGTGGTGGACGGCGACAAGCCCCCCGCCGCATGCGGATTGAGCTCGGCGCCGACCCGCAAGGTCGACCTGGTGCTCGTACAGATCGACAACGGCTACAACAGCGTGGCTACCGCCGCGCCGCCGGGCCGCCCCAACGAGTTGACCGTCCCCCTCCAGAGTCTGAGCGGTTCGGCAGCCAGCAGGGACGCGACCGCACGGCAGCGCGCCTACGAGGCCTTCGGCTGCAGCAACTATCTCCGCTTTGCAAATGTCCGGGGCCCAGGAGCGCAGGCCCCACTCGGATGGGTCATGTCCCTGAGCGCCCAGGCGGACCTCGACCAGCAACTGGCAGCACTGACGGACCCCACGGGAGGCAAACCGACTTTGGCGGGCCAGCTCCGGGCGGCAGCTGCCCGGTGCCCGAAGAAGCCTTGAGGGGCTGTCGTCCTTCCGGTCTTGAGGACGGCAATTCCGGTGGGCCGGTATGGAATCGGTCATTCCGCGGGAGTGGCGACCCGGCGGCGGTCTTCTCACGGACTCGCAGCAGCGCTCGGGCGAAGGCCGATGTCCAGGTCAGAATCCAGGGCATGGGCCAGGTGCAGGGCCACCAGTCGACGCGCGGGTCGAGCAGGATGTCGACGGCGGCCGGGCTCCAGCACAGCAGGTGGCCGGTGTACCGCACAGCGCGGGTGAGGCGGCCGGCAGCGGAGCGGCGTTGATCTGCCCGGAACGGTCATTGCACGAACGAGACCCGTGCCCGGCGTACACCACTGACGTGAACTCGGCCCGCGCGTCAACGGGGTGGACTGCTCCGGGAGTTCATCAGGACCAGGCGTCGCGATAGATCAGCCCCCACGACCGGCATTGCGCCGCTATGCCGTGATCGGTGCGGCCGGCCTGGCGGGCTCTGCTCGATCTTCCTCGTCGTTCTGCTGCTCGTCATCGGCACGCACTCCAGTCCAGCCGTCGAGGCCCTCGCGCAGGACATCGGCGTGCCCGGCATGCCGGATGGACTCGGCGAGGACATGGACCGTGGTGGCGAACAGGTTCGTGTGGGATGAGGATCCGGCGACAACGGCATGTGGCCGGGGCGTCGAGGAGAGGCTCGGTGATCGTCGCGTCCCTGTGTTCCCACGTGCGCCGGCAGAACTGGATCGGGGGCCCTCGGGAGGTCAAGTCCACAGCGATTCACTCAGCATGGTGATGACGAATCCGGTGAGGGACACGACGAACACGACGGCAGCCCAGCGCAGCACTCGGGTGGCGGCGCGTAACCGTAGGTACCGGTGACGGTGCTGTCGTATCCCGATCCACAACTCAATCTGCGCCGCAGCGAGAATCGCCTGGTACGACTGACTTTCGACGCTTGATCTGAAATCTTCGTACGTCTCCAACTCGCGTACGGTGTCGGTCGGGTTGAAGACCAGGGCCGCAGGGAGGTCCCGGGCGTCCGTGAAGGTGTCCCGGCTGGGCTTCGGGGTGACCAAGACGCCAGTCGCCAGGATCAACGACAGCACGACGAGCCCGATGCTGAGCAGTAGCCCCAGGCCGAAGGCCAGCGTGGTCGTGATGCCGAGCCCCGAGTCGGGGCCGTCGATGAGGCGGGCCAGGACAACGGCGTTCCCCGCGGACAGGATGGCTCCCGCGCTGAGTACGACAGAGGCCCTGGACGCTGTTGAGGCGCGGAGCCGGTCGTACCGGTCAAGGTGCCATCTCAACAGGGTCAACCTCTCCCCGGCGTCCGGGATCCTGTCCTCCGAGCCGTTCCCGTGCCGGTTCGATCGCACCACCGGTTCCTCCTGCCGGGGGATCACACCAAGGTCGTGCTAGACGGGTCAGTTGGCTGTCGTGAGCAGGGACTTGAACTTGACTGTCGAGGGGCACGCCGTCATTGACTCACCGTCGATGTGCGCGTGGGAACCCATACGGTTCCTGCGGCCGGGCATTGATGGTTGTGGCCTCCGCTCGGTCCGGACGGATCTGTGAGGTGCGGACGCAGCTGCCGTCCTCCGGATCAGACGGAGCTCGGTTACATCCCGTGATCCCGTGTGGCGCTGCAGTGCTCCGATGATGGCAGGCGGTCGAAGTATCCGTAAGACTAGGGATATTTCCTTGGTTTATGCGGGCAGAAACCTTCGCAGCACGCCCCATCCGCACAGGGAGGGTTCCTGACCATGGCAGGGCTTCGCTTCCCACCCCGACTGACCCCGACGACCTGGGAGAACGCGTTGCTGCCCCGGCGCGCCCCGCTGGCGGCGGACGGACGCTGGACCCCGCGGATCCAGGAGCAGGGGCTCCATCTGGACTTCTCGCGTGTCGAATTCGCGGACATGTCGGCCCTGGCGCGAGCCCTGCTACTGGTGGACGCGGCCGTACGGGGCAACGTGCCGGTGCGCGTCACCCTGCCCACGGCCGAATTGCCCGACGCGCGCGAACCGGTGGACGTCGAGTCCAAGGAGCAGAGTCGAGCTGCCGCACAGCGACTGCTGACCCGGCGGGCTCGCGGGCGCGGTGACGCACGGGCCTTCATGCGTCAAGTCGGCTTCCTTGACGCGCTGGTGTCGCCCCACTGGCCGGAGGGCGCGGTCGGACTGGACGACGCAGCCACCATCGAACATCTGGCGCACGCCGAGGACACTCTCGGGCCCAAACCGGCCGCGCTGGACGAATCTCCGTATGTGCGCCGCCGGATACTTCCATTCCACTGGTTACCGCCTTTGGACGCGCAGGAGTTAGGCGTCTCCCAGGAGTTTCAGGGGATCGTGGCCAGGCTGCGCGACCTCGGCCTGTCGCAACCGGACGCGGACGCGCTCAGCCAGACCGTGCTGGTCGAACTGCTGTCGAATGTGGCTGAGCACGCGGCCGCCGGCATCGTAGGCCGGCCTCCGCACTCCCTCGTGGCGGCGGTGCTCCTGGACTCGGTGACGTACGGGCGCCGGTACACAGACATGCCACCCGCCTCCAGCGACCTGGCCGAGCTGGCCACGACCACCCGGAGCGAGGTGCTGCGGTTGCTGGTGGGCGACTCGGGCAGCGGCCTGGTGACCAGGCTGGACCCGGTACAGGCGCGCCGCGGTGTTCCCTCCGGCGTACGGCCGGTGTCGGGTCAGCGGCTCACCGAAGCCGAGGACACGGTGTTCTACGCCTTCGGACACAGTTCCCGATCACCGGACAGCCATGGCGCCCGCGGAGCGCACCATGGGCTGTGGCGGGTGAGACACCTGGTCAAGAGCTACGGGGGCAGCGTCGTCGTCCGCACCGCCGACGCGCTGGCAGGGCTCGTCTACACGGAGTCGGACGGCCAGGTCGCCATCGCGGAGAGCGCGCTCAGCCGCGCCCCCGGCACGCTGCACGAGGTGCAGGTACTTACCGACCCGAAGTCGCACCGCAACCCGCTGTCCTGGGTCGACCGCCCGGAAGCGGCGACGGGGCGTCAACTGCGTTGGGTGCGTTGCGTGTTCGATCCGGTGGGCGGACTCGGCGAGACGGGGCGGGCGAACCTCCTGTCGGCCGCCCGGGAGGCGGCAGGTGACCCGTCGGTGGGCGGCGTGGTGCTGTCGATGTCGCTCCGTGACACGGACCACCTCAGCCGCTCGGGCCTGCAGAGCGCGCTCACGTCCGCCCTGGGCGTCGCGGGCACGCTCGCCGACCTCACCGCCGTCGCCGTGCTCTTCCCGGACGCGGATCCCAAGATCCTCGACCTGAGCGTGACCGGACTGCACGCCGAACATCACAGCGGAGCGGCCGTGCTGTCGAGTCCGATCCTGGTGCACGGCTGCTATGGCCCGCCGATCTGGTACGGCGGCTCGTTCGCCCTGCGTGCCGTCCTGCGCGCAATCAGCCGGAACGGCGGTGTGCTGGCGGTGGAGGCGGCGATGCGGCGCTGGACGGCCGCCGGCGGAGCACCGGGGGCGGAACTGTGGCGGACGCTGGACCGATGCCCCGGTCTCGTCGAAGTGTCGGGCGGGCAGGTCTCTCTCGTCCTGTCTCCGCAGGGCGTCCTGCGGACCCTCCAGCGAGAGGCCCAACGCCAGTTGGCCGAGGTAGTGGAGGACGGGGGTGAGGACGAGGGCGTGGCCAGGGGCCTGTTCCGGACACCCGGTCTGCGTATCACCCGGCGCTGGGTCGACTCGGCGATGTTACTGACGGCGACGATCGGCACCGCCACGGCCGCATACGTGCTGGCCCGTAAGGTCGAGAAGGTGCTGGCCGGACGAGGCAAAGGCGAGCCGCCCACGATGGTCGCCCACGTCTCGGCGGCGCCGCGGCCCCTGGCGGCCCGCCTCAGTGAGAGCCTCGCGCTCGGCGGCCGACATCACGCCATGCCCGGCGAACTCGACCTGGAAGGCCTTAACCCCAGCGAGCGGGTCCAGGCCGGCGAGCGCGTGGTACTCATCACTGATCTCCTCTCCACCGAGAACACCACCCGCAGGGCCGCAGCCGCCATCGTGGCGGCGGGAGCGGAACCCGCCGTCATCGCCTGCGTCGTGGACGCCCGGCCGGAGCGCCGAGACATCCAACTGCTCAACCGCAGCATTCCGGTGGTCTCCCTCACCGATGTCTCCATCGACATCTACGCCGTGGACGGCCGTACCCCGCCTTCGGGCGACGCGGGTCTTGACGTCGTGGACATCGACCCGATCCTGCGCCACCCAGTGGTTCCCTCGCCTCCGGAACCTCCGCGCATCTCCGAGATCGACTTCCTGCGCCTGTGCACCGGCGCCCCGGAGACGCTCTCCCTGGGACATCTCGCCGGACCGCGCTCGCACTCGAGCGCCATGCTGCACCTCGACCGTGCGCTGCGGCACCCGGAGACGGGCGCGAGGATCACGGACATCCTCCTCGAAGTGCTGCGCGAGGCCGTGGCGGCGGTACAGGATGTGCCCGGACCGGCCGGCCGACGGCCGCTGCAACTGTGGTACGCCGGAACACCGGACAACTCGTACGACAGCCGGCTTCCGGTAGCCGTACACCGACGGCTGCGCGAACTCGACCATGAAGTGGGGCAGTTGGTCGCGGTGCCGCGCGGGGTGGCACGAAACCAATGGATCTTCCCGACCGCCGTGCGGCACGAATCGGAAGGCCAGACGGTCGTTGTCCTGGACGGGCGGGCGACGACCGGTACGACCCTGCAGCAGATGATCCGGCTGGCAGCCGCGAGCGGTGCCGCGGCGGTTGTCGCCGTCGTCCTCCTGGACCGGCTCGAACACCAGGAGGCCGCTGCCCTGCGCATGCTCCAGGCGGTGGTGCCGACCGGCGGCGGACGTCCCGTGCCGACAGTCGTGCGGTTCGTCAGCGCCAGCAGCGTTCCCGGCGAACCCCCGCACGACTGCGCGATCTGCGCCACCCGGATCCGCGTGCAGGACGACATGGCGGCTCCCGACCGGCTCCGCCGACACGCTGCTCAGCTGCGTGAACTCCTGCGTCCGCGCCGCAGAGAAGAGGTCTTCAGCAGTGCGGCCGCGGACCTGTTCGCCGTGCCGATCATCTCCGAGGACGTGATCGACTACATCCGCTGGCGCGCACTGCTGCGTCAGGCCCTGCGGGACACCGGCTCCCGGCAACGTGTCGTGGACCGGCTGCGCGCCCTCCTCGATGACACCGGCCCCGGCGAGGAGTTCAGCCGAGTCAACCTGCTGCGCCTGCTCGCCGCTGAGCAGCAGTGGCTCAAACTGCCCCCGCTGCGCTTCACGGTGGGACGAGAACTGCTCGCGCGGCTGTGCGTGGCCGGTCTCGGCAAAACGGCCAACGTCTCACCCTGGCTGCGGGTTCAGGCACTGATGGTCCTCGCGGCCACCACACCTCAACAACTGACCGAGGTGCTTCCGCGCTTGCTGGCGCTGGCGCTGGACGAGCCGCTGCTCGTGGACCAGATGTTCCTGGAGTGCTACCGGCTGTTGAAGCGTCCGCCCCACGACTCGCCGATCGACCTCTCACGGTTGCGTGAGAGTCTGCTGCGCTGCCGCAAGATACTGGAGGAGCAGCGCACGTCGGGCTCGCCGGGGCTCGCCGACGAACATCTGCACGTGGTGCAGCAGTTGATCACCATCGCTGATCACAAGGCACGGCCCAAACCCGACGATCCGCAGAAGGCGTGGGAACAGCTGAGGGAGGACCTGGGACACGCGGTGATGCGGCATCGCCTGGACTCCGGCCTGCTGCGAGTGCGCGACTACGTCGAGGACCTGGAGGACGCCGCGCCCTCGCAGCACGCCACCCAGGACGCTCGTTCCGACTGGGAGACGTGCAAGCGGCACCTCGCCGAGCGGGCCCTGGTATGCCTGCCGGTGCTTCGCCACATCCTGGCGGGTGAGTACGTCGACGACCGGTTCGGCAGGCGCGAGCACGAACGGCTGATGCGACTGCTGCCCAGCGGCATCACCGCGCTCAGCGAGGTCACCGAACGGCTGGACCGTCTGCTGCGCGGGCCGCGGCGTGTGGACGACCTGGACTGGCAGCTCACGCGCAACGAGCTGCTCGACAGACTCGATTGGTGGTACAGGATGTTCCTGGCCACGCATCTGCCGGAGACCGGGAAACGGGCACTTGTCGTCGACCTGGTGTCCTCGGCGCCGACCTTGCTGGAGCCCGCGTTGCGCACCCTTCAGAACGCGCCGGTGTCCGACATCCGTGTGGTGCTGCCTGCCTCGGCGACCGAAACCGAGGTGTTCTGCCCCGCGCCGCTGCTGCACGACGCGATAGATCACGTGCTGGACAACGCCCGGCGACATCGGGTGCCCGGCGCCGAGTGCCGGCTCGAGGTCACCTGGACGTACGAGATCTCCGGTACGGCACGTGTCTCGCTGCGCGCGAGCGGGACCCGGCCGAGTCCCGCACCCGGCCAGGGTCTGCGCACACTGGATGCCAAGCTGCGGCCGTTCGGGGCCTCTCTCACGGGGCAGGCAACCGACGACGGGGAGTGGACGTTCGAGACGCTCCTGACACTGCGGTTGTGGGAGGGGGCCTGAGCATGCAGGTCATCAAGGGGCTGATGGTCGACGACGAAGAGCGAAACCAACGGCGTTCGACGGCACGGCTCAACACCCACTTCGAGAAGTTCGGCTGGCAGGTGCGCTGGGAGACGAAGACCGAGCCGGACGAGGGCCAGGAATGCATCCGGCTCGCTGACCCGCCGTACGACGTCGTCCTCGTCGACCTGCTCTTCGCACGAGAAGACCTCCCCGAACTCATTGAGCCACGCGGACTGGAACTCATCGCCGAGGCCAGGGAACGTTCGGACCGGACCTACATCATCGCCGTGAGTTCCGGCGACGAGTCGATGCCCGACCTGTTCGACCGCGCGCGACGCTCAGGGGCGCATCACGTCTTCCGGCGCTACGAGTTCACCCAGGGGTCGCTCGACAACAGTCCGGCCGCGATCGTGAAGGCCGCGCGCGAACATCTCCTGAACAACGGCACGGTGTGCACCGTCCGGGTCGACGCGGACGCGGAGGACCCCGCCGTCCAGTCGATCATCGACGAGGTCGGTGAACCCACCCTGTCCCAGCTCTACAGCAGGATCCTCGAGGCGGAAGGCACGGAGACGGCGACCATGCGTCTCACGTACCTCACTCCGGGAGCCTCCGGAGCGGTCGTCTGCTCGGTCGCCGCGACGACTCCGGGCAGCCCCGTGCAGCGCCATGTGCTCAAAGCCTCCCGGGACCAGCAGGGACTGGTGCACGAGGCGGAACAGAACGCCAGAGCCGCGAAGGTGTTCCCGGCGCTGCTGCTGATCAGGCAGCGCCCCGAGCGGCCGGTCGGCCCGGTCAACGGGTGGTACGCACTCGGAGCCCCGTTGCCCGACCACGCCACGACGTTGCGAGACTGGCTGGCGGCCGGTCCCGGGGAGGCGGACGTCGCCGACGTGATGATCAAACTGTTCGGAGAGGGACTGCGGGCGGCGCACGTCGAGAACCGTGAAGTGGGCCCGCCTCTGACCGAACTGCTGCAGTTCCGGCCCCTGCGGCGCCGACAGGTGATCGAGGCCCTGGACCAGCTATCGCCTGCGCTGGTTCGACCCGATGGCGGCGGGTTGTCGGATCTGAAAGAGCTGACGAGGGAGCTGAGGTCGTTCCTGGAGGAGGGCAAGCCGCTCGGCGTGCCACGGAGCGAGTTGGCCCGGCCGACATCGACCACCTTCGCCCACGGTGACCTGCACGGTGGCAACGTGCTGATCTGTCAGGGGCGCCATCCGACACCGGTCCTCATCGACACCAGCGCTTTCGCACGGCTGAACTGGGCTGCCGACGCGGCGCGGTTCGGCGTCGACCTGCTGATGAGGTCCGTGGACTCGGGAGTTGAGTCGATGTTCTTCACCCGCTTCCGGGCTTGGCGTGAGCTGGCCCTGTGCCTGGGCCGGCGCACGCTTGCGATGCCGGCCGGCCTCGGCCCGGGCGATCCGGCGGCCGCGGTGGTGGCGTTGTCATGGCTGGCCACCAACCTGGACTCGGTCTGTCCGGACGCCGCCGAGACGGACCGGGCCTGGGAGTGGCATGTCATGCTCGCCGAATACCTGTTGCGGGCCGCCTGCTACCCGGACGTGCCATCTCCGAAGCGCGCGGTCGCCCTGGTGGCGGCGCACGACCAACTTCGCGAGGTGACCAGGCTGCTGGTTCCCTGACCCTCAGTGGGGACTGACACCGGCTTCCCCGGGTTCGAGCCGTGTCTGCCGCCTACAGGTGCTCCTCAGGGGGCGTTCTCAACTGGCTTGCGTCGCTTCATGCGTCACAGTTGAGCACTCGCGTACTACCGCCCCCGTGATGGGATCAAACCAGGATCCATGCCGCGATACGGCGCTGGTCTGTCAGCGGCGCTTGCCGGTAGGCAGCTTCGTGCTCCGTGGCACCGACTCTCTGGAGTCAGGACGATTGCCGTCCTGGGGGGATGGATGGCCCACGCGCCGATGCCGGCTCTCGCGGCGAGAAGTGCCCTGAGCTGTGCACCCCGCCGGTTAGGATCCTGGCATGGCCCTGACCTTGAGTGACGTGGACCGGTTCGAGGCGGCCAGGTCGCGTCTCGGCGCCATCGCCTACCGCATGCTCGGCTCGCCGAGTGAGGCGGAGGACATCGTGCAGGAGACCTATCTTCGCTGGCAGGCCGCCGATGTCAGGCGCATTGAGGTGCCCGAGGCATGGCTGACCAAGGTGCTCACCAACCTCTGTCTCAACCAGCTCACGTCTGCCCGCGCCCGCCGGGAGACCTACGTCGGCCAGTGGCTGCCCGAACCGCTGCTCGCAGGGGACCCGATGCTGGGCCCGGCGGAGACGGCCGAGCAGCGCGAGTCGGTGTCGTACGCCGTGATGGTCCTGCTGGAGCGACTCTCGCCGAACGAGCGTGCGGTGTACGTACTGCGCGAGGCGTTCGCGTACTCCCACCGGGAGATCGCCGAGATCCTGGGCCTCAGCGAGGCGGCGACTCAGCAGACATTCCATCGCGCGAAGAAGCATGTGGCGCAGGGCAGGCCGCGGTCGGCTTCCGGCTCCGGTGGTGCTGTGGTCGGTGGTGCGTCGGGCGGCGCACGGAGTGAGAACGACGAGGCAGCCGCGACTCGCATCGTCGAGGAGTTCCTCGCTGCGGCGACCAGTGGGGAGACCGAACCGCTGATCAAGCTGCTCACCTCGGACGCCATCGCGGTCGGCGACGGCGGCGGAAAGGTACCCGCCCGGGCCAGCGCCTTCGAGGGCGCCCGCACGGTGGCCAAGTTCCTGCGCGGGCTGTTCAAACCCGCCCAGGCCAAGCGGGATCTGGTCGGCGGTTCACCCGACCTCTACGCCACCACGGCCAACGGCGACCCCGCGGTCGTGGCGGTCGTCGACGGGCAGGTCTTCGGGATCATGTGCCTGGAGCGGACGCAGGAGGGCATTGTCGCGATTCGCAGTCAGGTGAACCCGGACAAGTTGCAGCGGGCGACACGACGGTGGGCGGCGGGCGATTTCGGTCCTCCGGTCTTGACTCAGGCCCTCTGAGTCGCGGTGTGACGCAGGTCACTCCCGCCTCCTGTCAGGATTCCGAGGGCTACCCGGTTCAAGGGGCGTGACCGGGTCGGAAGGCCCCGGTCCCTTGCAGACAGGAGCGGGAGAATGCAGCACCGGATCATCGTCCTCGGCGCCGGCTACGCCGGAGCGATCGCGGCAGGCAGGCTCGCCAAGCGACTGCGTCGTGAGGACGCCGCCATCACCCTCGTCAACGCCGAGCCGGACTTCGTCGAGCGGGTCCGCATGCATCAGCTGGCCGTGGGCCAGGAACTCAAGCCGCGCCCGCTGCGCGAGATGTTCGCCCGCACGGGCGTCGAGCTGAAGCTCGGGAAGGTCACGTCGATCGACGTGGACAACAGGACGGTCGCCGTGGCGAGTGGCGAGGGGACGACGGAACTGCCGTACGACACCCTTGTCTACGCCCTCGGCAGTACAGGGAACACACATGGCGTGCCCGGCGTCACCGAGCACGCCCACCAGATCGCGAGCCGCCCCGGCGCGCTCCGGCTGCGGGAGCGCCTCGCCCGGCTGGGCGCAGGGGAGACGGTCCTCGTCGTCGGTGGCGGACTGACCGGCCTGGAGTTCGCAACGGAGGTGGCCGAGGCCCGCCCCGACCTCCACGTCACGCTCGCCACGCGCGCCGAGCTGGGGGACTGGCTCTCCCCGAAGGGCCGTGCGCACCTGCGCGAGGTCTTCGGCGGACTCGGCATCACGGTGCACGAAAACGTCGCCGTGACCGCGGTCGAGGCGGACCGGGTCACGACCGCGGACGGCCGGACCTTTCCGGCAGCCGTGACTGTCTGGACTACCGGCTTCGTCGTCCATCCGCTCGCCGCAGGCACCGGCCTCGAACTCGCCGACTCCGGCCGGATCGTGGTCGACTCGACGATGCGCTCGGTTTCACACCCGGACGTGTACGCGATCGGCGACGCGGGGCACGCCCTCGGAGCCGGCGACAAGCCATTGCGCATGTCCTGCGCCTCGGGCACCCCCATGGCCTGGCAGGCCGCCGACTCCATCGCCGCCCGACTGACCGACGGCAAGTTGCCCAACGCCCCGCTGCGTTACTTCAACCAGTGCATCTCCCTCGGCCGCAAGGAGGGGCTGATCCAGTTCGTCACCGCCGACGACCGTGCCGTGGGACGGGCCCTGACCGGCCGCTTCGCCGCCCGCTACAAGGAGCTGGTCTGCAAGGGCGCCGCCTGGGGCGTCGCCAACCCGACGCTGGGCATTCCCGTGCGACGGCGACGGGCGGTGGCAACCCGCACGGCGACAGCGGGGGCGACACGGGCGGCGGAGGCGGAGGCGACACGGGCGGCGGCGCGATGAACACGCGCTTTGCGCAGGGCCGTAGCCGAAGAGGCAGAGCCTTCTCCGACGGAAAGAGAGGCGCGTGGGCTACGGCACCGGCGTCACTTGACCCGTGAACGCGCTGCGCGCTTCATCGGGTGGTGAGCGTTCCACGCGGTGGATCCGCCGAGCCGACGGTGCACGGCAACGAGCGGTCGCTGTCTCACGACACGGTCGCCGCCGATCCAGATCTTCGGTCGCTCGGCGCCGATCTGGCGAAGAGCGACCGAAGACTGGTATGACCCGTCCCCGCGTCGCGGACGGCGAGGGCGGCTCTCCTCGTGCGAGTGCGGTCAGGCGGCGGCGAAGGAGGCGAGCAGTTCGTTGTACTGCTTGGCGGCGGTGGCCAGATCCTCGTCGGAGAGGCCGAAAGCCGTGCCGTACAGCTTGACCATCGGCTGGATGTCGAACTGGCAGAGCCGCAGGGTGGCGTGCCAGTTGCTGAGCAGCGTCTCGATGGTGGCCTGGTTCGAGCCTTCGGGCGTGTAATGGTCGGCCGGGACGCCGGCGGTGACGGCGACGACGGCCTTCTTGCCGGCCAGCTGCGAGGCGGAGCCGTCCATGGTGAAGGCCCAGCCGAGGGTGAGGACCTTGTCCTGCCACTGCTTGAACAGAGGGGTGGTGTTGTACCAGAACACCGGGTGCTGGAAGACGATCACGTCGTGTTCGGCCAGCAGTGCCTGCTCGGCGGCGGCGTCGATCCGGAAGTCGGGGTAGGTGGCGTAGAGGTCGTGCACGGTGACATGGGCCAGGTCGCGGACGGCGTCCACCAGGGCCTTGTTGGCTATCGACTGGGACAGGTCGGGGTGACCTACGACAAGGAGGACCTTGGACATTCTGCGGAACCTTTTCAGTGATCGGTGAACGGGTGAACGGATGTGGGTGGGGCGTCGAGTGCGACGGGTCGCCAGGGCGTCAGGTCACCGGTCGATGGTGGCCATGTTCGTCTCGTCGTGACGTTCGCCCGCGGCCGGTGTGAGGTTGTTGAGGCGGTCGAGCTGGTCAGCGCTGAGTTCGACGCCGTCAGCGGCGGTGTTCTCTTCGACGCGCGTGACCCGCCGGGTTCCGGGGATGGGGGCGATGTCGTCGCCGCGGGTCAGCAGCCACGCCAGTGCGGTCTGGGCCGGGGTGGCGCCGATCTCGGCGCCGATGGCCTGTACTTCGTCGACGATGCGCAGGTTGCGCTGGAAGTTCTCGCCGGTGAAGCGCGGGTTGGTCTTGCGCCAGTCGTCGTCGGTGAAGTCGTCGACGGCGCGGATCTGCCCAGTCAGCAGGCCGTGGCCGAGCGGTGAGTAGGGCACGAACCCGATGCCCAACTCCCGCAGCAGCGGAAGGATTTCGGCCTCGACGTCACGCGTCCACAGCGAGTATTCGGTCTGCAGCGCGGACACCGGGTGCACGGCGTGGGCGCGGCGGATGGTGTCGGGGCCGGCTTCGGAGAGTCCGATGTGGCGCACCTTGCCCTCGGCGACCAGTTCGGCCAGCGCGCCGACGGTCTCCTCGATGGGGGTGTTCGGGTCGACGCGGTGCTGGTAGTAGAGGTCGATGTGGTCGGTGCCGAGCCGCAGGAGCGAACCTTCGACCGCGGTCCTCACGTTGTGGGCGCTGCTGTCGATGACGCCGGGACCGTCGCCGGCGTGGGAGACGAGTCCGAACTTCGTCGCCACGACGACCTCGTCGCGGCGGCCCTTGATGGCCTTGCCGACGATTTCCTCGCTGTGGAACGGGCCGTAGATCTCGGCGGTGTCGATGTGGGTGACGCCGAGATCCAGCGCCCGGTGGATGGTGCGGATCGACTCGGCGTCGTCGAGGCCCCCGCCCGTGGTGTACGTGCCGGCCATGGTCATGGCTCCCAGACCGATGCGGGAGACGTCGAGCCCGCCCAGTGATACGTGCTTCATTTGGTACTCCTTGTCGTGACGGCCGTCAGGCCGGTCAGTGGGCGTGATCAGTGGGGGCGCTGCCAACTGGTGCGCCGTGCTTACGTGGGCCGCGCTTGGGTGGGCCGTCCCCGCGTGGGCTGTCCCCGCGTGGGCCGTGCTTGGACGGTCCGCGCGCCGTTGGCGCGGGCGCCGTTGCGCGGCGGTGGCTCAGCGGCGTGGGTACACCCTGCGGCTACGGCCTCGGCCGGGCATGGTGCCCAGGCAGGGGTGCCGTCGTAGGCAGGGCTTCCGAGGACGCCGATGGTGCGGTCGTCCGTGATGTGGCCTCGTCCGGGCAAACCCGGGCAGGCACTTGGCGACCATCGGGGATTCGAGCCGCTGCCGTCCGGTGAGGTCTGACGTCGGCTGTTGCCCGGGCCGGGCGGTGGGGGAGTCCGCAGGTTGAACCGGCTGCGGCGAGTCAGTGCTCGTGGGCCGCCGGTTCCAGAACGAGGACCGGGATCTCGCGGTCCGTGTTCTTCTGGTACTCCGCGTAATCCGGGAACGCCTCAACGGCTCGGGCCCACCACAGGGCCTTCTCGTCCCCGGTCACCTCACGTGCCAGCATGTCCTGGCGCACCGGGCCGTCCTGCAGCTCCACCCGGGGGTCGGCCACCACGTTGTGGTACCAGACCGGGTGCTTGGGGGCGCCTGCCATGGAGGCGACGACGGCGTAGGAGCCGTCGTGCTCCACCCGCATGACAGGCGTCTTGCGGATCTTGCCGCTCTTCGCGCCCAGCGTGGTCAGGATGACGACGGGCAGGTCCCGGAGCCTCTCGTCCTCTTCCCGCGCGACCAGGACACTCAGCGTCGTTCCCTGTGTACCGCCGGAGCTTTCGTACAGCTCCACCTGGTCACGCACAAACTGCGCGTTGCTCGGCTCGTACTCGCCTGTGAGGGGCATGGTGACTCTCTCCGTGCTGTCGAAACGCACCCGGCGCGGACCTGCGTACCGGCCGGGGTCCGAGCGTGGTGGTCAGGCGTGGGCGTCGTCGTAGGCAAGGCGGCCGCCCAGTTCGCGGGATGCCTCGGCCTGGGCGAGGAGTTCCTTCGCCTTGGCCTCGGCGGCCTCGATGGCGTCCGCACCGGCGACGAATCGCAGCAGCGGCTTCTCCTGCTGGGCGATGGTCAGCAGGGCGCGGGCGAGCTTGGCGGGGTCGCCGGGCTGCCGGCCGTTCATGCTCTTCATGCCCTCGATCCTCGGGGCGGTGCGAGGCGCGTAGTCGTCGATGGACAGCTCGGGCCAGTTGGTGGAGCCGTCCACGAGGAGTTCGGTACGGAAGTAGCCGGGCTCCACGATCGTGGTGTGGATGTTGTACGGCTCGACGTCGTAACGCAGGGACTCCATCCAGCCCTCTTCCGCGAACTTGGAGGCGGCATACGCGGAGGTGAACTCCATGCCTACGAGCCCGGCGGTCGAGGTGATGGTGATGATGTGGCCCGCGCGCTGCTGACGCAGGACGGGCAGGACGGCGCGGGTGACGTTCATCGGGCCGAAGAGGTTGGTCTCGAACTGCCGGCGCATCTGCCCGGGCGAGATCTCCTCGAAGTAGCCGGTGAACAGGTTCCCGGCGTTGTTGATCAGGACGTCGATGCGCCCGAAGCGGTCGACGGCTGCCTGCGCGGCGGCCTCCGCGTCCTCCAGGCTGGTGACGTCGAGCCTGGTGACCAGCAGGTTGTCCTGCGGCCCACCCAGGGCCTTCTCGACCTCTTCGGGGCGGCGGCCGGTCGCGACGACCTGGTGGCCGGCGGTGAGGGCCTCGCGGGCGATGTCCGTGCCCAGACCACGTCCGGCACCGGTGACGAGAATGACCTTGCTCATGGGGGTTTCCTTTCAGGCGCCGTGATTCGGCACCCACTGTGCGCGGGGGTGATGCCTGCAGCGCGGAGAGAGCCGCGGAGAGGGCTGGGACCGGCGGCACGAGCACCGTCTGTCTGGACGGGCCACACCGCCGTGGACGGGCCACACCGCCCTGGGCGGTCCACATCGCCGTGGGTGGTCCACACCGCCGTGGGGCGGTGCACCACCAACAAAAGTGGCTGGCGCGCGAGTGTGGGAGTCCCTGATGAGGGGGTCACTGACAGGGACCCCCAACCCGGCGCATGCGCTCGTAGAGTGAAGCGCATGGCAGGCAGAAACGACTCACATGGCAGCAACCGCGACATCCGTGATGATTTCCGCGCGGAGATCCGGGAATTCCTCGGCACGCGACGGGCCAAGGTCACCCCCGAGCAGGCAGGACTGCCCCTGTACGGCGGAGACCGCCGACGGGTCACCGGGCTGCGCCGCGAGGAGGTCGCCCTCCTCGCGGGTATCTCCAGCGAGTACTACACCCGGCTGGAGCGCGGCAACGCCACCGGCGTCTCCGAGAGTGTCATCGAAGGCATCGCGCAGGCACTGCAGCTCGACGAGGCCGAACGGATCCACCTGCTCGACCTCCTGCGCGGCGCCGGCACGACCCGCCCGCCACGACGCCGCCCGGCCCAGCAGCGTGTACGGCCCGCGGTGCAGCGCGTCCTCGACTCCATGGCCGGCACACCCGCGTTCATCCTCAGCGGACGCGGGGACATCCTGGCCGCCAACCACCTCGGGCGCGCCCTGTTCTCCCCCGTCTACGCCGACCCGGTACGGCCGCCGAACAACGCCCGGTTCGTCTTCCTCAGCCCGCACGCGACCGAGTTCTTCCGCCACTGGGACGAAGTCGCAGGCGACACCGTCGCCATGCTCCGCGCCGAAGCCGGCCGCGACCTCTACGACCGACGGCTGACGGACCTGATCGGGGAACTGTCCACCCGCAGCGAGGAATTCCGTCGCCGCTGGGCAGCCCACAACGTCCGCATGCACACCACCGGCGTGAAGCTCCTCCGTCACCCGGTCGTCGGCGACCTCGACCTGCCCTTCGAGACCTTCCCGCTACCCGACGGCCCCAGCCAGTTCCTCCTCACCTACACCGCCGAGCCCGCCTCACCCACGCAGGACGCCCTGAACCTGCTGGCCAGCTGGGCTGCGACCAACGACGACATCGAGCGGTCCGCGCCGACCAACGACTCCCAGCCCGCCGATACGGGCGAGACACCCGACTGACCGACGAGGCACGCGAGTTGATCCGCGGCGACTCCTGCGGGGTAGCGGCAACATCCACCACCGTCACGTCGAGACGAGGAACGGCACAGCCGTCTGCGCGACACCGCTGGGGCGGTGTTGCACTCCAGCTCGCGGCACCGCGGACGAACGGACAACTGCTGACCCCGCCATGACTTCGGCAAGCCTGCCCAGCCTGGTTGTCTCGCGAAGGGCTCCCGTGGCCGCCGGACCCCTTCGCCTCGTAGCGCGATGTCAGGTCGGGCGTCGTTTCCTCTACAAGCGGGCGTCCCTCAACGCCTGGAGTTGCGCGGGCGCCTGGCCCATCCCGCGTTCGCGAGCCTCGGCCCGGCCTCTGCACCGCCCAGGGCCCTGAGCTTGGCTCACCCCGTCCCCACCTTGGCTTCCTGGTCGCCTGGGCCTGGGATCAGCAGTCGATAGCTCGGACTTCAAGACGCCTGCTGTGCCCTCAACGGGCTGGCCGGGCCGTCGTCACGCATTCCCGTTAACTCACCAGGCACCGCGCCGAGGCTTGGCCATGGTTGACCTGAGTGGGCGCTCTTGGGCCAGGAGCAGCTGACGAGCCGATCTAGGACTGTGCCGCGGTGGTCGCGGCGATCGCGTCGCGGACCAGGTCTTCCAGCGTCACGCGGTCCAGCTCGTTCTCGACGGCGTGAGCTGTGCGGCGCTCTAGGTCGGCGAGCGAGGAATGCACCGACCTGCCGACGAGACAGTCGGGGGCCGGGGTGTGCAGGGCGAGCACCGGATCGTTTCCCTGGATGGCCCGCCACACGTCGCCGAGCGTGATCGCGGCAGGGGCGCGGGTGAGCGACCAACCGCCGTTCGGGCCGGAGCGGGACGTCACGAGTCCGGACTCGCGCAGTTGACCGAGCACCCGGCGGACGTACACGGGGCTGGCGTTGACGCTGGCGGTCGTGGCGTCCGAGCTCAGGAGCCGGTCGGACTGGCCGGCGAGGAGCGTGAGCACATGCACGCCGACGGCGAACTGGGTGTTGGTGGGGCGGCTCATTCAGCCATTGTCCCAGATTCGCACCCGTGCCTGCTACAGTTCTATTCGTGCTCACGACGACTACGAATATTCGCACTCATGCTGACTATGATTAGGAGCACCCCGTGAAACTCGCTGTCTCCGGCGCCTCGGGCCACCTCGGCCGTCAGATCACCGCCCTCGTGCTCGACCAGGTCTCGCCCGCCGACGTCGTCCTCCTCACGCGCAGCCCGGACGGGCTGGCCGACGCCACCGCCCGCGGCGCCGACGTCCGGCCGGCCGACTTCAACGATCCGGCCGGGCTGGCGGAAGCCCTCGCGGGCGTCGAGCGCCTGCTGCTCATCAGCACCGACGCGGTCGGTCAGAGCGTGGCGCAGCACCGGGCGGCAATAGACGCCGCGGTCGCCGCAGGCGTCAAGCACGTCATCTACACCTCGCTGTACCGGCCCGAGGAGGGCAACCCGGCCGGCGCCGCCCAGGCGCACCGGGAGACCGAAGAGGCTCTGCGTACGAGCCCGCTGGCGTGGACGTTCCTGCGCAACAACCTCTACGCCGAGAACCAGGTCCAGGCCGTTGCCCAGGCCGTCGCCTCGGGCCGGCTCGTGACCAACGCGGGGGAGGGCGCCGTCGCCTATGTCGCCCGCGAGGACTGCGCCGCGGCGGCCGCCGCCGTGCTGACGGGTGAGGGGCACGCCGAAATGGCGTACGACATCACCGGGCCCGCCTCGGTTTCCCCCGGCGACCTCGCCGCACTGGGCACGGCCCTGACCGGCGCACCGGTGGAGGTCGTCCAGGTCGACGACGACGCGCTGATCGCCGGGCTTGTCGCGCACGGGCTGCCCGAGGGGGTCGCCCCGTGGATCGCGTCCTTCGGGGTCGCCGCGCGCGAGGGCTGGCTCGATCAGCCGAGCACCGCGGTCCAGGACCTGACCGGCCGCGCGCCGCGTTCCCTGTACGACGTGCTGCAGGCCCACCGGGCCGAACTCTCCGCGTAACCCCGGCCGCGTGCCGTCGAGGTCCCGGGGCTTGGAGCTCCTCACCCGCGGTACGACCATGCTCGATCCGCCGCGACCGCACAGGCGTGCGCGTGGCGGCTACCGACACAGAAGGAGAAGGTCATGGCCTCACCGATGAAGCTGGCGCACGTGGTCCTGTGGACACGGCAGTTACCGCAGATGCGGGACTGGTACCTCGATGTGCTGCAGGCGCGGGTCGCCCACGAGAACCCTGCCGTGGCGTTCCTCACGTACGACGACGAGCACCACAGGATCGCCCTGACGGACCCCGACGCAACGGCGAACCTGACGGTGGAGCACGGCGGCGCAAGCCTCGGGGAATTCGCCGGGGAATTCGTGGGGGCGAGTACGGCCGTGCTTCCCGCCGACCTGTCCACCCTGCCGTCGCACGGCCTGATGCACATCGCCTTCACCTACGGGTCGTTGCTCGATCTTGTCGAGAACTACGAGCGGCTTGCGGAAGGTGGGGTCAACCGGTCACCGTGATCAACCACGGGGCCACCACCTCGCTGTACTACGCCGACCCGGACGGCAACAACATCGAGCTGCAGATCGACAACTTCGACACGGCGGGTGAACTCACCGCCTTCATGGAGGCGGAGTCCTTCCGGAAGAACCCCGTCGGCGTCCCCTTCGACCCGGACGAGTTCCTCACGAGGCTCAGGGCCGGTGAATCCGAGGCCGCTCTGGTGACTCCGACATGGTGAGCGCGCAGGTTGCGGTGATCGGCCAGGAGACCTGAGGCCGACGTTCCTGCCAGGTGTGCACCGCCTGCCTGGACATCATCACCACGTCGGCACGGGCGGGCGATGGCGGCCGGGCGATGGCGGCCGGGCGACCAAGATCCTGGGACCGTTCATCGACGAGGGCGAGCGGGTCATCGATGACACCGTGCGACGCGCCGCGCGCCGCGACGGTCCAGCGGAAGACAGACGGCATCAGTCGCGTGCAGCTACCGGGGGAGCCCTCGTTCCGGCTCCCGGCCTCCGCTCGTGCCGAGACGCTCATGCAGGGGTTCCGGCTCGGCACAAGCTGGACGTCCGCCCCTGCGGGTTTGCGGCTGACCGACCGCTTCGAACGCGACGAGCGAGATGTGGGGCGTCTGTCGCGCAGGACGAGCCCATACTCGCGGGAAGGGTGGGACCTTGCGTCAGCGCCGTAGGTAGTAAAGGGCGGCCCGGGGTGGGGGCGACGAGCTCCTCGTACTCGATCGTCCCCACCCCGATGCCGGATCTCTGCTCGAAGACGGCACCGCGCTGGCGCGGACTGCGCCGGTCCGCAGAAGTCTCCCTCTGGGGCGCCTCCGATCCGGCCAGGCACACACGCCGGATCAGCCGCGCGGCCCAGGTTGGACAGCCGTACGAAGGTCGGTCGCGTGCTGTTTCCTCAGCACGCCGTCCGCGTCGGTCACCTGGGTGCGGATGTCCCGCTTGATCGCGGCGAGCTCCTGTGTCTTCGCGTTCATCGCCCGACGCTGGTAGGCCGCGTCGACGGAGGACCACACCCCGATGACGTTCGTCCTGCGCTCGCATTCCACGTCCTGGCCGTTCATTGGGCAAGTCGATTGTCAGAAGGGCTGTCGGGCTCTGTGACGGAGATCTTCAGCCGACTGTTGTCGCAGTCAGTGGCTGTCGGATATTCCGTGCGCCGATACATCCTGGCGATGGCTGCGCACTGAAGTGCCATGGACAGCGCCATGGCCAGGCAGATGCCTGGCAGCCCCGAACCCGACAGGCTGTATGCAAGCGCGAGTTGGAGTGCCACGCCGCATGAGGTGATCCGTGCGAGGGCCGGGCTGCCGCCGCTGCCCTCGAACACCCCGCCCAGCGCGATGAAGCAAGCGAGAAGCACCAAGTACGGCCCCAGGCATCGCAGATAGAGTGCCCCCGCCTCGGCCACCTCTCCCTCACTGCCGAAGGCCCGCATGATCCACGGCCCGGCGGCGAGCAGTGTCAGGAGAGCCGTGAACCCTAGCGATCCGGCGAGGAGCAACACCTGTCGTCCGATGGCCCGCCGTTCGTCGCGTCCGGCACCGAGCAGATGGGCGGTGTGGATGGCGGCAGACTGGCGTATCGCGTAAAAGCCCATGGTCGCGACGTACATCGCCTTTGTCGCGATCCCATACGCGGCGACCTCGCTGACGCCGATCCGGGCGACGATGGCGACGAGTGCAAGTGCCCCCGCCATCCGTACGACGAAGTCGGCCGACATGGGAAGCCCGGTCGCAGCCGTCCTGCGCGCATCTGAACTGAGCGAACCGGCCCGGTCCGGGGCCGTCCGGGCCGCCTGTCGCAGTACGCCGTTGCGGTGCAGCGCCACGAAACCGCAAATGAGCGCGGCCGTCCGGCCCAGCACTGTGGCGATCGCCGCCCCACGCACCCCGAGGTCGAATCCCAGGATGAACAAGGGATCCAGCCCGAGAATCAGTCCGTTCGCGAGGATCGCGAGCTTCATCGGGGTGCGGGTATCGCCCGCACCTTTGAGGATGCCGTCGACGACGTTGGTGGCGAAGAACACCGCGATTCCTGGCAATGCGATCGCGAAATAACCAGTGGCGAGGGGCAGCGAGTCGCCGCCGCTGCCGCCGAGAACGAGGTGGGCGAGCGGTTCGCGGCACAGGTATCCACCGATCGCGACCAGGGGCGTGACGAGTGCCCACAGGATCCATCCGCCGCGCACGGCGGAGCGCATCGCTGCCGGATCCTCCGCACCTCTGGCTCGTGCGACGAGCACAGTCGTGCCCGAGCCGGCGACGAGGATGACGCCGAGCAGCAGGTTCTCGACATTCGTGGCGACAGCCACCGCGGCGACGGCGCCACCACCGAGCCGCGCCACCCAGACCATGTTGATGATCCCGGCCGTGACCCCCGCGAGAAGCTCGAAGTAGACCGGATACGCGAGCGACACCAGCCTGTGCCGGTGTTCTGCTGCCCCCATGACTGCACCCCTCTTTTCGCTGTACCTCTAATCGAGGTACAGCGAAAAGAGATAGCATGGCGGGACGGGACGGGCAAGCGCGCCGACAAGCGCAGGAAGGAGCTTGGGCATGCTGGAACTGTCGATTCTGGGTTTCCTCTTTGAGGAGTCCCTGCACGGATACGAGGTGAAAGCCCGTATCCAGGGCCTCAGTGGCCACATCCGCCCGGTAAGTGACGGGGCGCTCTATCCGGCCATCTCCCGGCTCGTGAAAGGGGGTCTGGTCGAGCAGCGCACCGAACCTGGAAGCGGTGCCGCGCCCCGGCGGATCCTGTCCCTCACCGAGGCGGGCCGCACCGAACTGCTGTCCCGATTGCGGCACCCCAAGGAGGTCGAAATCACCGATGGGCAGCGCTTCTTTACTCTGCTTGCCTTCCTGCACCATCTCCCGGACCGTGCCGAGCAGGCTGCGGTGCTGCGTCGTCGACAGACCTTCCTCGACATCCCGGCGAGCTTCTTCTACCGCGATGGAGAGCCCGTGCGAGCCGAGGAGGCGCCCAGCCTCTTCCGACAGGGCATGCTGCGCATCGCTCGCGCCACCGGCACCGAGGAGAAGAAGTGGCTGGCCGAAGCCATCGCCAGCCTGGAGGGCTGAGCGCGGACCGGTGGCGGAGCCCATCCCGCTAGGGGATGGTCAACGACGAGGTGTCCGCCGGCGCGGGGCAGGAAGACGGGTGACATTCCCGGACTGCTCGATTTCTTCCCGGGCCTGCTGGAGTTCCAGGTCGAGCTCCGCAACGATCCGCCGGAGGGTCGCGGTGACGGCCCGCGCCTTGGTGAGATCGTTTGTGACGACTGCCGGCTTCTCCTTCAACTCGGTGCACTTGTCGACGAGTTCCTGCATGGCGGATGGGTGGCGTTCTGTGCCCTGACACGTGCCTGGAACGCCTCGACGAGGTCCTTGTGGTCGCCGTATGCGACGTCTCGTCTCGGTGTGGACTCGTGCAGCAGCTCGGAGGCGGTGAGTTCCCGGAGGCTGAGCGCAGGGGTGTGCCGGCCAGAAGGCGGTCGGCTCCGGCACGAAGCGCGGCGCGTTCGGCTTCCAGATCCCGGGCGCGACGGCTGGTCATGCGGTCCCTTCCTCGGCGTCAGGGGCGCCGTGCAATTGGTGGCGGTCGATGATCCCCGACAGTTGAGCGGCCTGCGCCGCCGCGCGGTCACGCCGGGGCTTGGGGGCCAGTGGGTCGGCCGCGTCGGCCCGATGCCGCTCGCGTCGGCGCTGCACATCTTCGATGTCGCGGTCGGTGTAGGCGAGGTTGGCACACGAGGAACGGCACTCCGACTCGTCCGGTGTGTCATCGTCCGGCAGCCCAAGTGCGAGCTTGGCCTTGCGGCAGGCGGCCGTGGCGGCGCGCCATGCGCAGGTCATGCCCTGCCCGTGATGGATCGCGGGATCCATCTGCTCCAGGAGGCGCTCTGCGCCGCCGACGCTCGTCACTACTCGGCCTGCGAACGACGCGGTGCGCTCCACACGGGCCCGGTACTCGTCGGCAGAGGGACCGCTGACGTGCTCACCAGCGGCGAGACCCTGGCTGTCCAGTTCGACCTGGTCGATGATCAGCTCGAGCTTCTCCACGGCCAAGGCCACTGCCTGCGTCGTCACACCGCCGTCGGGCCGGGTGTGCAGAGCCGGCCACGTTTTGACGGTGCCGAAGTTCTCCGCGGTCAGCGCGCTCAGCAGCATCGCGAAGGCTGTGGACTCGTCGCGAGTGAGGCTCAGCATGCCGCTGATGGCCATCGCGCCGCCGAGCCGGGACACCTCGTCCCGCAGGGCACCGGACTTGTTCCGGGGCAGATCCCTCGTTGTGGCGAACACGTCCAGCATGCTGCCCAGGGCTTCCTCCCTGCTGCCCGGCATGAGCTCGCCCTCCCGGAAGTGGGCCAACAGGCGTGCTCCCGCACGGATGCGGTCGCGGCTGGTACGGACATCCCGGCGCAGCGCGGTCATGATCTGCTGCCGAACGAGCCCCGCGCGCCGAGGCGTTCCTGGCCGGCGGGACGGACCGTCTGCTGAGCGGTCTGCACCCCGCCGTGTGCCGGCGGGCACCGGTTCTCGAGATCGCCTATCCCCGGGACGGGGACCTGTACCTCCAGGGGCGGGGGCTGCGCCTCGTGCCCTCGTATTTCTGCAGGGAGAATCCCATCACGCTGCGGGACGGTTCCCTCGCGCCGGTGCTGGTGTATCCGGTGAGCCGGAGCGCCGGCGTCCTGCGGCCCCACAGTGTCGCGGGGAGGGCCGATGCGCTCGACCGGCTCCTCGGCCGCACCAGGGCGGCGACCCCCCTGGCGATCAGGGAGGGGGAGAACGCCACCGGCGGCGAGACGGCCCGGCGCCTGGGCATCTCGCCCGCGTCGGTGAGCGAGCACGCGACGGTGCTGCGCGACGCGGGCCTGATCCAGAGCCTGCGCGTGCGCAACACCATTCGCCACACCCTCACGCCACTCGGCGCGGAGCTTCTGGACGGCCGCGCACAGCGAACCGGGCTCTGAAGCGGTCCGTGGTGCATCTCGGCTTTCCGACGAGCGTCCCGCCGGGAGGCACGGCTGTCAGCACGCATGTCATCACGCGTACAAGTGGTGCGCGGCATAAGCTCGTTTGCTATCGTCCATCCCCGCTGTAAGCCGGGGGCGGAAGGTTCCAGACGGCGTCTGACCGGCTGACGATCCTTCGAAGTTCGCGGGCACTTCGTGGCGATACGGCTTGCATCACGATGTCGAGGAGGAGTCGGGCTTCGAGGGGGTCGCCGCAGCAGAACCAGTGCGTGTTGCCACGCTCGTAGTCCGCCCACAGGTCACGCTGGGGTTGGTGGACGTAGTCCTTCCACAGGCCCACGGCCGTGCTGACGTCGCCTGGGTGCAGATAGTTGCGGGTGTGCTCAAGGCGCGTGATCTCGGACAGCGCACGCGAAGACAGGCCGTCGATGACCGACCCTGCCCCTGTTGTCCGGTGGCTACCGGGGGCGTCGGCCCGGATCCGCCCTGGCCGTCTACGCGGCATGGACCTTTCGGTTCGTCGTCATGCGGGCCATGGTGCCACGGCCTTGAACGGCGTATCGAACGAATTCGCTCACCAGGGGAAGTGTGGGGAGCGGGAGCCGGGGTCGGCCGGTACTCGAAGGCGATCCGGAGCGCGTTCGCGGGGCGGCGCCTTCCAGCACACGGTCCAGCGCCGCTTGTGGCCCTGGCCGGTCGGGTCGCGGTTCATCAGCGCCAGGCAGACGCACTTCAGGTGCGGCGGCCCACGTGTGGGAGTGCCCACGGGCCCGCGGGCCGGTGGAGATCAGCACGCAGGCCGAGAGGCGTGGGCTGGAGCGGCCCCTGGACCTGGCGAGAACTCCGTGGACGCGAAAGCCCCGGCTGGACGGGGGAGGCCAGCCGGGGCCGTTCGCGGTGGCGTGCGGAGGGCGGTCGCCTCTCGGCGGGGGGCTCCATGGGGCTTCAGCCGGACGATCGTCCCCATGGGCCAGGGGTGAGGCCCGGGGACACTGTCCCCTCCGCAGCCACATGTAGATGAACGGTCAACCGTCGTGGGTTGTTCCCTCCCGGACCCGGCAGTCGTTGTGAGCTGCGGAACATGCGGAACATGCGAACACGCCGCGGCGGGGCCCCGGTTGAGGTGTCCGCAGTGTGGTCCGAGGACCGCCATCCGGCAGTGCATCCGTGAGCTGCACCCCCGGCGGCTAGGACCAGATAGTGGTGGGAGAGCATCTGATCAGCCATCGCCAGCCTGTGAAGGATCGTCATGCCTCCTGTCCGCCGTGCCATACCGCCCGTCCTGCTCGCCAGCCTCCTGATAACGGGCTGTTCGTCCGTCCAACTCGGCACACCGACGCCGTCCACGACCCGGAGCCCTGCGCCCGGCGCGTCTGCCGGATCAGGGCGCGCGATCGCGGTGGGGGCGGGTCCGCAGAAGCACTACACCGTGCAGCAGCAGCCGGCCGCCGGCTCGTGCCACTACCGCTTGGAGCACGGCGAGCCCATCGAGGACCTCACCTGCACGCCGGGCGCCATCTCTCCGGCGGTCACGCAGGCGAACCTGAAGTCGACGATCTGCCGCAAGGGCGGCTACACCTCCGGCGTGCGTCCCTCCACCTATGTGACAGGCAAGGAGAAGAAGCTGAACGCCGCCTCTTACGGCTTCACCGGCCGCATGGGCGACGCGGAGTACGACCACCTGATCAGCCTGCAGCTCGGCGGCGACCCCAACGACCCGCGCAACCTGTGGGTGGAGCCGGCCGACCCCGGCCACAAGAAGGGCGCCGGGGTGAACAACAAGAAGGACCCGGTGGAGACGAAGCTGCACACCGCGGTCTGCAAGGGCCAGATCACGCTCGCGGCCGCGCAGCAGGCCATCGTCACCGACTGGACCACAGCCCTGACCGTCCTTCACCTCGGCTGAAGAGGCCGTCGGGGAGCAGCGCCTGTCGTAGGCCGGAAGGCCAGGGCGCCGTGGACGCCGATGCTCCGTCAGGCCAGGGAGTCAAAACTTGCCAAGGATGGCACAGTAACGGCAACGTCGCGAGAGGCGAGTTACAGAACGCACACCTGACGTCACCCCAACCACCCGCGCCCCCACGGTCGGAGTTGCGGCCACTCCGATCGGTGAGACGGACCACGTCCTGTCGGCCGAACTTCCCGGGCGCATCCGCACGGAGAACGACCGTCAGGTCATGGCGACGCCTACCGCCGTTCACTCGTCCCGCCCCGCACCTGGAACCACTCGGCTTCTGCGCGACGGCCGTCTCGCCCCGCCGCACTGGGCCAACGCACCCGCCCAGACGGCTGCCGGGGGCGACGGACGTACGTTGGTTGCGGTTCATCCGTCCGTACCGAAACCGCAGTTGACCGCGGCAGTCGGTGACGCCGTCCGGCCGGTACGGCGGTCCCGGTACCGTGCGGGCTTTCTTGTGGTGGGCCGGCGGAGTGCGGCCCGGGCAGGCACATCTCGCGAAGCCGCCGACCGAGTAGCCCCACTTCCGGACCACCGGGCCACTGGTCACGGCCGACCACATCCGGTCGACCAGAGTTGGCTGACCCCTGCGTCGCGATCAGCGTCGTGTCACGACTCGGTCGCGGGCCTCAGGGTGCGGTCGCCCCGCGTCCGCGCGTCTCCTGTTCACGGTGGGCGCGGCCGGCGGCCTCAAGGGACTCGGCGAGGATGCGCCAGATCTCGGCGGCCAGATCGATGTTGGACTGCTGACGGGCCTGTTCGCCGAGTTCCTTGAGGCGATGAATGCCCTCGTCCTGGTGGCCTTCCACGAGCATCAGGCGGGCGTCGAGCATATGGAGCCGGATCTGGTCCCGGTATGTCAGGCGCAGTTCGTCGCTGTGGAGCCGGTCGTGCAGAGTGCGCGCGTCCGCGTAACGGCCCTGCTCGAAGGCCAGGTGTGTCTGGAGGGTCAGCAACTCCTGGCGCAGTACGAGCGTCCCCACCAGGGCGAGGGCGCCGGCAGCCGCCTCCAGGCATTCGTGCGCAAGGTCGGTCTCCGGTGGGGTGCTCTGCAGATGCAGCGAGGCCGCGGCCAGCCGCAGTCGTGCCCACAACGTCAGGTCGACGCTGCTGTCCAACACCTTCATGGCCTGTTCGAGATAGCCGCGCGCGGTCTCGTAGTCACCCTGCCGCAGCCTTACGGTGGCGGCCGACCACAGTGCTTCCGCGGCCAGCGGATCGGACCTCCCTGCCACCAGTTGGACCAGTTCGTCGACATGTGCCCGGGCATCGGGCAGCCGGCCGGCCTCCGCCTCAACGGAGACGAGGGTGAGCAGCGCACCACCGGTGTCGGTGACGGACAGCTTGGCGTTCTTGGCAAGCTGATACGCGTCGACGGCGGCGTCGAGCGCCCGGGTCACCTCACCCGTCGACCTCAGCGTGCGCGCGAGCTGGAATCCGGCCCTGCACTGCAGTTCGGGCAGGGAGAGTTCATCGGCGACCCGCAACAGTTCCTCCAGGCACGCCTGCTCCTCGTCCCGCCTACCGTGGCGCCGCCAGTAGCGGGAGATCACCCACAGCGCCTGCCAGCGCATGAAGGGTGCCCCCTCGCGGACCTGTCCGAGCACGGTGATGAGGTTCGCGATCCCCTCGTCACCATCCGTGGACGTCGCGATGGACAAGGCCTGAGCCAGCGAGCCGCCGCTGGGAGGCGTGTCGAAGGCGGACTTGTCGACACCCAGCACCTGGGAAAGGTACGTGACCACGCGCTCAGTGGGCTGGCGTGCGCCAGATTCCAGGCGTGACAGGTATCCGGTGGAAATTTCCTCGCCCCCAAGAGCGGCCTGCGACAGGCCACGCTCCACCCGGAGCTCTTTGAGGCGTCGTCCGAAAGTCGGCTGTTCCGGCATGTGCATCTCACTATCAGTGCATGCGGCGACAGGTAGCGGCTAGCGGCTCGACCTTCCCCGCAGCTCTCGGCGAGCACACAAACGTACGGATTTTACGGCAGAAAACTTAGCGACTCGCCAGCAATTTGGCAAGTAACTTGTCCATCGACTTGCCACACCCTCTTGAGGGCCGGGAGTATGCGATGAAAAAGATTGCCAAGACTAGGCAAGTGAAAACCACTGAGAGATGACCGCCGAGTCTGTGTGGTCCCTTGTGGTCGATCCGGTGCTCCGCGGGCAGGTGCCGAATTGCTCTCCGGCGCCGTCGTCCGGCGTGGCACGTGACCGCAGGTGGTTGCGTTCCGGAATCTACTGGCCGCGGCAGCCGCGGAGCTTGCGCTACCCGAGCTTCGAGCCGGGCGGCACACAGCTCGTTCCGGCGCAGACCCTCGCGGTCGTGCGCGGACACAACGCCAAAACCCGGCCCCCGAGGCGAAGCCTCGGCCGCCCCAAGGCAGTTGAAGGACGAGGGTGCAGCCAGACCCCGCCGGGTGGCGCCGCCGTTCCCGTCCTTCGTCTCAGCGCCTGGCGGACATGGAGTGGACCGCGAGGCGGGCGCCGGCCGCCGTGACGAAGGCGGCACAGCCCAGGACGGTCCAGGTCCAGCCACCGGCGTGGTACAGCCGGACGCCGGTCAGTGAGCCGAGTGCTGCGCCGCTGAAGGCGAAGAGCATGTAGAGCGTGTTGAGCCGGGCCCGTACCTCCTCGTCGAGCTGGAAGATCCTCGCCTGGTTGGCGATCTGAGCGCAGCTCGTCCCGTAGACGAGGAGGTTGGTGCCGAGGACGAGCGCGACGACGGATGTCGTCCCCAGGGTCCCGAACACGGTGAGGGCGAGGCCCAGGCAGGCCACGGCCAGGGCGTTGACTCGCGTCGTTCCGAAGGAGTCGCTGAGTTTCCCGGCCGAGTAGGACAAGATCGCCGCGGGCAGGCTCAGCAGGCCGAACAGACCGGCCCAGCCGGCTCCCTTGTCGAACGGCGGATGTGCGAGGTGGAAGGGCAGGGTGGCCCAGAAAGCCGCGAAGACCGCGTAGGTCGCGGCGCCGAGGAAGGCCGACAGCCGTAGCTCGCGGTGGATTCGCAGCAGTCCGGGCATCGATGCGATGAGCTTGCGGTAGCCGATCGTCGCGCGGTCGTCCGCCGTGGGCATGTGCCGTGGCAGTACGAAGAGCAGCACTGCGGTCAGCGCCGCGGCGAGGACGTAGGCGCCGCGCCAGCTGCCGCTGAGGTTCGCCACGGCCCCGGACACGGTCCGGGACAACGTCGAGCCGAGGGTCAGTCCGATTCCGACGGAGGCCACCACTCGTCCTCGCCCGGCCGGCCCGGCCATGGAAGCGGCGGCGGGCAGGATGATCTGGGGCAGCACGGTGGTCGTGGAGGCCATCGCGGTGGCGATGGTCAGTACCGCGAGGTTGGGGGCCAGGGCTCCGGCCAGCAGCGCTCCGGCGGTCAGTGCCAGGAGTGCCGTGGTGAGTCGTCGCAGGTTGCGGCCGTCAGCCAGGGGCACCAGCAGGGAGATGCCCAGGGCGTAGCCGACCTGACCCGCCGTGGCGATGAGACCGGCGGTCGGCTCGGACACGCTCATCCCGCGCGCTATGGCTTCCAGCAGAGGCTGCGGGAAGTAGATGTTGGAGACGGTGATGCTCCCGGCGACCGCCAGGACGACTACGACGCCGCGCCGGACGCCGAGACCGGGGGCAGCAGGTATGGCCACGCTGGTCAAAGCCTCATCTCCTCTGCACGTCGTCCCCCGGACGTCGGCCGGGGTTCTCCGCAGTTGGTGGCTGGGATTCCGCATCGTCCACGGGGTCACGTGATGCACACTGTCAAAGGATGTTGCCACTGATGGCACCTTTGAGGCAATGCATTTGCCAAGCCAGGAGCATCCTGGAAATCAGGCGAGACCCCGTCGGACCCGTCGCGTCGGCCAGCCTCGTCATCCATGAGTGACGGCCGACATCGCACGGCTGCGCCCCACCGCGGTCGCCCTCATCCAGGACCTACCAGCAACCGGACGCGGCGATCGACGCGTGGACCGCGCGGCTTGTCGAGGCCGCGATCGGGCGGGGTCACCCGGTGCCGATCCTGAATGGCTGTCCGCGTCCCATGTGCGCGCCTTCCTGCGCCGGCACCCGGGCGTACGCACGGGCAACGGGTACGGCCCGGTGGAGAGCACCGTCTTCGTCACCACCCATGACCTACAGACCGACTGTGAACTGCTCGGCGGAGTTCCGGTCGGCGGAGTTCCGGCCGGCCGATGCCCGGGACCGGCATCCACGTCCTCCAAGGGGAGCGGCGCCGTGCCGTGGACGAGGCCGACGAGATCTGCATCACCGGCGAGGGGCTGGCCCTGGAGTACCTGGAGTACGGCGAACCGAGCGGGGCCGCCTCTCGGTTCCTGACTCCCCTCGGAGCCCTGGGGATCTCCCGAGTGCGTGACGGTCACCGCGGATAGACTGCACGGTGATCGACTGGGACGGGCTGGGCGGGGGCGGCAGGCGGCGTGGGTGGTGCCGAGGAGAGCAGGAACACCGGGACCGGGCGTCCGACGTCACGGGACGTCGCCCGGCTCGCGGGTGTGTCGCACACCGCGGTGTCCTTCGTGTTCAACGGCCGTGCCGAGGGCAACCTCTCGCCCGCGACCCAGGAACGCATCCGGCAGGCCGCCGTCCAGCTGGGCTACCGCCCCGACCCCGTCGCCCGTGGTCTGCGCCGTCGCCGTACGGCCGTGATCGGGCTGGTCACCGACGAGATCGCCTCCTCACCCTTCGCCGGTCGCCTGCTGCGTGGCGCGATGGAGACCGCCTGGGACAGCGAGCACCTCGTGCTCACCGTCGACTCCGGCGGCGACCTGGCCAAGGAGGACGCGGCCATCGCGGAACTGCTCGACCGGCGAGTGGACGGCATCATCTACGCGGCCATGTCGCTGCGCCGGGTGCGGGCCCCCGAAGGCCTGCACCGCACCCACTCCGTGCTGGCCAACTGCCTGCCCGAGGACGACTCCCTGCCCGCCGTGGTCCCCGCGGAACGGGCCGGCGGCCGTACCGCGGCCCGGCTGCTGCTCGGTGCGGGCCACCGCCGACTCGCCGTGATCGGCGGTCTGGACGACATCGCCTCGGTGGAACGTACCCGCGGTTTCAGGGACGCGCTGCGTGCCGAGGGCGTCACCGTGCCCGAGGAGTGGATCGTGCGCGGCGGCGGGGAGATCTCCGCGGGGTACGCAGGTGCGCTGCGCCTTCTCGACGGGGTCGATCCGGGCCGCCGCCCCACCGGCGTCCTGTGCTACAACGACCGGGTCGCGGCCGGCGTCCTGCATGCCGCGACCCGGCTCGGTATCGAGGTGCCCGCCGATCTGTCGGTGGTCGGCTACGACGACCAGGAACACATGGCCGCGTTCCTCACCCCGCCGCTCACCTCGATCGCGCTGCCGCACCGGGCGATGGGCGAGGCGGCGGCCCGGCTCCTCCTGGACGCCATCGACACCGGCCGGACGCCGCCCGCGACCGTCCGGCGCCTGGCCTGCCCGGTGGTCAGCCGAGCCTCCGTGGGTCCGGCGCCCACCCGGTGACCCGGGCACCCGGGCCGTGGACGACCAGCTCGGCGATGTCGTCGGGGCGCTGGTAGACGCGTTCGGTGACCATCGCCCGTTCCGCGACGAAGAGTTCGAGGAGCGAGCCGTCGACGAGCAGCCGGAGCGCGAGCTCCGGCCCCTTCGGTACGTGCACGGTGATCGGCGCGGAACCCTCCCGGCCGGTCCGGGGCCAGGCGGTACGGTCGAGGACGACCGTTCCCTCCGCGGGGTCCGCCCGGACCGTCAACTCCCGCCCCGAAGCGTCCCGGAGCAGACTCACCGTGGTCGGCTCACGCGCGACGACCGTCATGTCGTACGACGCTGGAAGCGCGACCCTGTCCGGCCCGCTGACGAACGGATGGGCCGCCCGCAGGAGTTCGAGTTCCGGGGCCGGACTCACGCGCAGTGAACCGTCGGGGTGGACGTCGACGACCCGTGGCGCGGTGAGTACGCCTGCCCAGCCGGCCCGGTGTACCTCCTCCTGCGGGCGGGCCTCCCACGACCAGCCCCACAGCAGTGCGCGGTCCGGCTCCTGGAGCACGGCGGGAGCGTAGAAGTCCCGTCCCTGGTCGAGCCGGCCGCCGGTGCGGGTCTCCAACCGCAACGCGCCCTGGTCTTCGGCCTGCAGACGGCCCGTCAGATATCCGGTGGAGCAGGGATCCCCGTCCCACAGGGACACCAGAAGTACGTGGTCGCCGCCTGGCGTCCGGTACAGGTGTGGGCACTCCCAGCCCACCGCCTTGTCACCGAACGCGCCCGCGGCCACCGGATCCCTGCCGTCCAGCAGCACACCGGCGAACCGCCAGTCGGCCAGGTCGTCGCAGTCGTAGAGCAGGGCCGACGGCGTGCCGTCGGCGTGCCCGGCCCCGACGAGGGCCCATCGGCGGTCCGCGTGGCGGAAGACGAACGGGTCGCGGAACATCACCACGTCCAGTCCCGGCGGAGGCCCTGACACCACCGGCGTCGGCAGCGGCTTCCACTCGGTCAGTCGCTCGTCGTCCGGGTCCGCCGCTCGCGCCAGGCAGATGGTGCCGAGACCGGTGTGGGCATGGTCGATTCCCGTGTACACGGCGGTCGGTGTCCCGGCGTCGTCGACGACGCAGCCCGACCAGCATCCGGCCTCGTCCGGGCCGCCGGGTGTCGGGGTGAGGGCGATCGGGTGGTACTCCCAGTGGACGAGGTCGCGGCTGGAGGCGTGGCCCCAGTGGATGTCGGCGTGGACCGGGGCGGCCGGGTTGTACTGGTAGAAGAGGTGGTGGCGGTCGCGCCAACGGAAGGGCCCGTTGGGGTCGTTGATCCAGCCGGCGGGCGGTCGGATCCTGAAACGGGGTGTGTGGTTCAACGGTTGACTCCTGCCGAGGTGATGCCCTCGCGAAGCGGGCGCTGGCCGACGAGGAACACGGCGACGGCGGGGAGCATCGACAGCACGACTCCGGCCAGGACAACCGAGATCGAGCCGGTGCCGAGGTTGCCCTGGAGGGACACCAAGCCCAGCGGAAGCGTGTAGTTCTGGCTGGACGTCTCCAGGATCAGCGGGCGGAAGAACTCGTTCCAGTGGTAGTTGAAGGCGAGTACGCCGACGATCGCGAGGCCGGGTGTGGCCAGCGGCGCGTACACCGAGCGGAAGATCCGCCAGGGTCCCGCGCCGTCCAGCATGGCCGCCTCGCCGAGGTCCTTCGGCATGCCGAGGAAGTACTGGCGCATCAGGAAGGTGCCGAAGGCGGTCGGGAAGGCGGGGACGATCAGGCCGAGGAGGGTGTCGGTGAGGCTCATCGACTTCAGCACCAGGAACACCGGCACGATGGTGACCTGCAACGGCACCATCATGGTCGCCAGGACCAGGCCGAACAGCGGCTTCTTGAAGCGGAACTCCATGCGGGCAAAGGCGTATCCGGCCAGACCTGCCGTGATCATCTGGCCGACCGCGATCAGCGCCGTCACGAGCGTGGAGTTCAGGGCGAGCAGCCATACGTCGATCTGCTCGAAGACTCCGCGGTAGGCGGCGGTCGTCGGGTGCGCCGGGATGATCTGCGGGGGCAGGTCGAAGGACTCGGCCGGGGTGCGCAGGGAGGTGGCGACGGTCCAGATGACCGGGCCGAGCGTCACCAGGGCGCAGACTGTCAGGCCGGCGATCCGGGCCCAGGGGGCGAGAGAGTGGCGTGCGCGGCTCAGGGCCGGGGGAGGGGTCGGGGTTGCCTTGCTCATAGCGCTCATTGCGCCTGTGGCACTCATACGGATCACCGGCTCACTGGTAGTGGACGAAACGCCGGCTGAGCCGGAACTGGACGGCGGTGACCGCCATGATCAGGACGAAGAGCAGCACGCCCACCGCGGACGCCTCCCCGAAGTCGAGCTGCTCGAAGGCCCGTTCGTAGATCACCATCACCACGGTGCGGGTGGCGTCGCCGGGGCCGCCGTCGGTGAGGACGTACGGCTGCTCGAAGACCTGGAGGGCGTTGATGATGCCGACCACCGACGCGACGAGCAGGGTCGGCGACAGCAGCGGCAGGGTGATGCCGAGGTGCTTGCGCAGACCGGTCGCGCCGTCGAGGGCGGCTGCCTCGTGGATCTCCTTGGGGATGTTGTTCAGACCGCCGACGAACAGCAGGAACGAGAAGCCGAACTGCTGCCAGACGTAGACCAGGACCACCGTGGCCATCGCCGCGTGCTCCGAGGTCAGCCACGGCACGGGCGCGATGCCGACCAGGCCAATCAGCCAGTTCACCACCCCGAAGTCCTGGTTGAACAGGTACTTCATCACCACCGAGATGGACGCGGCGGACAGCACCAGCGGGAAGAAGAACGCCGAGCGGAACACCGACCGCAGCCACACCGGCATCCGCCCGTTCACCACGAGCGCCAGCGTCAGCGCGATCAGGAGCTGCAGCGCGACCGCGAGGACCATGAAGACGATCGTGTTGCGGAAGGAGACCAGGACGGTCGAATCGGTGAAGGTGGTGCGGTAGTTGGCGCCGCCGGCGAAGCGGGGCGGGTCGATCACGTTCCAGTGGAACAGGCTCAGCACGAGGGACCCGATGATCGGCACGACCGTGAAGACGACGATCCCGACGACCGTGGGCGCCAGGAAAAGCGCGGCCAGCAACCGGGTACCACGGTCACGGACGGAGGGCCGGTCGGTGACGGCGGGTGGCGCAACCGGCCGTGAACTCACTTCCTGTACCTGGGTGTTCGTCATACCTCACGCTCCATGGCCTGCTCCAGATCGCCCTGCATCCGACGCAGCGCGGGACCTACCGAACGGGGTGAGGCCAGCGCGGTGCCGGTGTACTTGAGGAGCACGTCGGTCACCTCGGCGACCTGCGGAGGCGCGGGGATCGGGCCGGTGTCGGGAAACCGGTCGAGGGTGTCGTAGAAGACCTGCCAGTGCGCCGGGCCGCTCTCGCCGTAGCGGGCGGCGTTCAGCATCGAACGGCGGGCGGGGGTCGTCTGGTTGCTCCGGAACAGCCGGGTCATCGTGTCCTTGCGGGCGGTGTACTTGATGAACTCCCAGGCGGCTTCCTGCTTCTTGGAGGTGCGCAGCAGCGCATAGCCCGCCGCGCCGAACTGGTGGCGCTGGGTACGCCAGCGCGGGAAGTACTGCACGTCGTAGTCGGCCGCCCGCATACCGGCCAAGTGCAGGCCGCCCGCCCAGAATCCGCCCGCCGGGGTGACGCCGACGCGGCCGGTGGAGAACACGCCGACCAGGTTGGTGCCGTTGCCGCCCTCGGGACGTGAGCACAGGTTCTCCTGGACGAGGGAGGCCAGATAGTCGTACGACTCCTCGACGCGGGCGGTGGTGGCCTGCGGGGTCGTCCAGCGGAACCCGCCGCCGCGGCCCCGCCGGTCGGCGGCCGGGTAGAAGCTGTCCCACAGCCACGAACCACCGGGCGCCTTGGACTCCTTGAGCAGGTTCGTGCCGTTCGCGAAGAGCCAGGGCACCACGCCGCCCCACAGCCGGTTGGTCCAGAAGTACGGCGTGAAGTGCGTGCCGCCGGCCCGCTTCATCTCGCGCAGCAGCGCGGTGAAGTCGTCGCGGCTCCAGTCGCCGGGCGGGAAGTCCGCGCCCGTCCGCTTCAGCACCTGCCTGTTGAGGTACATGTCGGCGGCGTTGAACTCCATGGGGAGTTGGTAGAGGCTCCCCTCGTACATCATCGACTCGACCAGCGAGGGGTGGACGTCGGCGAAGTACTCACGCAGCTCTGCCGCGTCCCGGCGTACCCAGCCGTCCAGGGGCACTCCGAGCTTCTGGGCGAACAACTGCACGCCTTCGGTGGCCACATAGACCAGGTCCGGAGCGGTGCCCGCGGCGATCTGGGTGAGGATCTTGGCGAAGAAGTCGGACCAGTCGACGGCCTGCACCGCGTTCACCCGCAGCGGGATGTCGGGGTGAATGCGGTGGAAGCCCTCGGTGAGGGCGTCGACGGTGGCCGGATCGAAGGCGGAGCCGAGGGTCGCGACGACGAGGGAGCCGTCGTCGCGGCCGGGGATGTCGGCTCCGGTGAGCCGGTCCCAGCTCGCGGCGGTACCGGCGAGGGCGGCTGCGCCCGTCCCGTACGCGCCGTACCGCAGCAGCGTGCGGCGGGGGAGGTTCGAGTCGGTCATCGAGCGTCCCTAACTCGTGTTAGTTCAGGGTTGATGCCCCAGATGATGGGAACCGGGCCATGTGCCTGTCAAGAGTCGGGGACGCTTGACCTTTAACGAGTTAGGTCTACAGTCCTCGTTCACACGAGCCGCTTTCTTTGCACGCCCTCCGCGTTGTGAGCCGCACTCGCGTGTGTGACGAGCCGCCACCGGCCCTCAGGGGCCGCCACGAGAGGAACGATGAGTCATGCCCAAATCATCGGGGATTTCCAGGAGATCACTGTTCGCGGGATCGGCGGTCGGCGCCGCCGCCGCGCTGCTGCCCACCGGAACGGCCACGGCAGCCCCGCACCCCACGACCAAGACGACGGCCACGGGCACTGCCGCGAGCAAAGCCAAAGCCAAGTCCGCGGCGAGCGGGGCGAGTTACCGAGCCGCGTACCACTTCACGGTCCCCGACCAGTGGAAGAACGACCCCCAGCGGCCCATCTGGATCGACGGCGAGTACCACTACTACTACCTCTACAACGCCGACTACTTCACCGGCGTCGTCGGCACCGCGTGGCGCCTGGCCACCACCAAGGACCTGGTCTCCTTCACCGACCGCGGCGTTGCAGTGCCCAAGGACACCACTCCCAACGGCGACCTCTGGTCTGGCTCGGCGGTGGTCGACACCGGCAACACGGCCGGATTCGGCGCGGGCGCGGTCATCGTCATCGTCACCATGTCCCCCGGCGGCGGCACCGACCAGCAGGAGCAGTTCCTGTACTACTCGACCGACGGCGGACTCACCTTCAGCAACTACGGGACCGACCCCGTCCTCGCCAACCCGGGCGTCGCCGACTTCCGCGACCCCAAGGTGATCCGCGACGAGAGCCTGGGCCGCTGGGTGATGACCCTCGCCGAGAACGACAAGATCGGCTTCTACCACTCCGACAACCTCAAGTCCTGGACATACGTGGGCGGTTTCGTCCACGACGGCATCGGCGTCCTGGAGTGCCCCGACCTGTTCCGCATCACCGCCGCCGACGGCACCGTCAAGTGGGTGCTCGGCGCGAGCGCCAACGGAAAGGGCTCGGGGCTGCCCAACACGTACGCCTACTGGACGGGTTCCTTCGACGGCAGCGCGTTCACCGCTGACACGAGTGACCCGCAGTGGCTCGACCACGGCTGGGACTGGTACGCCGCAGTCACCTTCGAGAAACGGGCCACGAGCGGCGCGGTGGACGCGACTGCCCGGTACGCGATCGGCTGGGTGAACAGCTGGGACTACGCCAACACCACCCCCACCATCGACTGCGACGGCTTCAACGGCACCGACTCCATCGTCCGCGAGGTCACCCTGAAGAAGGCGTCCAACGGCACCTACTACCTCGCCTCTCAGCCCGTCGCCGGCCTCGACTCGCATGTCTCCCGCACCGTGAACCTGGGCGACGTGAGCGTCAACGGCACGAAGGTGCTCGACTACACCGGCATCTCCTACGAGGTGACGACCGAGATCACTTGGTCCGAACTCACCGGCGCCGGACTCCAGTTGAGGCGCTCACCGGACGGCGGCAGGCACATCGACGCCGGGATCTACGGCGACTACGCCTTCCTCAACCGACGCAACACGGTGAACGCCGACACCTCCGGGAAGTGGCAGGAGAGCCACACCCCGTTCGACCCGTCCGCCCGCACGGTGAAGCTGCGCATCCTGGTGGACCGCACCTCGGTGGAGATGTTCGTCGACGACGGCCACTACGTGCACACCAGCCAGGTTTTCCCCTACCTGCTGGACACCCGGCTCGCACTGTTCACGATCGGCGGCAGCGCGGTGTTCCGGAACACGGTGATACGCGAGTTCTCGGTGTGAGGCCGACCGGCAAGGGCCATGTGTGCAGGGCCGTGCAGGTGAACCGGATCGACGCTTCGGCCCACTTCGCACGGGCGTGCGCGGGTTGCGTGCCGAGTACCGGGTGACCGGCCGTCAGGGCAGTTCGGGGGAGCGCGCGGCGGCGCCTCCGGCGAGTCCGGCCTGCGCCTGGCGGCTCATGTCGTCCGCGAAGATCGCGTAGGCGCGTCCGGCGGTGCCTAGGTGTCGGCGATGCCGTCGATGGAGAGCCGGGCGACATCGGGGGCGGTGACCTCGGCGACATCGTCCTCGGGACCCAGACGGACTGCGTCCAGGAGCTGGCACCAGGAGGCCCGGCCCGATTCGAGGGCGGCGACCAACGAGTAGGGCCAGCCGGGGATGAACTGGTCCGAGGAGCGTCCGCTGCGGCCGTAGACGTGGCAGAGCAGGCGGTCCGCGCTGGTCGGCGCGTCGGTGCGGAGCCAGCGGCTGACGTCGATCGCCAGGACCAGGCGCCCGTCTGCAGCCCACGGCATCGGCAGCCCGGCCTGCACCTGCCGCAGCCGGGGCGCGTCCATGTTCCCGTGATTCAACGCCTCGTACATCGCGCCGTGCCCGCGCCGGAGCTCGGCCATCAGCATCAGGTCCATCGCCGAGGTCACCGAACCGTCCGCGCACAGCAACGCATCGACGAGCTCGAACAGTTCGTCCCCGAGTGCGGTCAGGCAGTCGAACAAGTGCTCCCCGCAGCGTGACGCTTACGCGAGCGCTTCCGCGGGACCGGCATCAGGCAGCAGACCCACCTACCCGGCCTTCGTCTCGATCGGTGCACCTTGGTCGGAGCACATGGTCAGACGAAGGCAGCCTCTACGTCCGGTGAATGCCCAGGCGAGCAACCTGGTTCGAGGCCCATTTCGATACTCCGGACCCTCCGCGGTGCCGGCCGCTGGGATGACGTCAACCAGCAAACAGTCGAAACCCTATGCTCCCATCGTGCCTTGCACGAATCGCCGAAGGTGCGCACGCACGGCGTCGGGCTGCTCCAGCCAAGGCTCGTGCCCAGCACCCTCGATCCGCGTCAGAGGAAGATCGAGCCGGAGCGCGAGTGATTCAAGAGCCGACAGGGGGCGGGGATCGTCGACCCCACCGAGGAGCTCCGTCCGCGCGGGCAGGCACGCGCGCAGCTCGGCCAGATGCGTTTCGAGCGGATCTGCGCGTCCTTCCCTGCCAAGTTCACCATTCATACTCCAGTTGACGGGGCGACGCCGCCGGGCGCCCTGCGCAGCCCCACGCGTGTTCGGGATCGGCATGGTCGGTGAACCAGGCCAGCGTGAGCAGCTCGACCTCCTGTTCCTCCGTGCGATTCGGCAACCCCTCCAAAGCGCGGAGCCGCTCCTGCTGTGCTGCGGACATACGGCGACCGCGCTCCGCTCGGTCCCCGGAGCGCCAGTCACCGACGAACGGCCCGCACATCAGCAGCATCGCGGCGACCCTGTCACGGTGCGCCAGACAGAACCGGCTCGCCAGGTCGGTGCCGTAGGAATGCCCAATCAGCACGGCCTCGGACACGTCCCATGCATCGAGCAGCTCGGCGAGATCGTCGACATGCCGGGCGAGGGAATGCCGCCCCCGCCACATGGACCGTCCGGTGCCACGCTGGTCGTAGCGGTACACGGGTGCAAGGTCCGCGACCATGGCGGCGACATCGCCCATGTAGTCCGGCAGACCCGGACCGCCATGAAGCATGACCACGGGCAGCTGCCCAGTGGTGTCTCCCAGCGCCATCCAGCGCAACTGAGCGTCGTCCGTCATCGACACGAGGCCCTGCGTCTCCATCAAAGTCACCGCGAAGAACCTACCGGTCTCACTGACTCTGCCAAAGGCTGAACAGCAAGCTCAGTGCCTGTCTTTCACCCTCCGGGCCTGCTTGAGGTCTTCCAGTCAGGTCCAGACGGGCTGTCCGCGGTGGGACGTGGTGGAGAGCACGTCGCAACCCATCCGTCGGACGGTGTCCAGTAGGACCGAGCGGACCTGATCTTCATCTTGGGGCGGGAAGGCGATGCGGATCTGGTGGCCGTAGGCCGTCTCGTAGGTGAGCTTCCAGCCGCGCTCGGATGCGACGAAGTGGTCCTGTCGTTGATCGTCCCGAACGTATCCACCGCGGTCAGCCGTGGGGGAGAGCGCCTCGCGCAGGATCCGAAGCCGCTCGGGGTAGGACAGCAGACCGGTGGTGAGCCTGATGTATACGTGCTTGAGGTCCCGGTGCGGCTCGAACCAAGGCTTGGTGACGTGCTGGTTCGCTCCGAAGGCGGTAGTCGTGAGCCGTCCGCTCAACCAGTCGTGAAGGAACCCGACCGCGTTGGTGTCATGTGCGTCGTAGTACCACCCGCGCGGGTTGTAAGCGACGACGGTCCATGTGTCGGGCTCGCCGTCCGTCACCCAGCAGATCCGGTCGCCGTTGTCGGTTCCGGCCCATTCGAGCAGACCGCCGACCTCGGGATAGAACAGGTATGGGCACTTGTCCGGGTTCGCGTCACGGAATGCCCGCTCATTCTCCAGGAGCTGCCGGGCAGATTTGATCAGGAGGTCGTGGGGGCCGAAGGGTGTCAACGGCGTGATGAAGTCAACGAATCGACCCAGGCCATAACGCTCGACAAGCGCTTTGAAGTCGGACGGAAGCTGCAGCTCAAGGACAGCTTCGACCTGCTGCCAGTTCCCGGTCGCGTCCACGGGGTCCGGGGGCGGTGCCACCAGGCGAACCAGGTCATCGATCGTCATGCCGGGGAGGCTATCGGCGATGTCCTGTCCCACGGTCGGGCGGGGTGGCGCTGGGGACGGCGAGGGTAGTCGGCCCACGTGGTGGCAGGTGCGTAGCGGCTTACGCCACTGCGAATCACACTCTTGCTAGATGATGTCCACGGTGGTGGCGGTCCAGCCGAGGCTGGGAGCCTAGTGCCAGTGCGGGCGGGCGCGCTGGTCGGCGAGGTCGCGTCCCTCGTCGAACGCGGCCTGGTGGTCTCTGCGCCGTCCCCCTGACCCACATCATCGAGCTCACCGACGACCACATTCGCCACGACCAGGGGCATTCCTACCTGACGGTCAACCACCATCCCTTCGTGCTCCCGCCGAAACTCGCCCGCCTCATCGACGATCAGCTGCAGCACACCCCCCGGCACAGCAACACCGCGGGGTGCAGATACCTCTTGCCCCGTCACAGCCCTGGACGCCCGAGCAACCCCCTTGGCCTCGCCGACACCTTGAGGCACCACGGTCTGCCCGCCCGCGCCGCACGGAACACCGCCATGATGGACGCTCTGGTAGATCTGCCGCCCATGCTCATCGCCGACCTGCTCGGAATCCACCCCAAGACAGCCGAACGCTGGGCCACCCTCCCCGGCGGGAACCGGTCCGACTACTTGGCAGCGCGACGGGCCGCCCCGTAGGGCCAGGCAGTTGAGCAGGGCGGTGTTCCGAGTCTGCGCTATTGGGGGATGGTGAGCAGGATGCGGCCGTGGCCACCGCCGGCGTCGACGCGGTCGTGGGCCTTGGCGATGTCGTCCAACGGGTGACGGTCACCGACGGCGACGGTGAGGGCGCCGACGGCGGCGGCGGAGGTGAGGTCGCGGGCGGCCTGGCGCTTGGCCTCGGCGGGGAAGTCGTCGCTGCCGAGCAGGCGGAGAGTGACGTTGTTGAACAGCAGGGGCCAGAAGGGGATCTCGGTGCGGTCCGTGCGGGTGGCGTAGGCGGCGATGACGGCGTTGTTGGCGGCGACGGCGTTGTCGAGATCGCCGTTGTCGGACAGCGCGACCTCGATGATCCGGTCGACGCCCCGTGGCGCGTACGAGCGGATGGCCGCGGCGGGGTCGCCGGTATCCAGGGCGACGGCGTGGGAGACGACGGCCGGGTCGACGCGGTCGAGGTCCGCGGTGCGGCGGACGGTCGCGATCACAGTCGCGCCGGCCCAGTGGGCGAGCTGGGCGGCCAGGGAGCCGACGCCGCCGAGAACCCCGTGGACCAGGACCAGTCGGCCGTCGACCGGGCCGTCGGCGAAGACGGTGCGGTGGGCGGTGATGCCGGGGATGCCGAGGCTCGCGCCCAGCTCGTCACTGACGTGGTCGGGCAGGGGCGCGGCCTGATGGTCGGGTACGACGGTGTACTGGGCGGCGGTGCCGAATGGGCGGTAGGACTGGGCGCCGTATACCCAGACCCGCTGTCCGACGCGGCGGGCGTCGACTTGGGCGCCCACGGCGTCGATGACTCCGGCGGCGTCGCTGTGCGGGATCACCCGTGGATAGGGCATGGTCGAGCCGAGCCAGCCGCGCCGTTTCTTGGTGTCGCCGGGGTTGATGCCCGAGACGGTGACGCGGACGCGGACCTCGCCGGGTCCCGGGGCGGGATCAGGGAGTTCACCGACGTGCAGGACATCGGCGGCGGGGCCCTGGTCGTCGTACCAGGAAGCAAGCATGGGGGTACCTCCGTGGACAGTCAGCTCGCGGGAGCGGCGGGCGCATGCGGACCGCTGTCGGTGCATGCGGTGTCGAATACGGGCGGTTCCTCGCCGAGGATCTCGCGCAGCCAGGTCCGTTCGGCGCGGCTGGTGGCACGGGCGGTGAGCAGCATGCCCCGCCGGTAGGGGTCGGCGATCTCCTCGGCATGCAGGGGCCGCTCGTCGTCGTAGAAGAAGCTCGCCGGTTCCTCCAGGAACCCCAGCCGTCTGCGCAGCACCGCGTGCTGTTCGGCCAGGTCGGGCAGGTGGGAGAGGAAGGCCAGGACGACGTAGAACCGGGTGAAGTCGGTGATCTCGTGGTCGGCGGGCTTGCGTAGGCGCTGAAGCATGTCGGCCCGTCCGGCCGCGGTCAGGCTGAGCACGTACCGGGCCGCCCCCGCGGCCGGGTCGGCATGCCGCTCGATCAAGCCCGCGCTGGTCAGGCGCTTGATCGCCGGATACAGGCTGCCGTCACTGACCGGCCGCGTGTAACCGGTCAGCTGTGAGATGCGGCGGCGCAGCTCGTGTCCGGGCAGGGGTCCCTCGGCGAGGAAGCCGAGTATCGCGAGTTCCAGCATGAGTCCATCTTCGCACGCGGACATCGAATCGATGTGAACATCGATTCGATGTTACGCTCGCAGGGACCCGCCCAAACGTCTCCGGAGAGGCACAGCAAGATGCCGTCACAGTCCACCGAGTCAGTGATGAACCGTTTCGTCGAGTTCATCAACACGGGCAACGAGGATCTCGCCCGCGAGGTCATCTCTCCGGACGCGGAGTTCCACGCGCCGAGCCACCCGGAACCGCTGCGGGGACCCGATGGGTACCTGGAAGTCCTCGGGATGATGCGCGGCGGCTTCTCGGATGTGGAGTGGACGCTGGAGGAGACGGTCACCGAAGGCGACACCGTGGCCGCGCGGTTCACCATGCGGGGAACCCACGACGGTGAATTCTTCGGGATTCCGGCGAGCGGCAACAAGATCTCGGTGCAGGCCATGAACTTCTACTACCTGGCCGACGGCCGGATCGTCGGCGAACGGGGCCAGCCCGATCTCCTCGGGGTGATGCAGCAGATCGGTGCCGTACCGGCGCCGTGAACCTCGTAGCACCGGTGAGCCTTCTGCCGCGCGGGATTGCCGCTGCCGGGAGGGGGCCGTACGGCGCGGTGGCAGAGGGCGAAGGCCCGCACCGGAGCGCGGGCGTCCGTCGCGGGTTCACCGCAAGAGGCCGGTCTTCTTCCTGATCCGGCGTTTTCGCGCAGACAGCGCCCGTTGCGGCGAGAGCTTTACACCTTGTCACCGCTGACGTGACCGAGCCGGATACGGAACTGCTCGCTCTCTACGGCGAATACTGCAACCCTCGAATACCGACAGTCCACCAGTGCGCCGCCCTCGTCACCACCTACGGCGTCGGCGAACCGTCCGCGATCAACGGTATTGCCGGGTCACGCCGAAAGCGTGCCCGTCCTGCATGTCGTCGGCGCCCCCTCCCGAGAGATCCAGCGCAGAGGCTTGCCCGTCCACCACAGTCTGCTCGACGGCGACCACTGCCATTTCCTGCGCGCGGCACAGGAGGTCACCTGCGCCGCGGTGACTGTCACGGAGGAGAGGGCGGTACAGGAGAACGACCGGGTTGTCGCCACCGTCCTGCGGGAGAAGAAACCGGGGTACCCGGCATTGCCCTCGGACGTGGTTGCCTCGACGGACGTGTCCGAGAACCCGTTGTCCACGAACAGCTTCCGGGCGGCCGTCACCAGGTCCGCACGGGTCTGCTCCGCATACATCTGTCGTCGGTTTGGCCCTCGCATGCGCACCATTGCATATTCGATGACCTGAGGTCAGTGAATGACTCATGGTCAGTCGATGGTCGCGTCGGCGGCCGAATCCGGGTTCGCCTGTCGGAGCCCGCGTCACCGGGCCGCCGCCCGTGTGGTCGATGAGCGCGTGGGCGAGCGGGTGCGCACCTTCCACCACGGCGGTACGAAACGAACAGCCATGACTGTCCCGGGCACGGAGCATCTCGGACTGCCGGAGGTTTTCCCCCAGTTGGAGAGTGTCGAGGTGGGCCTCGGGTGGTTCGGACGGTGGACGCGCCCGGTGCAGATCGCCGCCATGCTCCAGGCGCCCGTGTTGTGCTCGGCGAAGGTACGGGCCGCTCTGGAGCGGTGGTCCGAACGGCTCCCGGGATCGCAGCGCGAGCCGGGCACCGATGGCCGTTCCCTGGTGATCGCAGTCGCCCGCGACGGCGAGGGCCGGCCGCTGGCGACGACGGCCCTCACCGGACCCGATCCGTACGAGATGACGGGCTCCCTCCTGGCATGGGGCGCCGCCCATGCGGCACAGCCGGATGCCGCCCTCAAGCCCGGTGCGCACGGCCCCGTCGCCGCCTTCGGCCTCGACACCCTCAGGTTCGGTGCCGCCGAGGCCGGAGTGCACGAAGTCGCCGCGGCGTCGGCCCGCCGTCGACGATGAGTGAGCGGGCATGAAACGCGGCACCGGAGCGCTGAACCCGACGTCAGGGAAACCCGCTGCCGAGGTGGTGGACCATGGGGTCGCCGTTCTCGTCCGGCAGTGGTTCCCCTGCGGAGCATGCCGCTGTTGTCGAGTTGCTGAAACAGGTTGTTCGATCGGGAGTGAGCCGGCCCCTCGCCGGGACCGGCCGCCCCAGTGGAAAGGAAGCCGTCCATGGACGAGCAGGGTGAGCGCTTCGACGTCGTCGTACTCGGCGCCGGTCCCGGCGGGTACGTAGCCGCCATCCGGGCCGCCCAACTGGGCAAGAGTGTCGCGGTCATCGAGGAGAAGTACTGGGGCGGCGTCTGTCTGAACGTGGGCTGTATCCCCACCAAGGCCCTGCTGCGCAACGCCGAACTCGCGCACATCTTCACGCGCGAGGCGAAGACCTTCGGCATCAAGGTCGACGGGGAGGTCTCGTTCGACTACGGAGAGGCCTTCCGGCGCAGCCGCAAGGTCGCGGACGGCCGGGTCAAGGGCGTCCACTACCTGATGAAGAAGAACAAGATCACGGAGATCAGCGGTCGCGGCACGTTCCTCGACCCGCACACACTCCAGGTGGCCGACTACGACGGCAACACCCGCACCGTCGGCTTCGACCACTGTGTCATCGCCGCCGGAGCGACCCCCAAGCTGCTGCCCGGAACCCGCCGCACCTCGCGCGTGGTGACGTACGAGGAGCAGATCCTCGCCGAGGACCTGCCGCAGTCCATCGTGATCGCGGGCGCCGGGGCCATCGGCGTCGAGTTCGCCTACGTGCTGCACAACTACGGCGTGAAGGTCACCGTCGTCGAGTTCCTGGACCGGATCGCCCCGCTGGAGGATGCCGAGGTCTCCGCCGAACTGGCCAAGCAGTACCGGAAGTTGGGTATCGACGTCCTCACCTCGACCCGGGTCGAGTCGATCGACGAGTCCGGCCCGCAGGTGCGTGTCACGGTCACCGGCAAGGACGGTGCCCAGCAGGTTCTGGAGGCCGACAAGGTCATGCAGGCGATCGGCTTCGCGCCGAACGTCACCGGCTACGGTCTGGAGAACACCGGTGTGCGGGTCACCGAGCGCGGCGCGATCGACGTAGACGGACGCTGCCGCACCTCCGTCCCGCACATCTATGCCATCGGCGACGTCACCGCGAAGCTGATGCTGGCGCACGCTGCCGAGGCGATGGGCGTGGTCGCCGCCGAGACGATCGCGGACGCGGAGACCATGGAGCTGGACTATGTGATGATCCCGAGGTCCACCTTCTGCCAGCCGCAGATCGCCAGCTTCGGCTACACCGAGGCGCAGGCGAGGGAGAAGGGGTACGACGTCCAGGTCGCCAAGTTCCCGTTCACCGCGAACGCCAAGGCCCACGGCCTGGGCGACGCGAGCGGCTTCGTGAAGCTGATCAGCGACGCCAAGTACGGCGAACTCCTCGGCGGACACCTCATCGGCCCCGACGTCACCGAGCTGCTCCCCGAGCTGACCCTGGCCCAGCAGTGGGACCTCACCGTCCACGAGGTCGCCCGCAACGTCCACGCCCACCCCACCCTCGGCGAAGCGGTCAAGGAAGCCGTCCATGGCCTCGCCGGCCACATGATCAACATGTAGCGGGGCGCTCGGTGCAGTGGCAACAGGGCCCGTCGGTGCTCGGATCGGCTTCGCGCCCCGGGTCTCCGAGGGCCCTGGTCCTTGGTGGGTGTGGGGCGATCCGAGGCACGGACCCTCGGCGCCCTCCGAGAAGCCCAACTCCCGATTCCGTTTCGGCCATGCCCAATGCCGAGATGTGATCGGTTCAGGCGTCCACAAGAACGCTGACCGCGCTCCACGAGGTCTACGACCTGGCCGCGCCCCCGGCTGGGTCGCGACCCGGTTGACTGCGGCACCGAGGACGTCGTACGTGATGCGCTCGCCGTCCACGAGATGCGCCGTGTGCCTTGAGGAAAGGGTCAGGCGGAATCCGGCGGCAGCCGTGACACGCTGCGGGGCCGGTGGTGTGCGCCGTCTCCCGGCCTCCCTGGGGCTGGGCGGTCAGATCTGGACGAAGGCCGGAGGCGGCACGAAGCCGTCCACCTCCCGGCCGAGCAACGCGGCGAATTCGATGGTCGTGAGATCGCCTCCGCTCGGGCCCATGGCCTGCAGACCGATGGGTAGTCCGGTCCTGCCCTTGCGCACCGGAATGGTCGTTGCCGGCCCTCCGGAGACGTTGGCGACGGCGCTCCACTTGACCTGGTCCCAGTAAGGGCGTCGTACACCGTCGACCTCGAAGGGCCGCCCGAACCAGTCGATCGGTTTGTTGTGATGAGCGGGGGCAGCGGTCGGGGTGACCGGCATGAGCACGATGTCGAAGTCGCGGAAGAACTCGAACCAGCGCTGCCGGATCTCGTTGCGCACCATGTGGGCCTGCAGTCAGTGGAAGTGGGACTGGAAGGTGCCGCGCAGGGCGGGTCCGGCGTCGCCCGCGGATGCTGGACGAACCGGGCCAGGGCCGCGGAACTGGGGCGGCAGGAGACAGGCCGGGCCGCAGTGCGGTCTGCGTACGGGCCGAGGACGCTGACTCAGAGCCGTGATGCCCGTCGGGCGTCACGGCTCTGTCACCGGTTCGATGTAACTGACCTGCTCCACTTGTCGGCTGTACGGCGCCGAGGCGGCTGTCGTGCAGGATGCGATGCGGAGACCGATGCGGTCGACGTCCCGTCCGCGCACCAGGCCCTGACCGGGGACCTGCGCCGGCGCCACGGGTAACGAATGTGCGGAGCGCCGTCGGCGGTACGAGCGGAGGACCGGGGCGTCGGTATCGCTCGCGAGATTGCAATTGCCCCCGGGGCCACCCGCTCACGCTGACGGCGGAAACGCGGGTTCACGGCACCGGCGTCCTGGCCCTTGCCGGGTGATCACCCAGCCGGCACTGACCCGCACCGTGCCAATGCGAGGGCGTTCTCGATTCCCTGCTCGAGGACCTCGTCGGAGAACTTCCGGTCGGAGAGCGCGCGGGACAACTGCAGCGTTCCCACCGCCATGGTGTAGACCCCGACGGCCTGACCGCGGGCGGACTGCGGATCCTCGGGTGCCAGGCGGGCGGCGAGCTCGTCCAGGATGGCCCTGGCGCCGTCGGTGTAGGCGTCCTTGGTCGCGTCACCGCAGCGGCCGATCTCGTCGAGCAGGGCTGCGGACGGGCAGCCGTCGCCGGGGTTGTCCCGGTGCTCGGGCGACAGATACGCGCGGATGAGATCCTCAAGTCCCTCGCGGCCGGGCCGCAGCGCGTCGTACTGCTCCACCTGTGCGCGCAACTGTTCGGCGACGACGTGGGCGACGAGGTCGTCCTTGGACTCGAAGTGGGCGTAGAAGGCTCCGTTGGTGAGTCCGGCGTCGGACATCAGCGTGGAGATGCCGGAGCCGTCGATGCCGTCCTTCTTGAACCGGTGGCCGGCCTGCTCGATGATCCGCTGCCGCGTCACCTGCTTGTGCTCTTTGGTGTACCGCGCCACAGGGTTCCTCCCTCAATTCTGCCGGGCCGTTGCCTCGTAGCCCATCCTAATCTGTGGCCTGACATATGTAATATTACGATCGACGTGTGATCTATGACGGGGCCCTCGACGTGGATGCCCTCGTCGTGGGAGGCGGGCCGAGTCCACATCCGGTACGGCGAGTCCGAGATTCGGAGCCGCGGGGCGGGACCCTGTGATCAGCGCTGCTAGGGCGCCCACGTAGCGAGCGGTGTTCACGGCTGCCTGACTGTGTCGTGCGTACGCCGAAGGGCCCGAGGAAGGCGACTCCCTCGGGCGCCGGGTGCTCTGGTCAGGCGGCGTAGGTGGGGTAGTCGGTGTAGCCGGCCGCGCCGCCGCCGTAGAAGGTGGCGGGGTCGGGGGTGTTCAGGGGTGCGCCGGCCCGTATGCGCTCGACCAGGTCGGGGTTGGCGAGTGCCATCGAGCCCACGGTGATGACGTCGGCGATGCCGTTCTCGATGTCCTTGGCGCGGGTGGCGATGTCGGTGCCGGCGCGGTTGAGGATCAGCGTGTGGGGCCACAACTCGCGCAGCGTGCCCAGGAGTTCCTCGTCGCCGCCGTGGGCGAGGTGCAGGTATGCGAGGTCGAGGGGGGTGAGGGCACGCACGAGGTGCGGGTAGATCTCGTGGGGGTCGTCCTCAGCGAGGTCGCCGAGCTGGAAGGGGTTGCCGGGGGAGAGCCGGATGCCGGTGCGGTTGGCGCCGATCTCGTCGGCCACGGCGGTGGCGACCTCCACCGCGAAGCGGATGCGGTTGTCGAGGGAGCCGCCGTACTGGTCGGTGCGCTGGTTGGTGTTGGTGGCCAGGAACTGGTGCACCAGGTAGCCGTTGGCGCCGTGGATCTCGACGCCGTCGGCGCCGGCCGCGATGGCGGCCGCGGCGGCGCGGCGGAAGTCGTCGACCGTCGCGGCGACCTCCTCGGTGGACAGTGCGCGCGGCTCCGGCATCTCCTGCATTCCGGACCCGGTGAACATCTGGCCCGCCGGCTTGATCGCCGAGGGGGCCACCGGCTGCCGGTGGTGGGGGGTGTTGTCGGGGTGGGAGATGCGTCCGACGTGCATGAGCTGGATGACGATACGTCCGTCGGCCTTGTGTACGGCGTCGGTGACCTTGCGCCAGCCGGCGATGTGCTCGTCGGTGTAGATGCCGGGGGTCACCGGGTAGCCCTGGCCGTCGGCGGAGGGCTGGGTGCCCTCGGTGATGATGAGGGCGTGCGAGGCGCGCTGGGCGTAGTACTCGGCGTTCAGCTCGGTCGGCACGCCGTCCGGGGTGGCCCTGCTGCGGGTCAGGGGGGACATCGCCAGGCGGTGCGGCAGGGAGATCTTTCCGGCGACGGTCGGGGTCCACAGGCTGTCGAGCATGCGTGATTCCTCAGGTTGTTGGTGGCGGACATCCAGGGGGCGTTCCGGGCTGTGAGTCCGATGAGGCGTCCGCCAGGATCATGGATAAATTACATTATGAATATAATACTTTGCTGAGTGGTGGACTGGCGCAGGAAAGGGTCCGGGGCGTTCTCGGGGCGCTTCAGGAGTTCCTGGGGCGGGGAAGGCGGCCGGGGATGCCTGGGTTGCCGGAGGTCGGGTCCCTCGTGGGGTTCGGCGCCGGACGGCGTCCATGAGCAGGTCGAACATGCGGCTCTGCGTGTGTGTCCGCCGGTGAGGTCGTTGTGCGTAAGCCGACAACGGTGATGACAGTGCCCTCGGCATGGAGGCCAACTACCCCTTTCGCACGGCCAGTCGGAAAATGGATTCGGATCACCCTGCTGCGGAACTTCGACCTGCGGCCCAGGATCCAGCGGATCAACAAGGCCAAGCTGTATGGGCTGTACCGGCTGGTGGCCGGCGGCCCGGACGCCCACCCGCAGCTCATCCCGGCACTGACCGGCCCCCATCCGCTGGGAGCTCAGCGCCCGGCAGTGGACCAGATGATCAAGTCTGCGACCGCGATCTGTGGGCGGACCGCATCTACCGATACGCGGACCGCATCGACCGAAATGATCCTGCGCCGTTTCACCCGCACCGCCTCCCATCCCACGTACGCGACGATGCAGGAGGTCGGCCGCGCGCAGGGGACATCCTCGGGGCCCGCTACCTGCGGCTGCGCGGCCTTCAGCGGGAGATCGGGGAGGACCTGAACGTCATGGAGTCCTCTGACGGAGCCAACTCCGCGATCGCCTTCGGCAACGGGAGGGAAGATTGCCTCGATGCGGCGTGATGAGCAGGAGACATCTGTCGTACTCACCTCAGAGTCAACTCGTCCGTTCCCTCTCCGATGCGACGGCCCGCAGCAACACCGGGGTCAGTTCTCGGATACGGAGCCGCAGCTTGGAATGAACGGCGTCCAAACCCAGAGGCTGAGCGGCTACAGGGCTGAGCCTGACCGTCTGGGCAGAGCCGGATCCCGGGGTAACCGGACGGCGGCTGTCGGGGAGGGGCGTGAACGCCTGGGGGAGTCGGAGCGACGGCCCTCCCGGCGGCGGATGCAGGAAACTCATCCGCCGCCTCGACTCCGCAACACGGCTGGGCGCAGGGCGTTCTTGTGTCGCCGTGCAGCTGCTCAGGACTGCGCAGTGAGCTGGAAGGCCTGCGCGGTCGAACCGTCGCAGGTCCGCTGGGTGAGCTGGACGCTGTTCGTCGCCGCTGCGGCGGCCGTCAGACACTTGCCGCTGTGCCGGGCGACGAAGGTGTAGCGCCCACTGGCCGTACGCACTGGCTGCCACTGCTGATTCGTGCCGCCGGAGTAGGCCCACAGCTGCAACGGCGCATCGTTCTCCGTCGAGTGATCGGTCACGTCGATCACCTGCGCGGGGTTGCCGCGGGCGGTGATCTGCATGAACCCGCTGTCGGTGCTCCGGAACCGGTACTGCTGCGCTGTCGTGCCGTTGCAGGCGTACTGCTGGATTGCTGTGCCGTTCGCGGTGGCTGCCGAACGGGCATCCACGCACGTGCCGTTGCCGCCGTTCTGCACGGCGTACCAGGCAGTCTCGGAGATCTGGTCCTCGGTCGGCGGGTTCGTGGTGCCGCTCCCGCCCAGCCACTTGAGCCCATCCAGCAGGAACCGGTTCTGGGCCGCGCTTGCGAACGTGGACGAGAGCCGTGTGTTGGTCGTGTAGTTCATCGCGTTGTGGCCGAAGTTCGCGTACACCATCCGGTACTTCGTGTTGGTCCACAGGATCGGGTAATAGCCGCTGTACCAGGACTGGTTGGGGTCCGTGCCGACCGGGAAACTGCTCGGGTCGATCGATGCCAGGATCTTGATGTCCGGGTTCTGCCGCAGATCCTTGGACCAGCTGTACCACTCGCTGACCGACGAGGTGAACGTGGCCGGCAGGTTCACGGTGGCCGGGCTCGTGTGATCCTCCACCTTCAGTGTCACCGCGGTCGGCCCCCACGTGTTCGACACGAAGTTGCCCGAACCGAGGAACGTGTTGTGGTACCAGGACCAGCTGGCCGCGTCGGTCGTGAACGCCGAGACGTGAAAGCCTATGAAGCCTCCTCCACCCCTCATGTACGCCTCGAAACCGGAGCGTTGGGCTGCCGTCTGCGGTAGATCATCCAGGAACAGGACGACTTGGTAGGCGTTGACGCCGCCATTGGCGAGCAAGTCCCAGTTGGTGCTGGCCGTGTAGGTGAAACCGTTGGCGGCCGCCTGTTGCGGGAACCAGACGTTCGCCTCCTTGTCGAAGTCGATGTGCGCCGCGTCGTAAGTGCCGCTGTAAAGGGCCAGGACCTTGAACGGGGTCGCGGCGGTGCTCGCCTGCGCGACGGGCGGTACGGCCGCGCTGCCCAAGAGCGCGGCCAGCAGGAGCAGGAGCAGGAGGCGCAGGAGGTGCAGGAGCGCGCGGGTGGAGCCGGATCGGACGGTGCTCATCTTCTGATCGATCCTTTCCGTGTGGTCTACGGGCAGTTGCTGAGGAGGCGGCGGCTGCCGCAGTCGGGGGCTCGCCGATGCCCGGTTGCTCTTCACCTGGTGGAAGCCGTCGCCGTGGGCGCTCTTGGCAGGGGATGGCGGCTTGCGGTCCTCTCCGCCGGAGCGCTCGCTTCCGTGGTGTGGGGGGTGGGGGTTCGGTGCGGGCTGCGTACGTCAGCCGGTGTACCGGGCGAAGATGCCGGTGAACTGCCAGTTGCTCTGACTCACGCCCGAGCAGGTGTCGTCGTTCGGGTAGGCACCCGGGCAGGGGCGGTCACGGTTCGCGGACCAGAACGTCAACCGTGCCAGGTGGTGGGCCTGGGCGTAGCTGAGGATGGTCTGGAAGGCGGCGGTCGTGACGGTCTCGTTGTCGTCGGTGATGCCGTTCATCGACGAGATGCCCATGTGGCGGTAGGCCGCGTCGTCGCTGTAGCCGTACGCGTTCTTCAGCGCGGTCTTCAGGCCCTCGGCCGCCCGCTGAGTGAGGGTGCCCATGTTCTGGCCCGCGCCGCCGAAGTCGAACGGCATGATCGTCCAGGCGTCCACGGTCAGTCCGGACGACGCGGCCCGGTTGATCAGATTCGCGTCGGGACCGCTCTGCCCGGTGCCGATGGTGACGTACACCCTGATGCCCGGGTTGTTGGCCTTGACGGTCTTGAGTGCGTCCACGGTCCGTTGCTGCACGGTGCCGTTGCTGTACGCGTCGGCTTCGAGGTCGATGTCTATCGCCTTCAGCGAGTAGGCGTTGATGACCTTCTGGTACGCCGCCGCCAGCTCGTCGGCACTGGAGCAGGAACTCTCCAGCTTGTTGCCGCTGTAGCCGCCGAAGGAAGGGATGACATCGCCGCCGTTCGCGCGCACGGTGTTGATCGTCTGCTGGTCGACTCCTCCTGTCAGCGCCCGGCCGCCGTCCCACTGCGGGTTGCAGTAGCCGTTGCTCAGGACGAACGCCAGCGTGAACCACTTCACGCCGGTCGCGTTCATGACATTCGTAGGGCTGGGTGGATTGCCCCAGCCGTTGTAGAGGTACGGCGCCACGGCCATCGGTGCGGAGCTTGGCGGGGTCGTGCCGCCGTCGGCGGTGGGCGCGTTCCACTTCTGGTTGGCGGCTCCGTTGCAGGTCCAGATCTGGGTTCGGGTTCCGTTGGTGGAGGAGTTCCCGGTGACGTCCAGGCACTTGCCGGAGGCCGGGTTGGCGATGTCGCGCGTGGCGCTGACCGTCCACTTCTGGTTGGCGCCGCCGCTGCACGTCCAGAGCTGGAGCTGGGCGCCGTTGGTCGTCGAACTGCCAGTGATGTCAAGGCACTTGCCGAGTGCCCGGATGGTGCCGTCGGAGCCGACCGTCCACTGCTGGGCGGCGGTGCCGTTGCAGTCGTAGACCTGTACGGCCGTGCCGTCGGTCGTACTCGCGCCGGTCACGTCGAGGCACTTGCCGGCCAGGCCGGTGATCGTGCCGGTGGCGGCCGACGCGGAGGGGGCTGCGAGTGTGCCTACGGCGGTGAGGCCGAGCGAGAGGGCGAAAGCGCAGCGCAGGGCCAGGTGTTGCATCACGAGGGACCTTTCGTCCTGGGTGGGGGTGGACGCCGCCTGCGTGAGGGCGGTGAGAGGTGAACACAGGCGTTCACGTATGTGTTCAAGGGATGCATGCGTGGAGGGTCCGCTGGCTGGTGAACTTAAAGGTCTACACCAAAGCCGTCAAGAGGTGCGACAGAGGAAGCCCGCTGTGGCGTCGCTGAGTTGAGAAGTTGTAGGCGGAGCAGGAGAGGTCACCGACGGATGAATGCGTTCCGGTGGAGGGCCGCCCTGTCCACGGATGAGCTGGAGGACGGTGCCCGCGCCGAAAGCGACGGCCGTTGCTCCAGTGTGAGGCGGCAGGCTGGACACGTCTTGCAGGGGCTTCAGGGCTTCAGGGCGCGTCAGGGTGCGTGTGTGGGCTCGACACCTCGTGGGAATCCGTGGATCCCGGGCGCGGTGACGGAGTCGTCCTCGATCAATGGCGGGCAGACGCTCCAGTCGGCGGCGATGCGCATCACGTCATGTTCCGTGGGCATGGCGCCGTGCCAGGCGTCCCATTCGGCGTCTGTCCAGTCCTGCCGGACCTCTTCGCGCCCGACGAGCCCGACGCCGAGCGCCCTTTCGACGGCGGTGGGCTCTCCCTGGCGCAGGGGTACGTCACCGCTCATGCCGATGTAACAGTAGGCGCGGGTCAGTTCACCGGATTCGACCTTGGCCCAGGCGTGATACTCGCCGATACGGTCGGTGGCGAAAAACTGGAGGTCCCCGACACGCGCTGACAGCGCCCGCAGCCAGCTGGGGAAGTCCGGGTGGGTGGCGTCTGTCTCCTGCGTCAGATGGATCCTGCCGTGGGCGAGCGTCCACTCCGGGACGGGTCTTGCGACGAAAACACCTTGCCGGTAGGCGAGTTCGGTGCCGGTCTCCCAGTCGATGTGCTGCCGGTGCTGCAGGTCGAGGGCATCAGCCACCTCCTCCGGCCCGGCGTCGGGCACCGCGAGCCACGACGTCTTGAAAGCGAAGGACATGAACCCTCCCACAGTGATGTTCCTGGACCGTGCGGGATCATCGCAGACGGCACCGACAACGCCCCTGTCCGCTCGCCGCCTCCCCACCGCATGAACAGTCCTGCTGCTCTGCAAGTAATTGCACGCGGGCCGGTGCCCGGGCCGACACTCAGGTCCTCGAACTCGACGTTCAGGGCCTTGGTCAGCGACAACTGCCGCGTGAGGTTCAAGTGTTGAACTGGGGGCCTCTCTCCGGAAGCCGCCGTTCGACGGTGAGTTGGGGTGGTTGGAGGATGTTGACGGACTCGGCGGGCGAGGGCATGATGACCGACTGCGTGGCCTACGCCGAACCTCCCGCGACCGTCCCCAGCACGGTCTCCTACCGGAGGCAAAGGGACCAGCGTCTCAGGCCGTTGATGCAGCCCGATCGCCTCGGGCGAGATTGCTGGGGAGCCGTCGCTCAAGGCGTGGAAGGCCGCGATGACAGCCCGTAGGAACTTCAAGCGCCAGGTGCGTGCCCGCGCCGCCAAGACCGGCGAGTCCTATACGTCCGCCCTCCGGCACTTCCTTCCGACTCCATCAGGAGAGGTCATGCCGGAGCCGAGGAATCCCAAGAGTGTGCGGCTCGCCGTAGCGCAGAGCCCCGTACGCAATGACCCCCGAGACGCTGAAGCGCTGCGTGCAAGCGGGCGTGAGGTCCGTGCGCTGATGCGCGAGGCCAGCGCTCAGGGAGCGAGGATCGTGCACTTTCCGGAAGGCGCGCTTTGCTTTCCCAGCAAGTTCGTCATGTCCGTCGACGGCCCGGACGTGGTCGGCCCGGCGGACTGGGAGCGGTGCCAGTGGCCGGTGCTCCAATCGGAGTTGGCCGGAATCGCTGCGTTGGCCCGCGAGTTGCGGTTGTGGACGGTGATCGCATCGGTGCACCGCTTGACCGGCCCGCACCGTCCGCACAACAGCCTCTACGTCATCTCTGACGGCGGCGAGGTCGTCACGCGTTATGACGAACGCCTGTTGTCGAAGACGAAGGTCTCGTACATGTACTCGCCGGGCATCTCACCGGTGACCTTCGAGGTCGACGGCGTGCGCTTCGGCTGCCTGCTCGGGATGGAGATCCACTACCCGGAGTTGTTCGTGGAATACGAGAAGCTGGATGTCGGCTGCGTCCTGTTCTCGACAAGCGGCACCACAGGGAACACCGCTGCCCAAGCCCAAGGTCACGCCTCGGTCAACAGCTACTGGGTCAGCTTGGCCATGCCATCGCAGCACAGCGCACCGTCCGGAATCGTCGCTCCCAACGGCGACTGGCTTGCGCGGTGCCGCGTGGACGGTTCGCCATCGGTAGCCGTCGTCAACCTCGACGACAGTTCCGAGGCCGCCGCCGACGCAGTGACCTATGGGCGTCCCTGGCGACGTGAGGCACGCTCGGGCATTTACACCGAGCATCAGGTGATCGACCCGCGCAGCGCAGACCGGACAGCGGCCTTCTAGCTCAGAAACACAAATCGGAGGGGTTCGCGGCGTCCGGGATGGCTCCGGGTGCCGCGAACCCCTCGGTGTCACGGACCGCCCTCAGGAATGGGGGAGGTGCACGGTCAGGTGGGCATCCAGTGCGTGGAGGAAGTCGGTGGGGTGGAACATGGCACCCGCTGAGGCCACCCCCGTGGTGCGGGTCTTCCCGTCCAGGATGCGTTGGACGGCTTCGACGGCGAGGGGGGCGGTGATGGCGTAGATGTCATGTCCGTGCGCGGTGGCCCGGCGTTCGGTGCCGCCCGTGCGGACGAGGACGTCCACGACGAAGGTTTGGTCGGAGCGGCCGAGTTCGTCGGACGGCTGGGGTGTGGGGGTGTCGGGTGCGGCGAGGTCCTGGGCGGCTTCGGCGCTCATGTAGGTGGTGACGGTGGGTACTTTGAGGTGGCTGGGGATGGTGATGACGTCGGCCATGGTGAACTCGGCGATCACGGCGCGCGGGCCCAGCGGCTCGGGGAAGTCCCAGTCCTGCCGCACCACCGGATCGTTGTGGTACTCAAGGGCCCCGTGCGCGAACCGGACCCGCCGGCCGGCGCGCCGCTCGTGGGAGACCTGGCCGGCAGTTCTGGTGCCCGGGGTGGGGTGCCAACTGCTGAGCCCGTAGGCGACGTGGACTTCGTCGGCGTCAGTCCGCCCGTCCAATACGGCGCTGACCAGGAGGTCGCCGAGGCCGCCGTAGAAGGCCATCGCCGGAACCACCACGGCGTCGGTGTGTGCGGCGTGGTCGGCGTAGTGGGTGAACATGGCGGCGTTCGCCTCGATCTCCGCGGCGACGTCGACGTAGGCGATGTTCGCGCGCAGGGCCGCCTCGACGAGGGGGCCGGCGGTGGTCGCGAAGGGACCGGCACAGTTGATGACGACCGCCGCCCCGGCCAGCGCTCGGTCCAGGGCGGCCCCATCGTCCACGGCGGCAGGCCGCACGGCCACCTGCGGCCACCGGTCGGTCAGTGCCGCAAGGCGGGCGGCGTTGCGGCCGGAGACGATGGTGGTGATGCCCCGCTTCTGCAGCTCGGCGACGATGAAGGCCCCGGTGTGGCCGCTCGCCCCGTACACCACTACGGCACCCGTCCCGCTGCCGCTGTTGTTTCTGCTCGTGCTCATGTTGTCCCCCGGCTCGGTGTTCCTGGTGGGGTAAGTCTTGCCGCCGAGGGGGCGGGACGGTGATGGTCCGTAACGACAACATGCGTACACTTTCGGACGTGCCCACCGTCGCCCTGCTTGCCGTCGGACCTGTGCTGCATTTCGAGCTGGGGGTGGCCTACGAGATTTTCGGCAATCCTCCGCAAGAGGCCACCGACGCCTGGTACGACGTCTGGTTGTGCGGGACGGGGCCGGTGCGTGTGGGCCCGTTCATGGTCGAGCCCGACCATGGTCTTCAGCGGGCGCTGGAGGCCGACACGGTGATCGTGCCGGCGTGCGCGGATGTCGATGAACCGCCGGCGCGGGAGCTGGTCGCCACCGTGCGTGCGGCCCATGCGGCGGGCGCCCGCATCGCGTCCCTGTGTACCGGGGCGTTCGTGCTCGGTGCGGCGGGCCTGCTCGATGGCCGCCGGGCCACCACCCACTGGGCCCACACCGACGAGTTGAGCGCTCGTCACCCGCTGGCCGATGTCGACCCGCACGTCCTCTACACCGACAACGGCCAAGTCCTGACGGCGGCGGGTAAGGCCGCCGCCGTGGATCTGTGTCTGCACCTGGTCCACCGGGACTACGGCGCCGCGCTCGCCAACGCGGTGGCCCGGCGCCTGGTCATGCCGCCCCACCGGCCCGGCGGCCAGGCCCAGTTCGTCGCCACACCCGTCCAGATCACGGGCGAACACCAGCTCACCCAGCTGCTCGCCTGGGCTGAGCAGCACCTCGACGAGCCGATCACCGTGAGCGACCTGGCCCGCCGCGCTCACACCAGCCCGCGCAACCTGGCACGGCAGTTCCGGTCTGTGATCGGGCAGTCCCCGCTGCAATGGCTGCTGGCCCAGCGGGTGCGTCGCGCTCAGGAACTGCTGGAGACCACGGACGAAACCATCGAAGCGATCGCCGTGGCCACCGGAATGGGCACCGCGACGACGCTGCGCCGCCACTTCAAGCGGACCGTGAAGGTGCCGCCGGACAGCTATCGGCGGGCGTTCCGCAGCACGCGGTCCGCCCATGGTGCCTGACGGCTCGGCGCCGTTTGGTGAGGCCGCGTGGAGCAGTACTCGCCCACACGCGGGGAGCGCCTCGCCGCGCGGCCGACCCAACGGGCTGGATTGTGCCGCGTGGGCGTCTCGCCCGAGACTGCGAGACCCTGCCCGCCGACGCTGAGGCCATGACGTGCGTCGCCTTGACCGACGACGTCACCAGGCGCATGACGGATGAGACGACCCCCACCCCCGGGCGTAGGGTGTCAGCTCGGCCTGAGGATTACCGCCTGGCCGCCCGCGCTGGTCATCGCCATGCTCAGGGTCGTCGAGGAAGTGACGGTCCGGGTGCTGACCCTGGCGGACCGCCCGGTCGGGCCGGGGTCACCGAAGCGCCCCCCGACCAGCCCCATTCCACTGAGCGTCCTGGAGCCGGTCGTCGGGAGCAAGCCGACGTGCGAGCTGAGACCGTCGGGCCGGATGCGACGTAGTCAGGTGATGCTGGGTGCGGGGGGTGTCCAGCGATGGGTGGGGGGCACGGAGCCGGTGACGCCGTAGTCGTCCTTCAGTTGTTCGGGGATGGCGTAGTGCATGACGCGTCCGCGGGTGAGGGAGGACAGTTCGAGGACGGTGGTGAGGTGGCCGAGGCGGTCCAGTGCCCAGGCGCCGAGCGGTGAGCGGTCCTCGATGGTTTCCAGGATGCCGAGCAGGTGGGGGACTGCTTTGACGACGGTGTCCCACCGGGTGCGCGGGACATGGAGCCAGTCCGCACAGGTGTCGCCGATCAGGTGACGGATCAGGGCAGAGACGATCGGGTCGAAGAAAGTGCCGGGGACGACTTCCTCGTACAGGTCGATCAACTGCCGGGTGAGGTGCGCGCCTTCCTCCGACGGCGCCATGTGCCGGATCATGTACAGGTCGAGGAACTCGCGGGCCTCCTCAAGGGATTCGGGGACGGCGTCCTGGTCGACGCCGAGCATCGCCCCAACGACTCGCCAGGCGTAGAAGTAGGCCTGCGCGCCCTCGGAGGACATGTGGATGCCGAGACGGTGCAGGGAGTCCAGGACGAGCAGGGAGAAGAACATCTGCCCGCCGATCATGTCTTCCTGGCAGATCGGCACACCCAGTGTGGTGATGTCCCAGTGGTTCTCGCGCTTGAGGTGATGGCGGATGGAGGCGTGCAGCAGCCGGACCTTCTGAGCGGCCGGGATGAAGCGGCTGCCGGCCTCGAACGCGCCGGGCTGCATGAGGTAGACGGTGAACTGGCCGGTCTCCGCCATCCGCTTGGAGGGGTACTTCAGCCCGTGGGTGGCCGACAGCAGCCGGGCCACGTGCGGAACGACGTAGCAGGCCGGCATGGAGGCGAACGACAGCGCGGTGGAGATGTGCACGTTGTTGTCGATGAAGAACAGGCGGGCCTTTTCCATCTCCCCCCAGTCCACCCAGGCCGGCGGAGCGCTGGTGGCCGCAAGGTATTCCCGGGCCACATCGGGCAGCCCGTCGGGCAGGGGAGCACCGGCGGTGGACACATACCGCATCAGGGTGTTGAACGTGCCGACCTCGCCGCGCTCGAACAGGGTGGCGACGGTGGCGTCGGCGAGTTCGTCACCGGCCTGGCGCAGGGCGTCCATCGACGCCTCGGTGTAGGTCATCACAGGGCTCCTTGGTCGTGCGGGGTGCCGTCGCGGGCTGAGGCGGTGCGTGCGGGCCGTGCCTCGGTGCGAGGGCGTCAGTTGTGGCGGACCGCCGCCGAACGGGCCAGTGCGGTCAGGGCCGTGGTGGCGTGCCCGGGAAGGTCCAGGTCGTGCAGGCAGCGGGTGGCTTCCGCGACCCGCGCGGTGATCATTTCCTCGATGCGGTCAGGCGCCTTCAGCCGCAGCATCACCGCGCGCACGGCTTCCAGACCGTTTCCGTCCAGGTCGCGTCGGCCCAGCAGGGCACGCAACTGCTCCCGCTCCTCCTCACTGGCGATACGCCATGTCTCCGCCAGCAGGGCGGTGGGACGGTGGGCGCGCACATCGTCGAGGTTGGACTTGCCGGTGCGTCCCGGATCCCCGAACAGGCCCAGCAGGTCGTCCCTGAGCTGAAACGCCTCACCCAGCGGCAGCCCATAGGCGGAATACCCCTCCCGCAGCCGCTCACCGGCGCCGGCCAGTGCACCGCCGATCAGCAGGGGCTGTTCGACGGTGTACTTGGCGGTCTTGTACCGGATCACCTTCAGCGACGCGGAGGTGTCCGGCGGGGCTCCGGTATGCAGGATCTCCAGGCACTCGCCGGCGATCAGCTCGCGGGCCAGTGCCGCCCACAGCGGGCGCGCCCGGCCGAGGTAGGCGGCGGGCAGGCCGCTGCCGGCAAACAGCTGACCGGCCAGCGACATCAGCAGATCCCCCACCAGCATCGCCAGCGAGCGGGCCGCGTTCGCCGCCCGTGGGCGCCGTCTCAGCGGGCTCCGCAGGGCTACGTGCGCGGTGGGGCGGTCGTGGCGCAGCGCACTGTCGTCGATGAGGTCGTCGTGCACCACGGCGGCGGCGTGCACCAGCTCCATGGAAGCAGCCGCCCGCACCAGCGCGCTGCTGTCCGGCTGCCCGGCCGCGCGCCAGCCCCAGTAGCAGAACGCCGCTCGCAGTCGCTTGCCGTCCGCAACCGCCTGCTCCAGCTGCCGCGCAACCGGGTCCAGAGCCGGATCGACAGCGGCGAACCGGTCGGCCTCCTGGGCGACGAAGTGACACAGCACCTCATCCACACGGGCCTTGAACGCTGCCGCCTCCCAGCGCTCAGACACCGTTGCCGGCCTGTCGGGCCACAGCATGCCGGGCGAGTACCTCCAGGTGGGCAGGTGGCGCAGCTGCGTACTGGTCGAGCACCAGACGCCCGCGCGCGATGAGGTCCTGCTGGGCCTCGGCCGCCAGCTCCGCTGTGTCCGAGCGACGCAGCAGCCCGCGCACGGTCACAAGCGCCGACCCCAAGGTGCTCACCGCCAGATCGGCCAACCCCGCCGCCAGCAGCACCACTTGCTGTTCAGGGCTTCCAGGACGTTCCGCTCCCCGAGTCATGCCAACCCCCACTCACCAAGGCGCTGCTCCCGCGCCGTTTCCTCCAGCGTCCTGTCACAGCAGGTGGAGAGAGAACGGAACTCACCAACGAGCGATCACACCGCATGGATGTACGGCCGACCCTCCCCACTCCCCACTCACCTCCGCCGACCGCGGGGATGGCCCTCGTGGATGCAAGACCATCTCGACCCGACCTGGCGACCGGGTGAGTGGAGGCCCGCCTGTTGCCTCTTCACCAGGGGTGCGCAGGAGCCGCGGTGCGGTGTCGCTGTGCCATACGGCAGCTGCTCGACCGGCAAGACCGAGGCAGCCCCGCAGCCGTTCCGCCACAGCGGCGCCTACGTCGACCCCACGGGCCTGTACAACATGGGCGCGCTACTACGACCCCCAGACCGGCCGCTTCACGCAGCCCAGTACGCCTCCGGCTGCCCGCCCCGCCCCGGCCCTGCACCCAGCCCGGCACCGGCAGCAGTGGCCGCGCCACCACCCACTCCGCGTCCGTCATTTCGCTCGGATACCGAGGCTCTCGCTGGCGATCGTCGGCAGCGCTTCCGAACCGGTGAGCGAGACACTCACACTCCTGAGCACCCGGGTGAACTGCGCGGGCATCGGCGCGCAGGACTGCGGCACCAGAGCCTCCTGATGCTCGGTGCCTCGACATCGGTGAGCGTTCAGGGGGCCCTGTTCGCATGCGCCGAGCACCCGATGCCCACCCAATCGAGACGGCCGTTCGAGCACCAAGTCCCCAGAGCATTACGACAATCAGCTGCTTACGCCTCGGGGTGCTCCGGCAGGGCAAGCCAGTCCGACCAGGAGATCTCGCGGCCGAGGAAGCGCGGCTGCACGAACGGCCAGTCGGCGGCGATCCACTGCGGCACCAGCGCGTCGAGGGCTTGCTCGACCTTGCTGCCCACCAGCTCGTCCACCACCCACCAGGAGATCTCGCCGTCCGCGCCGGCCCTCTCCGGTGGGTCGATGTAGACGCAGCCGAGCAGAGCTGTCTCCGCGGCGTCGAACAGCGCGTAGTTGAAGGACTGGTGTGCGGCGATCTCCTTCTCGTGCCGCAACAGGTCGGCCTGGTCGGCCTCGTAGGTCATGGTGGCCGCGGGCCAGCCCCAGGCCGGGCCGAAGATGGTCCACAGCCGCTCGCGCGAACCCATCACAGCCGGATAGTCGAGCGGGGTGTCTGCCTCCCGGATCGGCCGCAGGTGATGGCCACCGCCCGGCAGCGGTACCAGGACGGGGTGGACGAAGTCATCGGGAAGCCAGCTCATGGCGCCCGACCGTAGCAGCGCGCGGCCGTCTGCTCCTCTGGATTTTCCCCGTATACCGCCAGGCTCTGCGCCCGTGCCGGGCAGGGCCCACGCGATCACCCGATCGAGACTCCCGGTCGATCGACAGACTCGATGATCGGTCTGGCAGCGGCTCTAAAGTTGTCTTTTGCCCTCAGGCGTCCTCGTGCTCGTCTACAGCCGATCACACTGGTGTCGGTGCATTTCCTGGGCTTGATCCGCTTTGTACGAACGCTGGCTCAACCACTTGAGAGCCGGACGCGACAACCGGGCCCTGGAACTCACCTCGCCTCGACTTCGTGCCCATCCAGACCGTCATCGCATGACCCAATGCCGCGTAGTTAAGCGGTGTCCGCGCTGGTCAAGAGGCGGCGGAGGCATGCGTACAAGAACGGGACCTCTGGTAGAGCAGGGGATCGACCAAGATCTTCCAGCTGCCAGAGGTCCCGTTGACGTGCCAGTCCGCCATCACCTCTCGCACTCGCGCCACCACCGTTGCCGGTGGTGTCTTCGCTCCCGGGCACCTCGCTGAGTTGACCCAGCATGTCCCGTTCGAGCTGGTCGATGCCGTGCTTGAGGAGACCAGGACCGTTCAGCGGCGGCTGCGCGCCCTGCCCTCCCGGGTCGGTATCTACTTCCTGCTGGCACTCGGCATGTTCCCCGCCCTGGGGTACGCCAAGGTCTGGAACAAGGTGGTCGCGGGGCTGGCCGGACTGGATGTGCCCTCGCCGTCGGAGAAGGCCCTGCGTGATGTGCGACGCCGTGTGGGCGTCGCGCCCGTGAAGCGGCTGTTCGAGGTGCTGGCCGGACCGCTGGCCCAGCCGGTCACCCCCGGAACGCGCTACCGCGGCCTTCGCACGGTCGCCTTCGACGGGTGCCTGTCGGTCAAGACACCGGATGCCGAGCGCAACCGGGGCTGGCTGGGAAGGATCAAGTACCGGTCCGGGTGGGCCGGTTACCCTGCCATGATGCTCATGGCCCTGGTGGAGACCGGCACCCGCGGCCTGCTCGGCGCGGTCTTCGGACCCAACGACAGAGGCGAAACCGCTTACGCCTGCCGGCTGCTGGACCGGCTCACGGCCGACATGCTGGTCCTGGCCGACCGGGCCTTCGACGGCAACGACTTCCTGGCCGCCCTCTCCAGCACCGGCGCACAGTTCCTGATCAGAACAAAATCCAGCCGCCGCCCACCGGTCCTCACCCCGCTGCCGGACGGCTCCTTCCTCACGCGGATCGCGGGCCTGAAACTCCGCGTCATCGACGCCGACATCACCGTCACCACCACCGACGGCCGCCACGTCCAGGGGCGCTACCGGCTGCTCACCACATTGCTCGACCATCGCGTCGACCCCGCGGAGCAGTTGGTACGGCTCTATCACGAACGCTGGGAAATCGAGTGCGCGTTCTACTCTCTGCGTCACACGCTCCTCACCGGCAGGGTCCTGCGCTCGGGTGACCCGGTCGGAGTCGAACAGGAAATGTGGGCGCTGCTGACCACCTACCAGCTCCTGCGGATCGCCATGGTGGCCGTCATCGAGTCAGCGCCGGGTCTCGATCCGGACCGGGCAAGTTTCACCACCGCCCTGGAGACTGCCCGGGACCTTCTGGCCGCCGGCCGCGGCGCCGTCCCGGCCGCGGGGGTCTCCGATCTGGTCGGCGACATCGGCCGAGCGGTCCTGTCCGACCTGCTCCCGCCCCGCCGTCTGCGCACCAGCATCCGCAAGGTCAAGTGCCCGATCTCCCGCTACCCCGCCCGCCCCGTTGACAACAGGCCACTGACCAGCCAGAGCATCACCGGCATCGCCATCACGCTCTACACGGCCCACGACACCCCACCGCCGCCACAGGTCCGCCATCGCCGTTCATGGAGCCCGGCCGCCCACACACCGACACCCGCCCCTTCCCGGACGTCGCCGACCGCGGGCCGCCAGCACCGCGTGCTCACCATCCTCGCCGCCGAGCCCGGCCGGGCCTGGCACGGCCGCGAACTCGCACGCATGCTGGGCATCACCAATCTGAACAGCTTCTGCGTTCAACGGTCCCAATGGTCAGGCGAGGGCATCATCCGCAAGACGGGGCGCGCTCTCTACACCCTCGCAGGCCATGCCTCTATGCCCTCGACCAGCGCGGACACCGCTTGACTACGCGGCATTGCCTGCGGACCACACGGACCCCGGCCCTGTGACGGACTGGCGCCGGGCAGGACCCTGACCCGAACCCGGCCCTCGGAACGCGAGCTCGGCCTGCGCCCTCTTCATGTGCGACCACATACCTTCGACCGGTTGAATCCACAACGGAGGGTTCTTTGATGGACAGTCACATCGTGCAGGTGAAGATCCACCCCGCCATCGGTGTCGCCCGGGTCGGCAACAGCGCAGAGGCACCTTTCATCGGCCCGGAATCACCGGACCAGAAACCAGCGGGCGCCGGCTCCTACAAGGACGCTTCCGGGGCGATACGGAGGCAGGCCGCACGATTCCGTGTGTACGGCTACAACGCCGCCGGGGAGGTCGTACGGGAGCTGAAGCCGGGCACCGAGGGTGTCACCGAGATCCAGTGGACGGTGCATCTGGCCAACAAGAAGGCCGCCTGGTACCAATTCCATCTGGCGCTGGACATCCCCGAGGGCAAGACGCTCACGGCAGAGCAGTACGGCCGACGCAACGCCGACGTCGTGGGCGCCGGCAGGAAGAAGCTGGTCAACGATCCCGGCAGCCGCACCGTTCGCGGCTCGAAGACCGAGACGCAGAAGTTCGACACCGGCAAGGTCATGGACAAGGCGGTGTATCTCGGCGAGATCTCCACCCGTTCCGACGGCCGCCTGGTGGTGCTCGGCGGCCGGGGAAACTCCGCCTCCTACAAGAACCAGCCGATCACCGGGGTCACCAACAACAACACCTGGTACGACGACGTGTCCGACGGCCCGGTGACGGCGAAGGTCAGTATCGACGGCCGGGACCTGACCGCCGTACCGGCTTGGGTCGTGGTGGGACCTCCGCACTACGCCCCCGGCGTGAAGTCCGTCCGTACCCTCTACGACCTGCTCTTCGACGTCTTCGTCAAGGCCGGTTCGCTGACCCGCCCGCAGCAGGTCTCGTTCACCGATCACATCGAGCCGATATTCCGCAGGTTCTGCGATCTGCAGTGGGTCAACCATGGTTTCGCCACCCAGTTCGGCTGGAACGGCCCCAATTTCTTCCTCTCGCCGACGATGCGCAAGAGGCTCGCCGATCCGTCCAACCGGAACCGGGAACTGCGCCGCCAGACGTACGCCTCCTTGCGCGACTACAACCGCGACGGAAAGTCCCCGCTGCCGTGGCCGTGGCTGTACGGCGACGCCATGGCCAGCAAGCCCAAGTCCGTGCTTCAGCACCTGGCGCTGTCGCCGACCCAGGACTGGATGCTGCAGCGTTGGGCGGACGGGGCGTTCGTGGCCGGACCCTTGCGGCAGCCGCGCCCCACGGTCGACCAGGCCCCTGCCGCCGAGCAGCCGGGGCTGCTGGACCGGGCGGCCCTGGAGGGCTGCGCCGCCGACGCGTTCCACCCGGGGATCGAGGTCACCTGGCCGATCAGGCACGCGAGCATGTTCAGCGCACCCTTCCGCATCCGGCACCGCGCCCCCACCACCGCGGAACCCGACTACGGGCCCACCCTGCTTCCGGACGAGGCGGTCTCCGCCACTGGCCCCCTGCAGGCGCAGGGCCCCGGGGACCTCACCCGCTGGATGGCCGCCCCCTGGCAGGCGGACACCGCGAGCTGCCGCTCCGGCTACGAGGTGCTGGCCAACCTGGGGCCCCGATACAGCCCGTACCTGCCGACCTTCTGGCCTGCCCAGGTACCCAACCATGTGCTCAAGCTGGAGGACTTCGAGAAGGTCAACACGCCGTCGGCCGGGAGCGACGACAGCGCCCGGGAGGAGGCGTTCGAGCGGCGGGCGACCTGGCTGCGCGGACTCACCGGCACCATGAACGAGCAGCGCACCCAGATGATCAAGGACTGGTTCAAACTCGGCGTCGTCGAGGTGCGCGACTACACCGTGGGCGACGGGAAGTTCCCCGACCGGATCCTGGTGGAGTCGCGCCCGGCACAACCGCTCGCTCAGGCACCGGACACGGCGAACCTCGTCAACGTGCAGGTGCCCGAGGCGGGGCCGCACGTGTTGGCCGCGGCGGCGGGCCGCTCGCCCGAGGGAAGGCTCGCCCCCGAAGCCGTCGAGGCCGAGTCCGCGGCGCGGGCGGTCGGCGAAGCGGCCAGGGCGACCGGCTACCGCGAGGAGGAGATCACCGCCGGATACCTCGAGAAACTCGACCCCTTCCGCGACGCGCGGTGAGCGCCGCCCTCGCTCTCGGCGCGGACACCTACGACGTCGTGGTGGCAGGCGGCGGCCCGGCCGGCTGCGCCGCCGCGCTCATGCTCGCCCGGGCGGGCCGTACGGTCCTGCTGGCGGACGCCGGCACCGGGCCGCCCAAGGTCGGCGAGACGCTCGTACCCGCCGGGCGGGTCCTGCTCGGCGACCTCGGCATAGCCGACCGCGTTCTCGACTCCGGACACCTGCCCTGCTACGGCAGTCTTTCGGCGTGGGGTTCGGCCGACCTGCACACCGTCGACTTCATCAACGACCCGCACGGCCATGGCTGGCACCTCGACCGACGGCTGTTCGACCAGCGACTGCGCGACGCCTCCCGCGCGGCGGGGGCGGAGGTCGCCGAGGGCACGGCCGTACGCGAAACGGTGCGGACGCCGGACAGCGGCTGGACCTTGGTCCTGCGCGGCGGCACGGGCCCTGCCGGTAGCGGGCCGAGGGGCGGGGGCGGGCCCGCGTCCGGGCCTGGGTCCGGGGGCGGGAGCGGGTCCGCAGGCGGAGGCGGGTCCGCGTCCGGGTCCGCGTCCGGTGGCGAGCGTACGGTGCGCTGCCGCTGGGTGATCGACGCCACCGGCCGCGCCGCCGCGATAGCGGTCCGGTGCGGGGCCCGGCGGCGGGTCCGGGACCGGCTCACAGCCCTGTACGTGCCCCTGGAAGCGGACCCGCTGGACACCGACCGCCGCTCCCTCGTCGAGTCCGACGAGGACGGCTGGTGGTACACCGCCCCGCAGCCCTCCGGCGGGCGCCTGGTCGCCTACTTCACCGACACCGACCTGCCGGCCGCCACCCACACCGCACGCCACTTCCACCGACGGATGTCGGCCACCCGCCACGTGTCCCGATGGGTCCACCGGGACGGGCCCCCGCCCACGTCACCCACCGCGCCCCGCCGGGCCGCCGCGCACACGGCGCACCTGGACCGGGTGTACGGAGACGGCTGGGCCGCCGCCGGTGACGCGGCGGTCGCCTTCGACCCGCTCTCCTCCCAGGGCGTGCTGACCGCCCTCTACACCGGGCTGAGCGCGGGCCTGGCCGTCGACGCCCGCCTGAGTGGCGTTCCTGACGGCGCGGACTCGTCCCTCGGCGCCTACGCGGACCAGGTCGCGGCCGCACGGAGCGCATATCTGCGCGGCCACCGTGTCATCCACGCCCAAGAGGCCCGCTGGACCGACCGCTCCTTCTGGGCGCGACGCCTGGCCGACGTGCCCTGACAGCCTCGGCCGGTGCGACCTGAACTGCTCAGGCGCACCGGCCTGAGCAGTTCAGGGGCAGACTTCCGGTGATCCGTCGCGTTGCCGGGAGTCGCGAACCGCCGAACGCGGAGATCACTTCGTACGGCGGCCTCTCATAGCTTCCTCCGAACAGGACCGTGGCGCTGGCCTGCACGAACCGCCAGTAGAATCCGCCGCAAGGAAGGCGTTGGCGTCGAAGCCCTTGTCCCACAGCGCCAGCATGTCCGGCGTCAAAAGGTGCAGCAAACGGCTGGCACAAGAGGTCTCGCCCTCGTCCGTGGGCCCGAACACGGCACCGATCAGGAACCTCGTCCCGGTCTCGACCAGCGTCATCAACTCCACTGTGGGATAGCCGTGATGAGCCGTCCGCCCCAGCCAGGCCCGGTTGCGCGGTGAATCGGGCACCCGCAGCGAGCTGCAGCCGTCGAACGACACCGTCCGGTACGCACCGAACCGCACCCCCGGCGTCGTCGGGCGGGCCAAGAGACCGGCGAGGACCTCGAACAGGGCCCGTACCGGCGTACTGCCGAGTCGGCGGCGCAGGTCTCGCAGGGACTCCGCGCTCGGCGCGACCACCGGCATTCCCGTCAGGCCGCCGCTCAGCTTGTCCCAGACCAGCCGGTAGCCGACCTCGGGAAACAGACGCATGGCGAGCAGGAAGTACATTCCGACCCGGGACGGCAGATCACGCAGCCGCCGCTGCACTGTCCACGTCTCCGTCAGCACCGCGTCGACCAGCTCGAACGGACCACGGCGGTCAACTCTCCCAAGTGACCCGGCGCGAACGGGCCCGCGGCCACAGTCACCGTACGGGTGACGGTCGTCAGCGCGGGCGAGAAGGCAAGACGAACGGGCAACGGAGCTCCTCGGATACAAGCTGTCTTGGTCGACTGCCTGTACCAACGAGCTCCGTTGCGCTTTACTCTCGAACACCCAACTAGCTTGCGTGACCTGCGAAAACGCTAACTACCCGGCCTTGTCGCATGACCCCGAAGATCTGACTCTCCGCAATCATCCGCCGGAAAGTGAACCAGAACCCGACTTCCGACAGCACTGGCCCTTCGTCCCGGCGCTACGACCGGCCTTGCTCGGCCCGGTCATGGCGGCGGATCATTCGCAGATGCGACCCGAAGTCCAAGCCTTCGTTACCGGCGGCCCACTACCCGACTGGGGCGCCGATGAGGACGAAATCGATCGGCGCGTGAAGCAACTCGAAGCCATATCCAAGCCCGTTACGGCCGACGAAGCGCAGGCCCTGGCCGGCTGCTTCGGTCCGGATGACTGTTATGGCGTCGCTTGGACGCTGCTGCACCTCATCGAGACCGGGCCCGGCCCTGTCCCTGTAGTACAGCCGCCTGGTCCGGACGCCGACGGATGGCACCACACACTCTGGAATCGGTGGAGAAGTCCAGAGATCCCCGACCACGGTTCGAGGGGGTGAAGCCCTGGCCTCTTGGGGTGTGGCTGCGCAGTGTCACCAGGGAGATCGCTTCGCGGCTGTGATCACGCCTGCTCCTGGTAGGCCCGGAGTTCTTGGGGGTGGGAGGTGCGGACGGTCGGCCAGAATTCCTGTTGGCCAAGGCTGTCGGCCCAGGCGTCGAGTTCGTCGTCCGTGTCGTGGAAGAACCAGGTCTCACGACATCGGCGCGTTGTCCCGAGTGGTCCTGCCGACACGGTCCGAGTGAGGACGGTCGGACACGATCCAGGCGGGCGCATCCCATTCCAGTCCGGGTGCGCCCTGCCTCCTATCTGCCCGAACGCGCGGTCACGGACGAAGACATCGCGCGGATCATCCCCCCGCATCGACGCGGAGTGGATCACCCACGAACCCAAGATCGTCTCCCGTAGCTTCGCCGCCCCGATGAAGCCGCCTCCGACCTCGCCGACCCCCACCACGCCGTCCCGCCCCTCCTGGATCGCCTGATCGCGGAGGGCCACCTCGACCACAAGTCGGGCCGGGGCTTTCGCCGCTACGACACGCAGGCCGCCCGATGAACCTCTACGGAATCTCATGACCGTGCTCCGGAGCACCCTGTGGATACGGCGATTCCAGCCGCTGCCGACCGCACCGGTCCGCCTGGTCTGTCTGCCCCACGGTGGCGGCTCGGCCACCTTCTTCGCAGACCTGTCGATGCTGTCGGGCGCCGAGGTGGAGGTGCTGGCGGTCCAGTACCCCGGGCGACAGGGCCGTCGCGGCGAACCGTTCGTGGAAAGTCTGTACGAATCGGTGAACTCCCACTGCTCGTAGGTGAGTTGCTCACGTGTCACACCCAGCGTCCCGCCCGGCCCCGCCCCCGCACGGGTCAGAATCCGAGATCGGTCACGACCTCACACAGGCCCTGGCACCGCCCTCCGGGCGACCAGGGAGGTGTGATGACAGGGCGTTCGAAAACCATCAATTCCCTTGGCCGAAGAGGGCATTGGCACTCCTCGGCCACAGGATTCCCTTGAGTCGCTTTCCGCGCAGCGCTCACTCTGATCACTGGCTTCCGCTCACCAGGCCGGAAGCGTCGTCAGCGTTCAGGGGAGGACGCCACCCATGCGAAGACTTCACGCCCTGTGGGCAGTGGCAGGAGCGGCAGGACTGCTCACAGGCGCGATCACACCCGCCACGGCCGAGTCCGGACCGCGGGTTGCCGCACCGGACACCCCGCCCGTGCGGAGCAGCGCCGAGACCGCGGCCACGAAGACGCAGACCGTCACACTCATCACCGGCGACACCGTGTCGCTCAGCGTCGGCCCGGAGGGCAAGTACGCCGTCGACGTGCAGCGCGGCAAGGGCCGGGAGGCCGCCACCTTCGTGTCGAGCGAGAAGGACGGCGAGGTCAGTGTCCTGCCGGCGGACGCGATCCCGTTGGTGAACGCGGGCCGTCTGGACCCGGCACTGTTCAACGTCACCCGGCTCGTGCAGCAGGGGTACGCGGACGCGAAGACCGGCACCACCCCGGTGATCGCGACGTACACGAAGGGCAGCGCGATCCCCGACGGCGCGCGTCGGACGCTGGCGCTGCCCACGATCGACGGTGCCGCGCTGAGTGCGAAGAAGACGCCCGCCTTCTGGGCCGACATCGCCCCCGAACTCGGCACCGACCCCACGGCGAACGCCGCGAAGCGGCTCGGCGAGGGCATCGACAAGATCTGGCTCGACGGCAAGGTCGAGGCATCGCTCGATGTGAGTGTGCCGCAGATCGGCGCTCCCGAGGTGTGGAAGGAGGGCTACGACGGCAAGGGCGTCAAGGTCGCTGTCCTGGACACGGGCGTGGACGCCGGCCACCCGGATCTCGCCGGGAAGATCGGCGAGACGAAGAGCTTCGTGCCCGACGAGGCGGTGCAGGACGGTCACGGCCACGGCACCCATGTGGCGTCCACGATCGTCGGCTCGGGCGCCGCCTCGGACGGCAAGCGCAAGGGTGCGGCTCCCGGCGCGGAACTGCTGGTCGGCAAGGTGCTGGACAACACCGGCCACGGCCAGGACTCCTGGATCATCGCGGGCATGGAGTGGGCGGCGCACTCCGGCGCGAAGATCGTGTCGATGTCGCTGGGCGGCACGGCCTCCGGCCCCTCGGACGTGCTGAGTGAGACGGTCGACGAGCTCTCCGCGTCCACCGGCACCCTTTTCGTGATCGCGGCGGGCAACTCCGGCCCGTCCGAGCAGACCGTGGGAACCCCGGGCATCGCCGACTCGGCGCTGACGGTGGGTGCCGTCGACAAGTCCGACAAGCTGGCCTCGTTCTCCAGCCGCGGCCCGCGCCTCGGCGACTCGGCCATCAAGCCGGAGATCACGGCACCGGGCGCAGCCATCACGGCGGCCCGCGCGGCCGGCACCACCATGGGCACGCCGGTCGACGAGTACTACACGACGTCAAGCGGTACGTCGATGGCGACCCCGCACGTCGCGGGCGCCGCAGCCCTGGTCGCCCAGGCCCATCCGGACTGGACGGGGCAGCAGATCAAGCAGGCGCTGGCGACCACCGCGAAGACGAACACAGTCAACTCCGTGTTCGAGCAGGGCGACGGGCGGGTGGATGCCGTACGGGCCGTCAACCAGGGTGTCTTCGCGACGACCGCCCTGAGCTTCGGCAGGTACGAGGAGAGCGACACCGAAGCGGACAGCAAGGACATCACCTACACCAACACCACTGACAAGGCGGTGGAGTTGAAAGTTGCCTCGTCACTGTCCGAGGCTGCGCCGACCGTGGACACCGTGACCGTTCCGGCGAAGGGCACTGCCACCGTCGGTGTCACGGTCGATCCGGCCGAGGAGGCGACGGGCCGGTACACAGGACACGTCACCGCGAGCGCCGACGGCGTCAAGGTCACCACCGCCATCGGCTTCGAAAAGCTGGCGAAGACCTACGACCTGAAGGTGTCGCTGGTGGGCCGCGACGGCAAGCCGTCCACCTCGGCGTCCATCTTCATGCTGCAGGAGCTGAACGGCGCGTATCCGGAGACGTACGGGTTCCTCGGCAGCGGCTACACGTTCAAGGTGCCTGCTGGTACGTACAGCGTGGCGTCCTGGATCTCGCAGCGGGACGCGGCCGGACTGGAGGCGAACACCTCGGTCGTCGGCGATCCGCAGATCAAGGTCGACAAGAACACCGAGGTCGTCCTCGACGCCCGCAAGGCGGTCGAGATCAAGCCGAAGACCAAGGAGAACTCCGAGTTCCAGGGCTTCAGCACCAACTGGCACCGGGAGGGCCCGGGCACCGCCTGGGGTCTGACCTACAGCCAGGGCTGGTGGACCGACCACGTCTACGTGGCGCCCACCGAGAAGGTCACCGAGGGCATGTTCGAGTTCTCCTCGAAGTTCCGTCTGTACGCCAAGGAGCTGACGGCGAGCGTCACCAGCCCCGAGAAGTACGCGTTGCCCCTGGACTACGCCCAGACGTCCAGCGGCTTCCCCGTGAAGATCAGCGGTGACCGCACGGTCCGGGCGGTGGACGCGGGCAGCGGCTCCGCGGCCGACTTCGACGGGCTCGACGTCAAGGGCAAGGTGGCGGTCGTGCGGGTGGGCGGCGGCGCTACGGCGGACGAGGCGCTGGCCAACGCCACCGCGGCCGGGGCCGGTTACGTCCTCGCCTACCACGAGACGCCCGGCTACTGGATCTCCTGGGTGAAGAGCGCGACCATCCCGCTGATGACCGCCACCGGCGAGGACGGCGCGAAGCTCGGGGCCCTGCTCAAGAGCGGCAAGAAGGTCACCCTGAAGCTGAAGGGCACCGCGGTCAGCCCGTACGTGTACAGCGTGATGTTCCCGCAGACGGGCGCCGTCGCGGCCGACCAGACGTACAACCTGAACAGCTCCAACACGGTGAGGCAGTCGGTCCGTTACCACGCGGGCCGGGCCGGCCAGGTCGGCAAGGACGCCGTGTACCGGTACCGCCCCTGGCAGGCCGCCGACATCGCCACCACCAACAACGTGCAACTCGGCACGCAGCGCACCGAGTACTACAACGTGTCCGACAGCCGGATCTGGCACGCCGTCTATCCCGACACGACCGCCAACAAGCCGCAGTGGAATGCCCTGCGGACCTTCGACAAGGCGGGCAAGCTGCCGGCCGAGGACTGGCTGCGCCAGGTCGTCCGTCCTGCGTCCAGCGCGCAGTACGGTCTCTCCCAGCGCACCGGCGACAAACTCACCTTCGCGATGCCGGAGTTGAGCGACTCGGCGCCCGGTCACTACGAGTCGGTGGACAACGTCCAGTCCACTGCGAAGGGCACGCTGTACAAGGATGGACAGCAGGTCGGTGACACCGCGCTCGGCGGACTCGGCACCTTCGACGTCCCGGCGGCGAAGGCCTCGTACCGTCTCGTGCTCGACGCCCGGCGCACGGCCGGCTGGGCGACGTATTCGACCGGCACCCACACCGAATGGTCCTTCGCCTCGGCGCACACGGACCAGCGGACGGCGCTGCCGCTTCTCTCGGTCGACTACGACGTGGCCGGGCTCGACCTCCTCAACCGCGTCGACGGCAGGCACAAGTCGGAGCTCGGACTGGCGGTGCGCACTCAGGCGGGCAGCGTCACGGGCGCCGACCTGAAGGCATGGGTCTCCTACGACGACGGCGCAACCTGGAAGGCGGTCAAGGTGAAAAGCGGCGAGGTGGAACTCAAGCACCCGAAGGGCGCCGACTTCGTGTCGCTGCGAGTGCGGGCCGCCGACCGGAACGGCAGCGTGGTCGACCAGACCGTACTGCGGGCGTTCGGCCTGAAGTAGGCGTTCGGGGACGGTGACCTGATGTGACCGGCCTGAAGTCGACGGTGTCCCCGGTCTGTTAACAGCCTTAACAAATATCGCCTACCGTGTCGAGCCATGGTGGACACCGCGTACGACACGGCAGACCAGATCCCCGCCGCGAGCCCCTGGGCCGCGGTGGGGGTCTCCGCGTTCGACGAGCTGCTGTATCAGGCGGTCCTCAACCAACCCGACGCCGGAGCGGTCGGATGGGCGTTGCTGACCGGCGCCTCACCGGCCCGGGTCCGTGAGGCCTGCGACCGGCTGCTCACGCTGGGGCTGCTGCAACCACCGGACTCCATGGGCGGGTTACGGGCGGTCGACCCCCGGGTGGCGATCCGCGGGCTGATCCGGCGGCGCGAGACGGAGTCCGAGCTGCTGGCCGCCACGGCCGAGGAGATGGCGACCGCGTACGAGGCGGGACTGTTGCGCGAGGAACCGTCCCGGCTGGTCGAGGTGGCCTCCGGCGAAGGCGCCATCGCGGCTCGCCTGGAGGAGATGTACGCACGCGCGGAGCACGAGGTGTGCCTCTTCGACACGCCGCCGTATCTGGCCCCGGCCGCTCCGCAGGTGGATCTCCAAGTCGATCTGCTGAGCCGCGGGATCGTCTCTCGCGGGATCTACGCGGCGACCGGCCTGGAGGATCCGAAGGTGCTGTCCCGTGCCTTCAGGATGGTCGAACTCGGCGAGCAGGCCCGGGTGTTGCCGTCCGTGCCGCTCAAGCTTCTGGTGGTCGACGGATCTCGGGCGCTGTTGCCGCTGACGGCCTCCGTGGCCGGCGGCTACTGTGCCGTCGTGGTGTGGCACTCGGCGGTGACCGAGGCTCTGCAGAAGCTCTTCGAGCTGGCCTGGCAGCAGGCGACGCCTCTGGGGCAGGCGGCTGACGAGGGTGAACTCTCCGAGAGCGAGAAGACGTTGACCCGGCTGCTGGCGGCCGGAATGAAGGACGAGGCGGTCGCTCGCCATCTGGGAGTGAGTCTGCGGACCCTGCGGCGGCGGGTGAGCGTGCTGCAGGAGCGGCTGGGTGCGGCGAGCAGGTTCCAGCTGGGGATGCGGGCTTCCCAACGTGGCTGGGTGTAGTGCGGCGGCAGTCCCTGGTGCCGCGACAGGTGCTACGACGGCGACGGGCGCCGGCAGTCCGGCAAGGTTGGGCGATCTGGTCCGACCGGAGGTGTCGCCGCGTGCACCCGGCAGGCGGCGGGCGAATGGCGGAATCGGTGAAAGCCCCCACCAGCCAGGCCGGCGGGGGGACTTGGCCGTGGCCCGGTACGGGCAATGCCCGTACCGGAGCTACAGCGACGGCACAGTGAGCTCGCTGACCACGACGACAAGATCGGCGTGATCATGGCTAACTGGCAGGGTGTCAACGGGTGCCCTGATGCGTTGAACCGAGTGTGACGGACCCACCGATGATGTGGGACGCGACGGGCACCCTGTCCGGTCTGCAGGCACAACTGGCTCTCACGCCAACTACTTGCTCCCGAACGTGCCAACGTCACTCGGCGCGCCAAGCCTCCAAGCGTTGCGCTAGGGCGCGCAGATCGGCTTCCCGTGTGCGGACCGCCCGGGTGAGCTCGTTATCACTGCGTCCCGGGGATCTCTTCCAGATCCCCGGGAGCTACACCCGCTGGATGGCCGTGTGGTCAGGGCGCGTCGACGAGAATCCGGCCGTCAGCGGGCGCGAGTACGGCGATTCCGCTTGCGTAGGCCGACTGTACGCGGGAGCGCTCGGTGGCGTTCGGTACGGCGTTGGTGCAGGCCGTGCCGGCACTCGACCCCGACATCAGCTGTGAGCAGGGGCCGGGCTTGGTGTCCGGCAGGCCGAGGCTGTGCCCCAGCTCGTGAGCGGCGATCCGGGTCTTGTTGTAGCCCTGGTCCACGGCCTGGCTGCCGAGTTCAACGCGGACCTGACGGCCCGGACGAACGGGGCCGAGCGTGGCCTGCGGCCAGCCCGTGGTGGCGATGATCACGATCTCGGCCACGGTGCCGGGCGCCGCTTCCACCAGATGGACGTTGCTTACGTTCGCGTTCCACGAGGCGACTCCGGCCGTGATCGCGGCCTCCCAGCCTGCGGCGCGGCTGTCGTCGTAGCGAAGGGTCACCGCTGCCGCCTGTCCGGCGGACGATTCACGCGCGGGAGCGGCGGTCGCGGCGCCCGCCATGGCGAGGACGAGCGCTGCGGCGGAAGTGCCTGCCTTGAGCCAAGTGCCGAGGGGCATTGCTGCTCCTTCATCCGTGGGGGGAATCCAGCCCCGGCGGGGCCGGGTACGCGGAGGAGCGGTGCGGGTTGTCCGGTGGGGGCCGGGCGTACCGTCGACCGCCCCTCCGGGGCGTTGCGATGGTATGCCTTGCCACCCCGGTTCGCCATGTACCTGCCATGATGAATTTCCGTCAGAATCGAGTTCTCGCCGGAAGTTGTCCGGCCGGTCTGCGAACGCCACCCGCTGTGCTGCGAGACCGTGGCCAGGGCTGCCGCGGACGCGGACCCGTTCTGTACTCCTGCCCGCAAGAGCCCGAGCACCGGCCCCTGCGTCAATGACGCGGGGGGGCTGGGGGAGAGGTGGGAGGAGCGCGGCGTTCCCACTGTCCTCCACGCGGTGAGCGAGATAGTCGTCGACGCATCGACTGTGCCAGACGCGGGTTCCGTTGCCGAGCACCTGCCGCCCTCCTGGCAGGCCGCGTACGGGCCGCGCTCAGACCCGGTACGGGCGCACAGCGAAGCGATCAAGGCAGTCAAGTCCGCCCAACACGCTGTCGTGGAACCGAACAACAGCACGGCGACGCGTGGCATCATGCTGGGCGTGATCCGCGATGCGGCGCCCAAGGCCACCACCGCATTGGGGGCAGGATCGACTGCCCCGGCCGAGGCGATGATGCGCAGGCTGTGGGAGGGGCAGACCTCCCGGCACGGTGGGCAGGGTGCCCAGTGTGCCGGAGACCCTGGAAGCCGCTCGTGCCGGCGTCCATGCTGCGGCGACACTGGTGCAGTGGTTCACATCGAGTGCGGTAACCCCCGTGCCCTGATGGCGATGACGTCCTGTGTGCGGGGCACCAGGCCACATGCATGTCGTCTACGACGGACTCGCCACCGTAGGCGGTAGGTGAGAGCCGGCTCCGCTCCGTTCGACAGCGTCTTGCTGCGCGGTCTGGTGTTGTGCCCGGAATCGGTCAGGAAGGCCTGAGCGCCGATACGGCGGTGACGGTCACGGTGTCGTCGCACTCGGCGAACTGCCCGTCGTCCAGGGCCACTTGGTAAGCCCCAGACCCCGGCAGTCGGACGACCATCGTGGGATACACCACAGGCGCCGAACCGGACACGCAGTATCCGTCGGCCTCTCCCTGCACCTGCACGAACGTCAGCTTCACCCATGCCTTGCCGCCGGGGGCCACCTTCACAGACGTCGCGGCTCCGGTCGGCTTGACGGTGAGCGGCACGTTCATCTCGGGAGAGCCGTTCGCGGCGCCGGCCACCGTGGGGTGCCCCTTGAGGACGCATGTCCGTCCGGACACGTTGGTGAACTCGACGACGGCTGCCCCGGTGCCCGTTCCGGCGGGCCGCACGGCGGCCTGACGGGCGGTCGCCTTCAGACTGCCCGCGGCACAGGTCGCCGCCGAGCCGCCCGGAGCGGGTGCGGACGAGGGAGGGGTGGAGGCGGCGGGCGCGGAGGCGGAAGGTGACGAGTGGGCGGAGGGCGTGTGGGAACCGGAGGCGGAGCTGCTGGGCTGTGGGGCGCCGGGCGTGGAGGAGGAGGGCGCTGAGCTGACGGCCGCGGACGGGCTGACGCCGCCGTCAGCGGTGTCCGCACCGCTCCCGCCAGGCTGACATCCCGCCACCGCCAGCGCCGCCGAAGCCACGACGACCGCCATCGCCGCACCGCGCATTCCGTTTACGTACCGCATGCTGTCCCCCGAGTTCCAGGTGTCCGGAGCACGGCTCCTTGCCGCTCCCGTCGAACCAGACAGCACCGTGCAGCTGGCAGTTCTCCCACACTCCGACCTGTAACCCACCGGTGACGAAATCCGGCCACAAGTACCGTGAAACGCCTCCGACAGGTCGGCAACCGCCCCCGACCAGAGGGCTGACCAACAAGACCCGGTCACGGTCACGAAGCGACAAGACCGCGTCGACCAGCCCCGCATCCCCGCCGACATCCGGCCTCTTTGGGAAACGACACGTCATCCACTGCCCGCGCTTCCGGGCTGACCTGGGGCACCATCCGCTGCGCGACCTGCCGTCTCACCAGCACCGGATCCCACACGTTCGAACCGTGTTCATTGCTGGCCCCTCGATCAGTTCACAGTTCACTGATCGTATGCAGTCGGGCGAACTCATCAGCCAGCATGCCCATCATGACGAGATCACGGTGCTGGCCGGCGACGAACACGTGATCACGGAGGCGGCCCTCCTCAGTGAAGCCGAGCCGACGGTGGAGTGTCAGCGATGCTTCGTTGTGGGCGAAGATCCGCGCCTGGCACCTGTGATATCGGCGCTCGGCGAACATGAAGCGCAGCAGCAGCACGACGGCTTCGACCGCGTAGCCCTTGCGTCGGTGCTCAGCACCGATCGTCACTCCGTACTCGAACCAACCGGCATGAGAGTCAGCAAGGTGCGAGCCGACAGCACCGACCATTGCGCCCGTGTCGACGGCCTCGATTGCCAACTGGAAACAGTCGCCATCGGATGTGGCAGCGGCTTGCTCCCTCGCCCAAACGCGGTAGCCCTCGGCGGAACGAGGCGGCTTCAGCAGGTCTCCCAGCCCTTCCTCGTCTGCAGTGAAGCGCATGAACGCCGTCCAGTCGTCGGGCTCGATACCGCGCAGACGCACCCGTTCGCCGGTCCAGAACGATGTCATCCCCTATTTGATCACGCCGTCACTCGCCAGTTCCAGGCTTATGACCACCTCACGCCGCACAAGGAGCCCGTGCAGCGGCTGGCGATGCTGCGCCGCTCGCTCCAACTGCGCTCCGCCCTCGGCGCCCGCCCGCAGACGATCGCCGCGCAGGCGCTGCTGGCCGAGTACCTCCCCGAAGACGACCCCGAGCGCGCCGAACTCCTGCGGATCTTCCGCCCGGGCGCGGAAGAACTGCATATCGCCTGGCTCCTGTTCGAGGACTGAGGCGCCGAGCGCCGGACCCCGGACGGAGCGCGCCCGGGCCGGTCGTAGGCCTAGGCCGCATAGCCCCATCCCGCACACATCAGGGCCATGGCAATACGGGCCTCACAGCCGCTCTCGGCCCGCGCAGCAGCGGGGACGCCGTCAGCGAGGCAGGTGCCGAGCCCCATCTCAAACGCAGTGATCGAGCCCCATCTCAAAGGCCCCGATGACGAGTTGGCCCCGCTCCCGGGCACCTGGTTTGCTGAGCAATCCCGGCCGCCAGGAGCTCGGTCGTCGCACAGGACAGCCCGACTCTCGGCCGGTACCGCCGACTTGGACAGCGCTCCCTTGATTGCGGGGCCGGGTCACCGCCTCGGACCCGCGACGGCGTACGCCACGGTGCCTACGACCGTGAGGACCAGAGCCGTCCAGGTGCCCACTGCCGCACCGGGAGGGAGCAGCAACCAGATCGCCGCCTGCATCGGCAGACTTGTCGAGGGCGGGGCGAAGAACGCGAACGAGAGCCAGGCGAACGGCAGCGTCCAGGCGTACTGCCCGCCCGAGAGCGCCGCGCCGAGGGCGACCAGTCCCATCAGGCCCGCGCTGTCCCGGACTATGAACGCGGTGGTGGCCATGGACACACCCACGGTCTGCACTGTCAGCAGCACCGCGGCGACGGTCGCGCCGGCGAGCAGCACATGTGCCGACCTGCGAGGTATCCAGCGGATCGCGGCCGTCCGGTCCAGTGCGAGGTCCTGCCCGCCGAGCCCGACCGAGACCGCCATCGCCCCCGTGGTGAGGATGAGTGCGGGCAGCTTCGGATCACCGGGCCCCGAGCTTCCGTGCCGGGCGAGTGCCCACACTGTCACCGCGCCGACCAGCATCGCGGCCAGCGACGCGGGTACCTGACGCGAACGTGCGTACAACGTCAGCCACCTCACCGGGAGGCACCGCCGGACAGCACATCGAACGGGCTGCCCTCGCAGGAGAGCGCGGCGGCGCGCATCGCGTTGATCCGTGAGAGCTGCTCGGCTCGTGGAAGCGCCTTGAGTTTCTTCCACACCGGGCGGGTCTCGTCTTCGACCGTGCTGCGCAGACTGGCCGGCGTGCCGTCGAGAGGCTTGAGGTCCCCGAGGACCCAGCCCGCCGCGACGGCCTGCGCGAAGTCATCTCCTCCGAAGCCGCTCCAGCCGACGGGAGTGCACCCTGGCACCATGCCTTTGGCGATCAGGGCCCGGGTCAGTCCGTTGCCCTTCGCTGCGCTGACGACACCGTCGTCGAAGTCGATGAGCACGGTCTTGCGGGACCACTGCGGTGTGGAACCCTCCGGCAGCACTGCGGTGTTCTCCCGGACCGAGTCCGGAGCCTGATCACCCAGGGCACCGTGCAGCAGGCGCAACGCCTCCTTACCTGGACCCTCGAGGTCCGCGAGCCGTGCCTGCTGCGTCTTCGTCACACACACCGGGCCGTCGCACACCAGCTCCGCGGCGGCCTTGTCGACGACGTACATCCGGCGCGCGTCGGCGGGGAGGACGAGCAGGGCGATCACCGCACCCGCCAGGACCGGCGTCAGGGCGGTCAGCCGGGCGCGCGGTGTCGCGGCGACGAGGAGTGCGAAGCCGGTCGCGGTCATGCCGAGCAGCCAGAGCGTCTGCCCGACGTGCACGGGGGCGGAGAGGGTGACGAACGCCTGGCGCACGTTTTCCACCGTCGGTGACAGCAGCGAGATCCGGTTCGGTTCCGTGTTCGTCAGCCCGTCCGCCGTGTCCGTCTCCGTTCGGCCCAGCGACATGTGCATGAGGGCTGTGAACACGAAGGCGCCCATGGCCAGTGCGGGCGGGGTGAGAGGGGACGGCAGGGCCCTCGCGGCCCCCATGCCGAGCACGGCCCCCGCGACGAGGAAGAGCACCCCCACCAGGAAGATCGGCAGCCAACCGAGGTGCGTGTACTCGGTGTGGCTGAGCACCTGGACCCCACCCACGAGGACGAGGATCGCGAAAGCCGAGGCCAGCGTGATCGCCGTGGCGCCCGCCAGGGTGGCCGCGCGGTGCCGGTCGGGCCGCGGCGTGCTCGTCAGGAGTTCGGACATCTTCGAGCGGTGGTCGCGCAGTCCCTGCAGCGCCCCGAGCCCGATGGTGAGGGGCCACAGGTAGAACAGCAGGGAGCGAGTCCACAGGGCCAGTGGCGTCCACTGGGCCGTCCATGCCGTGGTGCCACTCCACCAGGCGCCGCCCAGCAGGTACAGGAACGTCAGCGCCGGCACCAGGACCACGACGCCGGCCCACGGGGCGACCGAACGCCTCAACTCGATACGCAGGACGCGGCCGTTCACCAAGTGCCCCTTGCCTGGTCGGGGTTGAGGAGCAGGGCCGAGTAGCCGCGCTCCAGCGGGCTGTCACCCACGTGCTCCGGGCCGCCCGCCGAGGCCAGTTCGTCCGGAGGCCCCTTGAAGACCAGGCGTCCCTCGGCGAAGAGCACCACGTCGGTGCAGGCGGCGGCCACGTCCTCCACCAGGTGCGTCGAGACGAGCACGCAGGTGTCCGTACCCAACTCCTGCAGCAGCTCCCGGAAGCGCAGCCGCTGCGCCGGGTCCAGGCCGACCGTCGGCTCGTCAAGGAGCAGGATCGTCGGGTCGTTGACGATGGCCTGGGCGATACCGACCCTGCGCACCATGCCGCCCGACAGGGCCTTCATCCTGTCGTCGGCGCGGTCCGCCAGACCCACCCGCTCCACGGCGCGCTGCACCGCCGCGGGGATGTCGGCTTTCGGCACCTCCTTCAGCCACGCCATGTACTCGACGAACTCGCGCACCGTGAAGCGCTTGTAGTAGCCGAAGTCCTGCGGCAGATAGCCGATTCGGCGGCGCACCGCACGGTGCTCGCCCATACGGCCCACGGACTCGCCGAGCAGTTCCAGGCTGCCCTCGGTGGGGCGCAGCACGGTGGCCAGCGTACGGATGAGGGTGGTCTTGCCCGCTCCGTTGGGGCCGAGGAGTCCGTGGACGCCGATGCCCAGCGAGAGGTCGAGGCCGTCGACGGCCATCCGTTTCCTACCGACCCTGACCTTCAGCCCGGTGGCCTGGATCTCCCAGGCGTAGGCCGTCGGTGCGATGTCGGCCGCGCTCACGGCGGACGTCATGTGGTGTTCCTTCCGCATGTTCTTTCCGATGGTCATCGATGAGCTCCCAGCACGGTGTACGCGCCTCGGCGGGCGATCACGACACCGATACCGAGCGCGAGGATCAGCCCCCACGCAGGCAGGCCGCCGGTCTGAAGGGCGAAGGTCGTACGGTGGGTGGCGATGGTCGGTGCCACGACCACACCGGCCCACACAGCGGCCAGTCCGACGGCTGCGCGGGTCACACCGACGACACCGCCGAGCGCCAGGGTCGTAGAGGTGAAGGCCAGACAGGGCAGCAGCCACTGGGCCACCATCACTCCCGTCGCCCATCCGCCCACCAGCAGTACGGGGACGACCACGGCAAGCACGGACGCGGTGCGCCGCAGCACCAGATAGAGCCCGGCCCTGGGCACCGAGGCTGTCAGCTCGTACGCCGGGTCCAGACCTCGCGACCAGGATGCCGCGACGCCGAGTACGGGCAGGACCGGCGCGAGCAGGAGCACCAATGACACCTCGCCGGATCCGGTGTCGGCCAGTTCGAGCAGCGGGGCCAGCAGCGCCATGCCCACGACCATGGCCAGCCACGGCACCATCGTGGGCGTCATCCACCTCGACAGGCGTGCCGACCAGCGCCGTCGTTGCGGCATCGTGGCAGTGACCGCGAGTTGGGGTTCGAGGTCCGACCAGACGGTGTCGACCAGCGACGCCACGGCGGGCGCCCCGGCACCGACAGCTGCAGACAACTGGTCACGGCACAGCCGGCACATCCCCAGATGCGCCTCCACAGCCCACACTTCGTCGGCGGAAAGGTCCGCGCCGCCGCGCACGTATCCCTCGATGATCCGCTTCGATGCGTGTTCGGTACTCACGCCAGCGTCCTCCGCATCTCCGTACGGGCCCGGCGGGCACGGGTCTTGACCGTGCCCTCGGGCAGCCCGAGCAGGACCGCGGTCTCCCGGACCGACAGCCCGTCCAGCACCATCGCCTGCAGCACCTGTCTCAGCTCCGGCGCGAGGCGCCGCAGCGCGTCCCCCACCTCACCGCCGACGGTCTCCGCGAGCGCCAACTCCTCGGCGGCGGGCGCCACGTCGGGCGGAGCGGCGGCCGGCGGCGGCTCCGCGTGGTGAGCCCTGCGCCGGAACGCGTCGATGAGGCGGCGAGCCGCGATCGTCCACAGCCAGCCGGTGGCCGTCCCTCCGACCGCGGCCCCGGCGAAAGCACCTGCCGCGCGCCACACCGCCAGGTAGGTCTCCTGCATGACCTCCGCGACGATCTGCTCGTCCACACACCGACGGCGCAGCCGCACCGCCATCCACGGCGCCGTACGCCGGTACAGCTCCTCGAACGCGGCACGGTCGCTCTTTGCCACCAGCCGGACGAGACGCTCCTCGTCCACCTCGTGCAGCGCTGCTTTGACTGATCTCACACCTGCTAGACGCCCGGCCCGGACGACAGGTTTTCCCATCGTCGTGATCCACGTCACACAGCAAGCAGCCTCACTGCCGAGAGCCTTCGGGTGTGCGTTCCACGGCCACGAGCGCACCCCGCCAGGTCGGTCTCCCTGCGATCCCACCACTGGCTCCCTCGCCCCGCAGACGTCAACGGCCGGGCCGGGAACCTGGAGATGTGCCTCGGGCCGGTCCACTTCGACCACGGGTGATCCGGCCCGGCGCGCAATTGCCGGGCCATTCGGCTCCGTAGGAGCCTGCGCGCTCCACGCGTACTGCGGCCGAGCATGTCGAGGGGCGCGGATCACAGCCGAGGTCGCGCCGCAGCTCGCTTGAGAGCGATGCACGCACGTGTCCTGCCTCACTGTCGAGGCCGCTGGGCAACCCTTCCGGTGCGGAAATCTTCTCCTTGACGTGAAGATCCTGCAGAGGCGGCCTGGCCTGCTCATACTCCTGACCCTGGTTGCGGTGGCGGCTGTGACGGTGACCGTCGCCATGGCCATCCAGGCGCACAAGATGGAGACGCTCTCCCCGCGCGAGGAACGTGACCGGGTCGCCTCTGGAGCAGGTGTCCCGTCGGGACAGGTGGACTGCCGGAAGGCCAGGTGCATCGCGCTCACCTTCGACGGCAACCCGGGCGAACCCACCGACCGGCTGATGGACCTCCTGAAGGAGTACAAGGCCCCGTCGACGTTCTTCCTCGAGGGCCGACGAATCCACAGGTTCCCGGATGTGGTGCGGCGGATCGCCAGGGAGGGCCACGAGATCGGGGACCACACCTGGACGCACGCGGTGCTGACCGATGTGTCTGACGCGCAGATCCGCGACGAGCTGCGCCGCACGGCACGGGCCATCTCCGGCATCACCGGCAGTGAGCCCACGCTGATGCGCCCGCCCCAGGGCCGCACCGACGGCCGCGTCTCCAAGGTCGCGAAAGAAGTGGGGATGGCGCAGGTGCTGTGGACGGTGACAGCGAAGGACTACGAGACGGACGACACGCCGCTGATCACCGAGCGCGTGCTCGACGGCGCAGGCCGCGACGGGATCATCCTGCTCCACCCGCTGCACAAGGGCACCGTGCCGGCCATGCCTTCCATCCTGAAGACGCTCAGGAACCAGGGCTACACCTTTGTGACCGTCTCCCAGCTGCTCACTCCAGCCAAGGCCAAGCCCGGCAAGATCTACAGGTGACGGACTGACATGCGAAGCGTCCGCCTGATGGGCCCCTCGCCACCACGGCATCGGCGGCCATCGCTACTTTCGAGGCGGTGGCCTACGTCGCCGGACACTTCGTACGCTTCCGCCAGATCACCGAGGCGTAATACGAGGAGCGGTTGGAGGGCGCCGGTGACATGCAGGGCGCCGCGAACGACTTCCGCCGCGGCCGACTCCCGCCCCTGAGGGACCAATGGCCGGGGAGGGGGTGGGGACGGGCAAGGAGCACATGGAGGGGGAGGGTGTGCAGCTGACCATCGACACCCAGAGGGACACGTAGGGGCAGGCGATCGCGGCCGTGCAGGGCACCTACGGCCTCAACCCCGCCGTCGTCACCAACAGTTGGCCGGACCCACCCGCGCGCGAGCCCCGGCCGGGCCCGGAGACCCTCGGTGGCGAGTCTCGGGGAGGGCTGGACGGAGCAGCTGCTGTTCGACACCGTCGCCGCGGTCATGCCCGGCGCCCGCGCCGTACTGCGCCGACTCGTGGAAGTGGGTGGTACCGCACCTACGACGACGTCCAGGCCCACTTCGCCGACCACCCCGAGACACCGATCGAGCCGAAGAAGATCGGCGGGACGCTCACCAGCGTCCGCGCGGTCCGGAGCCGGATCCGCCTCGACAACCGCCCCCAGCTGCTGGAGCGCGACGAGAGCGTACGCCTCTACTGGAATACGCCCGCCCTCGTCGAAGGCGTGAAGCCCGCCCTCGTCGAAGATCTGAAGCGGGCCTCCGACCTCACCGAGATCCGTTCCGACCCGCTTCGGCAGGACACGGCCGACACCTCACAGCGTCCCCGGGCGGGGTACGGCCACAAGCCTGAGCAACTCGCAGCAGGCGCTGCCTGGACAACCGTTCTGGCCGCCGCCATCCCGATGGCCACCGGGGCCGGCCTGTCGGTGCAGCAGGCGCTCAACGGGCGCATCGTCCGAGTTGCCGGCCCATGGGCCGCGACCATGAACAACATGGTCGCGGCTGGTCACACTCAGCGTGGTCTTCGCCGTCAACTGCTGGTTGCGGGGGGCGGTGTAGTTCAGCGACATCCCCTGCGTGATCTTGGGGTGCGGCTACGCGGAGACGTGAGGCTCGTGTCTGTTCCACCCCTTGATCGTTAGGCCGTTCGGGCGCGGTCGTGTCGTGTCGACAGGAGGAAGCTGGCATGGAGGTTGAAAGCGTCTATCACGCCTACCGTCGGCGTGTGGTCTTGCGCGGTGTTGACCTGCGGCTCCGGGCCGGGACGCTGTGCGGGATTGTCGGGGAGAACGGCGCCGGCAAGTCCACACTTCTCAAAGTCCTGTCCGGCGAGTTGCGGCCCACTCGCGGCTCGGTCCGGCACAGGGGTCGGTTCGGCTACTGCCCGCAGCATGTGGTCCTCAACGACGCTCTGACCGTCCGGCAGCATCTGACGTTCTTCCAGAGGGCCTACCGGCTCACCGATGTGCGGTACGCCGAAGAGATCATGGACGTGCTGGGCTTCACCGGATATGCCGACGAGCGGGCCGGGGTTCTCAGCGGCGGCACGCGGCAGAAGCTGAACGTCACGCTGGCGCTCATGCACGATCCGCAGGTCCTGTTGCTGGACGAGCCGTACCAGGGCTTCGACTGGGACACCTACCAGCGGTTCTGGGATCTGGCTGCGAAGCTGCGGGACGCGGGACGCTCGGTCCTGGTCGTGTCCCACCTCGCGTACGACACAGAGCGCCTGGACGAACTGTGGCGCCTGGACAACGGAATGCTGCGCGCGGACAAGTCGGGGGCCGCCGCGTGAGGTTTCACCTGACCCGTTTCGCTGTCGCCACCCGGTTCACGCTCCTCGAACACGGCCGCAACCGATTCGCCATGATTCTGGTGATCCTTTTCGTCCCGGTCTGGACCTCCCTGGCGTACCTGGCGATGCCTGACACCCCGGCCCGGATGCGGCTTCGCGCAACCGGGGAAGCATTGGCCCCGCACGGCAATGAACTGACCGCGATCAGCGGAGCGCTCAACGCCGTCACCCTGATCACCGGGTTCATGATGTTCGCCGCCACCTTCTCCGGCAGCGGCTTCGACCGCCGCCTGGCGATGGCCGGCTACCCCCGCGCCCACCTCGTCCTGGCGAAAGTCACCGCTCTGGCTCTGGTCTCGGCGGCGGTGGCCGCTTATGCCACCGCGGTCATCTGCCTGGCCTGGACCCCCCGCCAGCCTTTCCTCCTTGCCGCCTCCCTGTTCTGCGCCGGACTCACTTACGGCGCTCTGGGAGTCGTCTTCGGGTCCCTGCTGCGCCGGGAGGTCGAGGGGATGTTCGCCATCGTGATGACCAGCATCATCGATCTCGCGCTGCAGAACCCCATCACGAGTTCCGGGGCTGACAACCCGTTCATGCGCTACCTGCCCTCGTACGGGGCCATGCAGGGCAGTACGGCGGCCGGATTCTCCACCAACCCGGTCCCCGGCCATCTGGCCCTCCAGCTCACCTGGTTCGGGCTGACCGCCCTGGTCGCCCTGCTGGGCTTCCGCCACAGCACCCGCAACTGCCTGCCGACCGCCCCCACTCCGCCGCCCGGGCCGGGAAACAGCAAGGGCGACATCCCCGCACCCCGCCAAACCGCCGGCCCATCGGCCACGGCGTCCAACACGGAAACACACTGAGGTCCCCGCTCCCGACATGCGCACCACCACGCACTCCACTACGGCAGACCTCGACGCCGCTCCGTCGGCACAACGAGGGCGCCCCACCCACCGCCCGCCCACCGGCAAGGATCCGTCTCTGCAGGCGGCGTACCGGCTGTGCCGACGCACCGCGCGACAGCACGATCCCGGAATCTACGTCCTCATCCAGCTGATGCCTGCCGTGCTGCGCCCGGCCGGGTGGGCCCTGTGGGCGGCAGCGAGCGTCCTGGACGACTTGGCCGACCAGCGGGATGCGGAGGCGGCCGAACGCGCGGCCCGTGTCGACGCGTGGACCCAAGCCCTGCAGTGCGACCTGGCGGCCGGCACGAGCGGGAATCCGGTCCGGCACGCCCTGGTGGACACCGCCCTGCGATGGCGCTTGGACCTGTCCGGCCTGCGAGGTGCCATGAACAGCACACGCGATGACACCCGCGGCCGGCACTTCGCCGACTGGGCCGCGTGGCGGTCCTGGTGCGGCGAGGCAGTCGTGCCCTGGGTCGACCAGGTACGGCACCTGTTCGAACGGGCCGGAGTGCCGATGACACTCCGGCTGGACCGGCAGCAGGACTACCAGCGGTTCATCGACGGCGCCCAACTCACCGACGTCCTCACCGACCTGAGCGCCGACCTCGCACAGGGCGACCTGCTGCTGCCGCAGGAGGCCCTGGACGCCTTCCCCGGCGCCGAGGACGCCCTGCGGCAAGGGAGCTGGACCCCGGCCACGGCGGCTTTGATCCGGGACCTGACGGCTCTGGCCCGTCAATGGGTCACCAGGCCCGCAATGACCACGGGTATGCACCCGGGCGCCGCCACCGTGCTCGACACGGCCACCTGCCTCATGCGAGCCCAGCTCGATTCCGTCGACGCGGCCGGCCACGCCCTGCTCAAGCGCGCCCCGCGCCCCTCTCTCGCGGCCCGCACCCGCATCCTCACCCCCGCCCGCATCCGCTCGAAACTGGCCTGGAGCCTGACGCCCCTGGCCGTGCCCGGACCTCGACGACCAGCAATGACCGTGAGCGGTCCAAACCCTGAAGCCGAAAGCACCATCCTGCGGCCCCCGCCACCGCACCCCGCCGGTGCCCGGCCCCCGCAGATCGCGGCCGACCGGATGCCTGCCCATGTGGCGGTCATCATGGACGGCAACGGCCGCTGGGCCGAGCAGCACGGCCTGCCCCGCCTGGAAGGCCACCGCGCCGGCACCGCCGCCGCCCGCGAGATGGTCAACGGCGCCCTGGAGATCGGCCTGCGCCACCTGACCCTCTACGCGTTCTCCACCGAGAACTGGAAACGCGACACCGAGGAGACCACCACAATCCTGGAAGCGATCCGGCGCGACCTCGACGGGGGACCCATCCGTGACCTTGACGTACGCCAGCGCTGGTTGGGCCGCCCCGACAAACTGCCCGAGGAACTCGTCCAGGCTCTCCTGCGCGAGGAGCGCCGCACCCGCAACCGCACCGGCCTCACCCTCACCGTCTGCATCAACTACGGCGGCCGCGACGAGATCACACGGACAGCCGCAGCTCTTGCCCGGGCAGCCCAGGCAGGGGACATCGACCCCCAACTCATCGCTGAAGACGACTTCTCCCGCCACCTGCCCCACCCCGACATGCCGGACGTCGACCTGCTGTGGCGCACCGGCAACGAACAGCGCACCTCCAACTTTCTCCCCTGGCACACCACATATGCCGAGTTGTACTTCACCCCCGACTACTGGCCCGACGTCGACCGGCGTGATCTGTGGCAGGCCATCACGGAATACAGCCGACGCCAGCGACGCCACGGCGGCGCCGCGCAGTAAGGCGCGCGGGTCGAGCGGTTCCTGGACATCCCGCACGCCACCTTCCACCAGCCCGACTGCGCCTGCTGACCGGGCGCCGTCCCGACGACGCCAAGCTGGCAGCGCTGGTCGGTGAACTGGCCATCCGCAGCGAGCCGTTCCGGCAGCTGTGGGCGACCGGCGACGTACGGGAGAAGCGGCTGGGCGTCATCCGTATCGTGCACCCGGTCGTCGGCACGCTCGAGTTCGACTACCACGTGCTGACCGTGCCTGCCCGCCCCGATCCTTCCCTGCTGACCTACCTGCCGCAGCCTGGCTCACCGACGGCTGAGGCCCTGGGGATGATACTGAGCTGGGTTGCCGACCAAACCGACCCGGTCGGTCAGGTTGCCTCCGCGGCAGCACCGAACTCCGACGGAGACACGGGTCCGGCAACTCCCTGAGCGTCGATCGGGCCTGGTTCGATGTGGCCCTGTGAGGTCAGGCCACGAGGGAAAGGGCCAAGTACCGCCCACAAGGGTTGTAGCGGTGCTGGACGATGTCGCCCTCGGCCGTCGCGCACCGCGGGTCATGACTTTTCAGAGCGTCCGGGTCGTACAGCCTGCGCAGGAGGCGACCTCCTCCAGGCTGCCCGACCGGTCGTCGCCCCGGTGCTGCGCAGCGCGTCGAACAGTTGCCGGGTGACCTCAGTGATGGCTGCCCCGCATCCCCGTGGGGGTGCCGCTGCCGCGGAGGGGGCCCACGACGATGTCGGCGGAAACGGTACCCCGCAGTGAGGTCCGCGTCTTGTTCTCGGCGCGGGCACGTCACGGGAGAAGAGGTTCAGATCGAAGGAGACGTCGTCGAGGGCCCGCACGCCGTGGACTGCAGCTTGCCAACCAGCTTGCGCAGCGGGCCCCGTCGTTCGGATCAGGGCGTGGGATGGCGGCGGGCGCGGAACCAGTGGACACCCTTCATGGCGTAGACAGCGGTCAGGAGTGGGAAACCCGCGAGGCCGAGCCAGAACCAGGATTCCCCCACCATGAAACCCAGCAGGCTGCCGCCGAAGAGCAGCAGGGAGCCTACGACCTCCAGCAGGTCAAGTCGCGCCTTGAAACTCGGCGCGGAGTTGGCTTCCCGCAGTCGATGGATGACGGGGAAGAGACCGAGGACCTGCCATAAGAACAGAATGAGAAAGATCCAGACGAACCAGCCGGGTATGCCCACGGTGCGCACTCTATCGACCGCCTGGAACCCTCCGGGTGAAGATCCAAAACAGCGCGCACGCGCAGCGCCGGCGTCTGTCCGGATGTTCCGATCTCCGCGGAGCGGCCCTGGTCGAGGCTGATGCGGGGCAGCGGCTGCCATCGCCACACGCCGCAACCCCGAGCGCGTCAGGCGGCCCGCGCCCCACGATCCGCCGTCGAGGTCCACGCTTCGGGAGTCGGCCGGGATCACCCACGGCGTGTCTATGTCCTCGCCCGGGCGGGGAAAGCCGATGGCCGCGAGCGGGCCTGAGCCCGGCGCGTGCCGCCCGGCGTCGACGATCGCCTGCCAGACGGGCGCGGCGACTGCGGCCGCAGGGCGACCAGGTGCAGCATCCAGCCCAGCTCGCCGTCCCGCTCGTGATGCAGGTCCTGCAGAGCGGCCGAGCCATGAGCCCATGCCTCGGCGGCCGGTTGCCCCAGCCCAGCTTCGGCCAGCTGCTCGTAAGCTGCACGCATCTCCCGCTCGCGGTCGGGCAGTCCCTGCCCGACTCGCAGCCCGCCCGTTCCGGCTGCGGACATGGCCCGGTGCACGAGCGTGGTGAGGGCCTGGGCGGGGGGCATGCCCGAGGCTCGGACACCGGCGGAGAGCAACTGCTGGATCTCGGTCCGCGGCAGCCAGTGGGTGCTGTCGCCGTCCCGCATCGGTACGGCGGCCGTGTCCGTGCGCAGAGATCCGGACCTGCCCGCCGGCGCCGGTACGACGAAGAGCGTGTCCACGCCGCCCCAGCCGCGCGGCGCCGGTACCGCATCCTGGCCCTGCTCCAGGAAGACCCCACGCGTCTGTTCCAGCCCCGCGACATCGCCGCCCACTTCGGTGATGTCATTCTGGAGACCATGTACAGACCGGGCCTTGCGGGCAGCCCTCTTATGTATTCCTCGACGGATGCCTACATTTGGCCCATGGCTGCTCGAAGCGCGGACTCGCTGGCGGGAGTCGCGTCGGTGACGCCTGGGGGCGACCGGCTGGTGTTCGTGCCGAGTCGAGTCCGGGAGTTCGGTGTCACACTCGGCGCAAGCGTCATGGTCCCGGTGTGGATCGCGACCCCCCTCTTGCTGCCGCTACTGGTGATCGCAGTGGTCACGGAGTCCGGTCTGCTCTGGGCCATCATCTGGATTGGTCTCGGTGTGACAGTCCTGGCCGTGATCGGGCTCGTCGTGGCCTTGCTGTTCACGGTGTCGGCCACGATGGTGCGATGGATCGAGTTCCGCCAGCGAGGGGTTGCGAAGGACCTCGTGATCGCTCACTGCCTGCGCTCGTCGACCGTTGCTGCGGCTGATCTGCAACGCGTCGTCGTAGTCGAGGGGCTCAGGCTGGGCCAACGGAAGTCGTTCAAAGTGGTGTTGCACACGCGTGATGGGACGGTGGAGTGCGCACCGGGGTTTCAAGCGCCGATGTCGCAGGTCGGCGTAGAGGGCCTGCTCGCCTGGTTGACCAGCCAACTCGGTTCGACTGGTGTAGCGGTGGAGTACCGGGCACAGGTTGACCGGAGCTTCGCATGCCCGGGGGAGTGGTGGACCCGATCACAGCTGGCTGCCCTGTGGCATGTGCCCGTCGGAGCGGTCGACGAGCTGGTTGTCCGTCACGGCGTCCGCAGCCACCGGTACACGCCCCGAACCTCCGCGATGTACTCCCCGGACAAGACGGTGACGGTCTACGACCCGGCTCGGGCATACGAAATCGCGGAGGAAGTCCGTGAGGATCACACCGCGGACACGGAGGCGGGCGGCAGGCAGGCGGATCCGTGCCCGTAACCGGGCGAAGGTGACGTGGCATCAGGTGGTGTCGTGTCCTTCGTCCGGACAACGGATAGCGTGGGTTGGGGAGACCGGGTGTTACTGGTCGACGACTGGATTGCGTCGGGCAGCCAGGCGTCGGCCGTACGGTCGACGATCGAAGGGCGAGGAGTGTGGCGGCCAATCGGCCGGCTGGTCCGTCGTGGTCGACCGGATGGACCCGGCCCGGCGGGCGGATCTGGGTGTCGCAGCATCGTCGCCGCTGCGAAACCTTGGGTGCGACGGGCGTAGGAGAAGACGGAGCAACGAGCACGGCAACCCTGCGGATCTTGAAGCTCAGAGAACGCAATGATCGGCAGGTGCCGTGTTCGTCCCGCTCCGGCCCTGTGCTCACGCCCTGCATGGTCAAACCGGGGCGAACATGGCTGTCCCCGGGGTGATCTCGATGACTTCGGCATGCACTGGTCGCGCGACGGACCACTCAGCCCCGATCCACCGGCTTGATTCCGGAGTGATCGTTTCGGAGGGTTCGGGGCGTTGCTGAGGGACGGGTCGGTGGTGGGTGCAAGGTCACCCGATCAGACCAGGTCACTCCATATGGTCCGTCGAAATGAGGTGATCTTGTCGTTCCAGGCCGATCCGACGTTACTGTACTGAGTGCGAGGTCCACTCACGAGAACAGCTCCTCGGTAATTCGAGTCCACAAATAGACGATATTGTTCATTGGTGTTGTTGATGATGGACGTTGTTCGGTCGTTCATGAAGTCACCGACATTGGGGTTGTCGTAGCCTTGATGAACACCGATCCAGCGACCCGTGTAATTCGAGTTCTCGAAAATGCATATGTAGAAGTCGGGGCAGTCGGTGTTGGCGGCGCTCGCGGGGGGCGCGGCAACCAAACTGCCGCCCGCTATGGCGGCCAACACCGCTGCTGGCGCGGCCGCTCGCTGGATGAGTCGCTTGTAGGTCACAGGATCGTTCCTTTCCAGGGCAATCAACGGACTGTCGACCTCAGGGCAACGGATCAAGGCGCCCTGAGTGGCTGGCTGGAGAGACGGAGCGGAAGCTGAGTGAGTTGTCAAGAGGAAGCAATGAAATGGTAAAGAGATGTCATTCCGTACAGGCCTGACAGGTGGTGTGTGGCGTAGACCTCGTTGTTCCATGGTGGCAGTCGGTTGATCTTGCGTCCGTGATGTCGCGTTGATTGATCCGGACCGGGCGCGGGCCCGAGAACATGGCGACGCTGCGGAACCTCGCGATCAACATCCTTCGGGATGCCGGCTGTCGCAGCATCGCCGCAGGACTGCGGGAGGTCTCCGGCGCACCATTCACCCGCCCGCTGGACCTGCTCGGACTGTCCTGACCTGCGACGCGGCATGGCCAATCTGACTTTGAATCAGCCCTGGGTTGGCCGGCTCCGCCCTTCCCGCCACCGTCGTGTTCCTTGACGAGAGTGCGGGCATACCCCTTCAGTGTTTCGGCGTCCGGACCATCGTTCCTGTCCGATGCCTCGTTGGGCATCCCGTCCCCGCCACCGCCGCTGCCGTTCTGTACGGCGTAGGCAATGTTTGGGGGTGGCCATCCCGGCGATGACGGTGGTGGCGCCGGCGGCCGTCAGTCCGGTGCTGTCGCCCGGCCAACTGGCAGACCGGAACGACATGTTCAGCCATGTTGCCCACCTGTCGTGTGGCCAGTGATCGAACAGCGGCTGGGGCTTCGGGATGGCGATGCGCAACCATCGCGGCGACTATGCGCACGTCGGCCGGTTCGCCTGGTTCGGCGGTACCGGCACCACCGCATACGCAGACAAGACCCACCAGCTCACCGGAATTCTGCTCACCCAGGTCGGGCCGGCCACCCCCGATGCGCCGCGTGCCATGAACGACTTCTGGACCACGCTCTACCAGGCCATCGACTGACACGACCTTGACCGCTGCCTGGCGGGCGGTCCCGTGGGCGCCCTCACCGTGCCGTACGTGCACCGGATGCTCGGTGGCCTCCGCATGGGCGTCGCAGTGGTGGGACGTGCGCGGATTTCCGGAGTGTGTCGTCCGTGCGAACACGTGGCCGGAATCGCCTATTCGATCGGACGTTCGGCGTCTTGACCACTACTGTGCTGGACCGTGGAGGAAAACAGACCACACAGCTTCCGGTTCTCCCTGCTCGGCCCGCTGCGTGCCTGGCGGGGTCCCGCCGAACTGGCGCTCGGGTCCCCTCAGCAGCGTGCGGTGCTCGCGGTGCTGCTGCTCAGCCGGGGGCGGGCGGTCGGGGTGGCCGATCTCGTGGACGGGATCTGGGGCGCGCAGCCGCCTCCGGGCGCTGTCGCGATGGTGCGCACCTACGTTTCACGGCTCCGTAAGCTGTTCGAGCCCGAGCGGACGCCAGGGCGGCCGTCCGGGCTGCTGGTCTCCATCGGGGACGGATACGCCCTGCGGACCGACCGGATCTCCAGTGACCTGGCCGAGTTCGAGGAGGCGGTGACGCAGGCCGAGCGCCGTCGGGCCGACGGTGACACAAGCGGCGCGGTCCGGTTGCTGCGTACCGTGTCGGCCGCCGGGAGCGGTGCGGCACTGTCCGGTGTGCCCGGCCCGTACGCCGAGTCCGCGCGGACCGACCTGGCCGAACGGCGTCTGGGCGCCTTGGAGTTGAGGCTGTCCATGGAGCTGGAGCTGGGCCACCACGAGGCGGCGGTGCCGGAACTGCTGGCGCTGCGCGACGCGCACCCGCTGCGGGAGGCAGCGGTCGAGCTGCTGCTGACCGCCCTGTACAGGTGCGGCCGGCAGGCCGAGGCGCTGGAGGCCTACGCGAGCACGCGCCGCGTGCTGGTCGACGAACTGGGCATCGAACCGGGGCCGTCCTTACGTGCCGTACACGCACGGCTTCTCGCCGGAGACCTCACGCTCGCCCGGCCGATGCTCAACGGACCGGCCGCCGACACCCATGCCCCGCACAGCCCTGGTGCCGCGCCTCGTACGGAGCCGGACACCTCCTCTCCCGGCCGCCGGACCGGAGCCGTGAGCCCCTCCCAACTCCCCGCCGATCTGGCTTTGTTCACCGGTCGCCGCACCGAACTCGACTACCTCGCCACGCTGCTGCCCGAAGGAGACGGCCCGCCCGCCACCGCGGTCATCGGCGTCGTCGACGGAATGGCGGGGACCGGCAAGACCACCCTCGCCGTGCACTGGGCCCACCGGGTCGCCCATCGCTTCCCCGACGGCTGCCTGTACGTCAACCTTCGCGGCTACGACCCGCACGGCTCCCGGATGCTTCCGGACTCCGCGATCGAGATGTTCCTCGTGGCGCTCGGCGTGCCCCCGCAGGCCGTCCCGGACGAACTCGACGCGCAGGCCGCCTTCTACCGCAGCGTCCTCGCCGACCGTCGCGTCCTGATCGTGCTGGACAACGCCCGTGACGCCGACCAGGTACGGCCGCTGCTGCCCGGCACACCCGGCAGTCTGGTCATCGTCACCAGCCGCAACCGGCTCGGCGGTCTCGTCGCCGGGCACGGCGCCCATCCGCTCACCACGGGCCTGTTGAGCGCCGAGGAATCGTACGAGTTCCTGTCCCGCCGACTGGGCGCCCGCGTCGACGCCGAACCGGAGGCCGTCGCCGCGATCACCGAACTGTGCGCCCGGCTGCCGCTGGCCCTGGCCATCGTGGCGGCCCGCGCGGCCCACCATCCCGGCTTCCGGCTCGTCGACGTCGCGCAGGAACTCCGAAACCACCACGGCAGCCTCGACGCGTTCGTCGGCGACGACGCCGGCACCGACGCCCGTGCCGTGTTCTCCTGGTCGTACCAGGCCCTGTCGCCCGAGGCGGCCGGACTCTTCCGCCGTCTCGCCCTGCATCCGGGCCCGGACATCACCACCGTCGCGGCCACCGCGCTGACCGGCGCACCACCCCGTGGAGTCCGCGCCCTGCTGACCGAACTCACCAGGGCGAGCCTGCTCATCGAACACGCTCCGGGCCGGTTCGTCTTCCACGACCTGCTGCGCGCCTACTCCGCCGAACTCGGCGAGATCGAGGACAGCGAGAGTGTCCGGGGCGCGGCTCTGCTGCGGATGCACGACCACTTCCTGCGGACCGCTCACAACGCCTCCTCGGTCCTCGATCCGTTCCGCGAAACCATCGCCCTGCCGCCGGGCACAACGGGCAGCGAGCCCCTTCGGTTCAACGACCGGGGGGAGGCGACCGCCTGGCTGCGTACGGAGCGGTACGTCCTGAGCGCGATGGTCGAACACGCCGCCGCCCACGGCTACGACGAACACGCCTGGCGCATCGCCGCAGCCCTGGACGTCTACTTCAACCGGCTCGGGTTCTGGCACGACCTCCTGAAGATCAACGGCGTGGCGCTGGGAGCGGCACGGAAACTCGGCGATCCCGTCGGCCAGGCGTACTCCCTGTGCGGTCTGGGCGTGGCCCACTCACAGCTCAACCACGCCGAGCCCGCGTTGAGGTGCCTCGAAGGCGCCCTGGACCTGTTCCGTGCCGCCGGTGACCCGTTCGGTCAGGCCCGGGTCCATCGTGGCCTGGCCTACCTGGCCAATCGGACGGACCGGCGCACGGCCGCCCTCGACCACTACGCAGAGGCTCGCGCGCTGTTCCGGGCCGAGGGCGACCGCAACGGCGAAGCCGGTGTGCTCAACCAGGTCGCCTGGACGTACATCCTGATCGGCGACCACGCGAAAGCCCTCGACTGCTGTCGGCAGGGCTTGGCCCTCTACGACGAGATGGGCGACCCCTACGGAGCGGCCTCGACGCAGGACACCCTCGGCTACGCCTATCACCACCTCGGCCGGTACGCGGATGCCATCGAGCATTTCGAGCGGTCGGCGAGCCTGTTCGCCGTGATCGGCGACCGCTATCTCGAAGCCGACGTCCGGCGTCACCTCAGCGACGCCCGCCGTGCCACCGGTGACCTCGACGCGGCCGTCGAGGCGCTGCGGTCGGCCCTCGCGCTGCTGGAGGAGATGGGTCATCCGGACGCCGAGGAGGTGGGATCGATCCTGCGTGAACTGGACACCGACGTGCCGGAGGCACCGTCAGGCCGTTGACGCCTTCCTGAGCTTCGGCCTCCGGCTCAGCAAGCCACCTCCGTCTCCGCCCTTTCCTGCCACGTCTCCTCCACCACGACTCCGTGTTCCCGCAGGGCGAGGCGCAGGCTGCGCAGCGCGTAGTACACGCGGGACTTCACGGTGCCCCGCGGAATCCCCAGGTCTTCCGCGGCCTGCTGGGTGGTGCGGTCCGCGAAGAACGTCGCCTGCAGCACCTCACGGTGCGCGGGCGTGAGCATCTGCAGAGCCTTGTGCAACACCATGGACGACAGCATCCGTTCTATGTCGTCCACCTCGGAAGTCATGTCGCCCAACCAGTTGGTGCCGCTGATCTCCAACGGGCGCGCCATCCGGGTCCGGTGCGCGTCGATGACCAGGTTGCGGGCGACCCGGAACATCCAGGGACGGACGGCCATTCCCTCGGCGTCGGTCAGGTTCCCGTTGTTCCAGCAGCGCAGCAGCGTCTCCTGAAGGATGTCCTCCGCGCGGTGCGTGTCCCAGTCCAGCATGCGCAGCACGTACGAGTAGAGGGCCGGCCCGTGTTCCAGATAGAGGTCGCGCAGCGCCCGCTCCTCGGGCGAGACCGCGCTGGCCGATCCGATGGCCGTCACGTTCATGGAAGTGCTCCTGCTCCTCGGGTTGACCGCCCCGGCCGATTGCGGGCCGGGGTGGTGCTCGTGGGAGGGGAGTGTTCCGAGGGACGGTCCACGTCTGTTTGACGCCTGGTGTACGAGGCGATTGACGGGCCGGTCAGCGCCGGTGCACCGGAGTGCGCGTGGTCGCGCGGGAGGGTTCAGACGTAGGCGCCCTCCAGCACCTTCACGTGCCTGTGGACCTCTTCGACGATTTCGGTGTGGCCGGGCGGCAGCGCGCCCCGACGGCTCAACATGTCCCACATGTGCAGCAGTTCGTGTCCATGGGTGACGGCGGCCCGGGAGTCGTCGAGCTGCTGCCAGGCCGCCGCCGCCCGCGCCACGTCCATCGGCGCCCGCTCGTCGCGGGCACCGCACCGGATCCTGGCCACGGCCAGCGCCAGTACGACGGCCTCGCGGTGGTCGCCGCGCAGGTACGCGAGGTATGCCTCCAGGGCCCGCGCCTCCAGCGCGTGCGGATGCTCGGCGCCCACCGAAACGGTCAGGCGTTCGCGCAGCGCGGTCGCCCCGGCGAACGCCTCGTCGAGCCGGCCGGCGGCCCCCAACGCGTTGATACGGCCGATCTGTTCGGAGAGTTGGGCGGGGAGCAGGTCGACGGCGGGGACGGGTTCCTGCACGGCGGTACCGGTGGCGGCAGTGGCGCGGGCGCGGGCGACCGCGTCGGCGATGGCGGAGGTAAAGGTGGCGGAGGCGGTGACGGCGGGCGGGGACGCGATGTCGGCGGACGGCTCGGGTTCCGGCTGGGAGGCCGACCGCGGTTCGGGTTCCTGTGCTTCCCCGGATTCGTGCGCGAGGACGTGGCTGGAGCCGTCCGGCAGTACCCGGAGGACGAAGTGGGCCGTACCGGGGCCGTCGCCGACCGTGGCCTCCACGGCCGCGCCGGACTCCTCGGCGTACCGGTGCAACGCGTCGAGCACGGCCTCGTGCACGGACTGACCGGGGGCGGGGACGAGCGGGTCGCCATTGATCTCGGCGAGGCCGTCGTCGGAGACGTACACCTTGAAGCGGTCCAGGTCCATGGCTGTCCTTCTCGTACGGCGGGTCTGGTGGAGGGGGGTTCGTCAGTTCGTGTGTGTCGGCGTCGAGGTGGGCGTGACACCGGGGGTGGCGCCCGAGGGCGGAGCGGCGATGCCCTGGTACTTGGCGAACTGGGCGCGGATGGCGAGGACGTAGCTCAGGGCGTCGTTCGACGCCGGGACGCCCTTGGCCGTCTTGACGGCGTCCATTCCGACGGCGTAGCCGGCCAGGGCGAGGTCCAGGACGCTGTTGGTGGTGTTGCCGTCCTTGTCGGTGGTCTTCACGACCGTGCCGTCGTCGAGCAACGTCTGTCCCTGGCCCGCCAGATCGCACATGTAGCGGCCCAGGGCCATGATCGAGTCCTTGTTGTCCGTCGCCTGCGTCTTGCCGTTGTCGTCGTCGTCCTTGCCGTACTTGCTGAAGTTGTCCGGCGTCAGCTGTGAGATGCCGGTCTCGCCGTGCGGGCCGACCAGGGTCGAGTTGAAGCCGGACGCCTTCTCCAGCTGGGAGGCGATGACGATCGGGCCGATCGCGTCGCACTGCTCGCCGGCCTTCTGGATGGGGTCCACCAGGTCCGAGGGGACGGTGGCGGTGTCCAGCTCGCCCTTTCCGTCGCCCTGGAGGACGGTCACCATCTGGTTCGCCGTGTCGTTGTCGCTGCTGTAGTCGTCGGCGCTGCCGCCGCCTCCGCCGAAGAGCAGGATCAGCGCGATGAGCGGGGCGAGCAGGACCCCGAGCCCGCCGAAGATGATGATCAGCGGCACGGCGCCCGCCACGGCGAGCGGGATCATCACACAGCCGCCCACGCCGGCGCCGGCCACGCCGTACATGACGGCGTTCGAGCCTGCGCCGTCTTCGCTCTCTGCGGCACCCATCCGCGTCCTCCGCCTTCTTCGACTCGTCTTGAACCGCTGTGGCCACATGGCCCGTTGTGCTGTCCAACGGACCCGGTAGACCGAAACGGGCCCAGCGGCGAAAAAGTTCAAAACAGCGGAAACCGGATGAGTTCAGAGCAGTGGAAGCACGAGCCATGAGGGGGGCGGAACATCATGGGCACGCCATCAGCACCACAACCGAGCCCACAGCCATGGGTACGGGGACCCAAGTCCACGCAGTCCACACAGCCGGCACGCCCGGGAACGGACGGCGGCACGGCCGCCCCCGTCGGGCAGACGGCGCACTCCCCGCACCGGGGCTTGGACGGCGGGCTGCTGTCCCCACCCGTGCGGCAGGGGGCACCGGCCCCGCAGCATGCCGTACAGCCCGCCCCGGGCCGGACGGCTCCGGCCGTTCCCCGGCCCGCGGCACCCGCCGCACGGCAGACCATCGCCCCCCGGCCTGCGGCGCCCGCCGCGCGGCAGGCTGCCCCCCGGTCCAACGCCCTGGCACGCAAGGCCTCTTCGGACCGCCCGGCGGAACAGAGCAGGGGCCAGTCGAAGCGGCCCAGGACGGCGGCGCGCGGCAGGTCGCGGGAGGACGTCGGGTGGGTCAAGGCCCACGGCGGCTCCGGCGCGACCTCGCTGGTCGAGGCCCTCGGCGGCGTGGACGTGGGTGCCCGCTGGCCGGAGCCCGCGCGGGGCGAGCCGTACCGGGTCGTCCTGGTCGGCCGGACCAGCGCGAGGGGACTGCGCTCCGTGTCCCGGGCACTTGGTGAGCTCAACGACGGCAACGCCCCGCAGGGGCTCGAACTGCTGGCCGTGGTGCTCGTCGCCGACGCCCCCGGGCGGCTGCCGATCGGTCTGCTGCGCCGCATCCGGGTCCTGCGCTCCGTCTCCCGCGTGCACCGCGTGCCCTGGATCCCGGCGTGGCGCACGGACAGCCCGATGAAGTACATCCCCAGGCAACTCGTCACGCTCTCGCGGCTGGTGGGCAGCGACGTCTACGGCGAGGGAGCCATGTCGTGATGCAACACCCCTCCGCCATGCAGTACTTGGCCGACGGGTACGACCCGGGCGACGACGGTCACCTGATCCTCAACACCCTCTCCTGGTGCGCCTCGGCCTGTGGCGTCGCCGGACTGATCATCGTCGGTATGCAGATGGCGCTCCAGCTGCGCCGGGGCGACCCGGGCGAGGGCGGTGAGCACTTCCGGGGTGTCTTCTTCGTCGTCCTGGGCTGCGTGATCGCCACCACGGCCGGTCCGCTCGTCACGTTCCTCGGCGACCTGACCCTTCAAGGTCCCTGAGACCAACAAGCCTTCCAGTACTGCCAGTTCACCGCCCCGCCCCCACTCGGGCCGGGCGCCGACTCCTCGGAGAATCCTCATGTCCGCACTGCTCCACGAAGCCTCCAACTACCTTGCCGCCGTCGTCCCCGCACCGTCGGGCGGCGCCAACGTCCCGCAGCCGACCAGTGGCGCCCCCGACCCACTGGTCAAGAAGGTCAACGTCGTCCTCGGCATTCTTGCCTGGGCCGGCACCGCGGCAGGTGTCTGCGGCGTGCTGATCACCGGCGCGATGATGGCCATCTCCGTCAAGCGGGGTGAGAGCTCGGAGCACATGAGCCGCCTCGGCATGGTGCTCGGCGGCTGTGTCCTTGTGGCCACGGCAGGCCCGATCGTCCAGTTCGTCTTCAACTAGAGAGCGCGGGACAGTGCGCATCTTCAAGCGCGGAGAACAGCGGTCCGAGGAGTCCGGGCCGTACTGGAGGCAGCGCAGTTGGCAGGCATCGGCGGGGTTCCTCGCGCTGGTCGTCGTCCTCGGCGTGATCACCACGCTGACGTCGGGCTCGCGCTCCGACGGCCATGCCGGGGCGCCGGTGTCCAAAGGCCCGCTGTCCTCCAGCGTCACCAAGAAGGACGGCCGTCCCGGCGGGTGCCGTACCGACGACAGCGCGGGCGACGCGATCCCCACGGCCGTGCCGAAGGACATCAGTTGGCACCCGCTCAGCATCGGGCGTGTGCCGGTCTCGGCCTCGGCGGGGCCGACCAGGATCGAGGGTGCCGTGTGGTGGTGCTTCGCGCACACCCCCATGGGCGCCGCGCTGGCCGCCACCGACATCCCCACCCAGATGAGCGGATCGCAGTGGCGCACCGTCACCGACCAGCAGGTGGTCGCCGGGCAGGGACGCGAACTGTTCGTGTTCCAGCGCACCGCGGTGCCGGACACGGACAGTTCGAACAGCGCCCCGGTCACGTCGTCCTACACCGGGTTCCAGGTGACCTCGTACACCAGCGAGGCGGCGACCGTCAGGCTGTTGATCAGGAACGAGCAGGGCTATGCCGCGACCAGCGTCTCCGTGCGCTGGAGCGGTGGCGACTGGAAGGTCCAGCCCGACGGAAGCGGAGGCCTGTACTCGCAGCTGGCCACCGAGCAGAGCGCCGTCGGCTACACACTCTGGGGGGTCTGACGTGGCGGCCTGCAGCAACGGGAATCCGCTCGCGGACGCGATCACCGGGTTCTTCAGCTTTCTCGGCGACCCGGTCGGGACGGTCATCGGTCTGATCGCGAAGTCGATCCTTGCCGCCGCGATCGCGGTGTTCGCGGGGCTGGCCGACAGTGTCCCGACCCTGAACGACACGACCACCTCGCACGACCTCAGTAACAAGACATCGTGGATCGTGGTCTATCTGGCCGTCGGTTCGCTCCTGTTCGCGGCCGGCAAGATGGCGATCGAGCGCAAGGGCACCGCCGGTGTCACCGCGCTGAAGGGCATCATGCGCGTCGTCCTCGTCTCGGGCGCCGCCACCACCATCTGCCTGGCCGCGGCAAAGGTCGCGGACGACTACTCCACCTACCTGTTCAACAACTCCGTGCAGAACGCGCTGGACAACATCGGCGCCTGTGGGGACAACAGCGACATCCAGTCCTTCCTGCTGCTGATCCTCGCCTTCCTGCTGCTGCTCGCGGGCATCCTGCACACGATCCTGATGTACATCCGGCTCGGTGTCATGATGATCATGCTCGGCACCCTGCCGTTGGCCGCCGCGGCCTCGATGACGGACTGGGGCGCGGGCTGGTGGCGCAAGCACATCGGCTGGATGATTTCCTGGCTGCTCTACAAGCCCGCGGTCGCTCTCGTGCTGAACGCCGGCATGACGATGATCAGCCAGGGCAAGACCGGCACGAACCCCAACGTCAACACCCGTATCGCCGGCATCGGCGTGATGCTGCTCTCCGCCATCGCGCTGCCCGCGCTGCTGAAGCTCGTCGTACCCGCCGCCGCTGCCATGGGCACCGGCAACCCGATGGCCACCGTGGGCCAGGCGGGCAACCAGCTGGCGAGCGGTGCCGTGCAGATCGGCGCCATGAGCGGCGGGTCCGGCGCGTCCGGCGGCGGCGGGCAGAAGGGCCCGAGCGGAGCGAGCGGCACCGGCGGGTCCGGCGGCGCGTCCGGCGGCGGCGGTGCGGACGGCGCGTCCGGCGGCGGCGGACAGGACGGCGCGTCCGGCCCGGGCGGTCCGAGCGGTGCGAGCAAGGGCGGTGGCGGTGCCGGCAAGGCCGCGGGCGCTGGAGGCAAGGAAGCCGCGGCGGCGATGGGCGGCCCCGCCGGTATCGCGATCCTCGCGGCCGTGGCCGCGACCCAGGTCGCCGGCTCCACCGTCTCCGGCGCCGTCGAGGGCGGCGACGGAGAACTCGGCAACAACAAGTGAACCCGGGGGAGTCCACGACACCCAGGCGGTACGCCCGTACCTCCTCCCGGCGTCGCCTCCCCTGACGAACGGCCGCCGGGCGCCCTCCCCCCAGGGCGTCCGGCGGCTCCCCATCGGCCTCAACCCACGTCGTACCAGCGTCACTTCACGAGAGGAAACCGGTCACATGTCCACGGAAGCCGTCTCCCATCCGACCTACGGGAACTGGCGCAGGCCGAGGCGCGCGGGGCTCGGACCGCTCGGACTCCTCGGCACCTTCGTGATCTTCGGTGGCCTCGTCGCCACCCTGCTGGCGTCACTGATCTCGCTGTACGCGGCGATCATCGTGTTCGTGCCGGTCGTCCTGTTCCTCATCCCGCTCGCCATCCGCACCCAGGACGGCCGCAACGTCTACCAGCTCTTCGCCCTGCGCGTCGGCTGGTGGCGCCGGAAGGCCGCGGGCGCGCACCTCTACGTCTCGGGCCCGCTGTCCGCGCGGCCGGGCGGCCGGTTCCGCCCGCCGGGGCTGCTCAACAAGGTCACCGCGAGCGAGGGCCGTGACGCCTACGACCGGCCCTTCGGGATCCTGCACCACCCGCAGCGCGACCTGTACACGATCGTCCTGGGCTGCGACCCCGACGGTGGTTCGCTGATCGATCCGGACCAGGTCGACGTCTGGGTCGCGCTGTGGGGCGAGTGGCTGGCCCGGCTCTCCCACGAACCGGGACTGAAGGGCGCCACCGTGATCGTGGAGACCGCCCCCGACCCCGGCACCCGGCTCGCCCACGAGGTGCTGCCCCGCATCCACCCCGACGCACCGGCCGCGGCCCGCGCCGTGATGGAGGAGGTCGTCGACCGCTACCCGAGCGCCTCCTCCGAGATGCACACCTACGTCACCCTCACCTACGGCAACCCGGCGGGCCAGAAGCGCAAGAAGGAGGACGTGATGACCGAACTGGCCATCCGTATCCCCGGCCTGCTCAGCGGGCTCGTCGCGGCCGGCGGCGGCGCCGCCTACCCGCTGTCGGCCGAGCGGATCGCCGAGGTGGTCCGGGTCGCCTACGACCCCGCCGTCGCCGCCGACGTCCTCAACGCCCGTGCCATGGAAGGCGGAACGGGCCTGGAGTGGGACGACGCCGGTCCCGCCGCCGCCGTGGAGACGGTGAACGCCTACCAGCACGACTCGGGTGTCTCCCGCACCTGGATGCTGACCCTGGCACCCCGCGGCACCGTCCGCTCCTCGGTGCTGCGCGGCATGCTGGAGGCCGCCCCCGGCACCCGGCGCAAGCGGGTCGCCCTGGTCTACCGGGCCATCGATCCCGCCACCTCGGCCCGTATCGTCGAGGCCGACCGGCGCAGCGCCCAGTTCATGGCCACGTCCGGCAAGGGCATGGTCCAGGCACGCGCGGCCTCCGAGGTGCGTGCGGCCGAACAGACCGCCGCCGAGGAAGCGTCCGGCGCCGGACTCGTGGAGTTCTCCCTGATGCTGACGGTCACCGTCGACAACCTGGAGGAACTCGCCGACGCCAGCGTCACCGTACGCAACCTGACCGCGGCGTCCCGGGTGCTGATGCGCCCCGCCGACCGGATGCAGGCAGCCGCGTTCAGCTGCACCCTGCCCGCCGGAATCCTTCCGTGGGAACAGACCCTCGTCCCGCACGAACTGCAGGAGGCGCTGTGAGCCGCCGAAGCGAAGAGAAGCTGGCCGAGCGCGCGGACCGGCTGGCCGAGGAGGAGTCGCTCCGGGACCTGGCCGCAGGCGGATCAGGACTGGTCGGCCTGGACGGATACGGCGCCGGGGCCGCCGCGAAGAAGCCCGCGAAGGCCAAGGCCGCGTCCGACGCCAAGCGTGGCGGCAAGGAGAAGGGCCCCGCCAAGCCCCGGGAGCTGTACATCCCGGCCCGCGGCTGGCAGGGGGCCGGCGGTGGCCGAGTCGGTTACATGGACCCGCCCACCATGTGGCGTGCCACCACGGTGCAGGCCTGCGGTATGTGGCCCTTTGCCGCCGGTTCGGGCTCGCCCATGACCGGAGTGCCGCTCGGGCAGCATCTGACCACCGGTGCCACGGTCTGCGGCGACCCGCTGAACTGGTTCACCCGGGCCCGCTACATCTCCAACCCCTCCCTGTTCATGCTCGGTATGCCGGGCCTGGGCAAGTCGACCCTCATCAACCGGATGCTGATCGGGCTCGCCGCGACCGGTGTCGTCCCGCTGGTCCTCGGCGACCTCAAGCCCGACTACGCCGACACCGTCCGCGCCCTGGGCGGCCAGGTCATCTCCATCGGCCGCGGCCGGGGCGGCATCAACGTCCTGGACCCGGGCGCCATGGGGGAGGCCGCCGCGAAGATCGGCGGCGAGGCCGGCGAGGTGCTGAAGGCGGAAGCCCACGGCCGGGTACTGAACATGGTCGCCGCCCTCATCACCATCGTGCGCGGCCGGCCCATGGACGACCACGAGCAGTCCGTGCTCTCCGCCGTCCTGCACCACCTGCGCGAACGCACCCCGCCCGGCCGCACGGTGCTGCTGCCCGACGTGCTGCGGGTCCTCACCGAGGGCCCCGACCGGGTCCGCGCGGTCACCCTCGACCGCGGCGACGACACCCGCTACCGGGACGCCGTGGACCCGCTGCACCGCTCCCTGCTCGGCATCCTCGACGGCCCGCTCGGCGACACCTTCGCCTCCGAGACGTCCACCCGCATCGACGCGAACGCACCCGCCGTGTGCATCGACATCTCCGGCATCGGGGAGGCCGACACCCAGCTCACCGCCGCCGCGATGCTCGCCGCCTGGTCCGACGGCCTCGGCACGGTCGCCGCCTCCCATGCCCTCGCGGACGCCGGACTGGCGCCGCGGCGCTGGTTCTTCACCGTCCTCGACGAACTGTGGCGCCCGCTGCGCGCGGCCTCCGGCATCGTCGACCGCATCGACGCGCTCACCCGTCTCAACCGCTCCCTCGGCCTCGGCGACGCCAAGATCACCCACACCCTCAAGGACGCCGAGGCCCTCGGCACCGACGCCGACCGTGCCAAGGCGCGCGGCTTCGTCGAGCGCGCCGGCATGGTCGTCTGCGCCGGACTGCCGAAGACCGAGATGGAGGACCTCGGCAAGGTCGTCGGACTCTCCCGCCGCGAGATCGAACTCGTGTCGTCCTGGTCCTCGCCGCCCGGCTGGGGCGTGCGGGGCGAGGACGAGGAACCCCCGGGCCGTGGGCGCTTCCTCATCAAGGTCGGTGGCCGCCCCGGCATCCCGATCAAGGTCGCCATCACCGACGCCGAGCGCGAGCTGCACAACACCAACACCCGCTGGACGACCAACGAGGCGGCCATCGAGCAGGCCGCCGCCCGCACCGCCCTGGAGGTCGCACGGCTCTCCCAGGAGGGGCCGCTGCCATTGGCCTTCCCGGGCGAGTCGGCCCCCCTCGCGCTCCCCGGCGACCCGGGCATCCCCGTCGTGGAGGCCTCGGCCAGGGGGTGGACGGCGTGAGCGGACCCCGCAGCACCGACCTCGGCGACCAGATGCAGTGGGCCATCGCCGCGCTGGCCGGCTTCGGCGTCCTCGCCTTCACCGTCGTGTGGGCCGGCGGCACCTTCGGCGCCGGTCTCTCCGGCGTCGGATGGGACGCCCCGCCGTTCGCCATGTCGACCGTCTCCACCCTGGTCTCCGACGGGCCGACCGCGCTGTGGCCGGGTGCCCCGGTCGCCGTGCTCTACGTGGGCATGCTCGGCATGCTGGCGCTCTTCGCCGTGCCCGCCGCCCTCGCCGTCACCTTCTTCATGGACCGCGGCAAGGCGCCCAAGGGCCTCGCGGGGAAGCGTGAACTCGCCGCCATGTGCCCCAAGGGCATCGAAGCCCGCGCGCGCGAACTGCGCCCCACCCTCAAGGGCCGCGACGAGCTCCACCCCGACGAGACCGGCAACCTCCTCGGCGACCTCGACCCCAAGGGCCCCGAACTGCGCAGCAGTTACGAAGACGTGGAACTCGACCTGATGGCGCCGCGTGCCGGCAAGTCCACCGGCATCGCCGTACCCCGGGTGCTGCGAGCCCAAGGCGCGGTCCTGCTGACCTCCAACAAGTCCGACGTGTACGCCGTCACCCGCGCCCAGCGCGAAAAGGCCGGCACGGTATGGACGTTCGACCCGCAGGGCATCGCCCACGCCCCACGCGCCATGTGGTGGAACATCCTCGGCGAGTGCCACAGCATCGAGGGCGCCCGCCGGATGGCCGGTCACTTCGTGGCGTCCGTCAACGACGACACCGCGAAGAAGGACTTCTGGATCTCGGCCGCCCAGAACACCCTGACCGCGCTCTTCCTGGCGGCCGCCCGCGGCCGGGCCCCGCTGTCCGAGCTGCTGGCCTGGCTCGCCGACCCCGCCGACCGCACCCCGATCGACCTGCTCCGCGAGGTCGGACTGGTCGCGATGGCCGAGCAGTTGCAGGGCACGGTGCGTGGCGCGGTGGAGACCCGGGACGGCATCTACGAGACCGCCCGCCAGACCGCGTCCTGCCTCCTCGACCCGGAGATCCTCGCCTGGGTCACACCCGATCCCGAACTCCCGGAGTTCCGCCCGAACGAGCACGTCCTGGGCACCGACACCCTCTACCTGCTGTCCAAGGACGGCGGTGGTTCGGCGGCCGGCGTCATCGCGGGTCTCGCCGACGCGACGATGCGGGCGGGTGTCGTGGCCGCCGAGCGGATGGGCGGCCGGCTCGACCCGCCGCTGACCGCGGTCCTCGACGAGGCGGCCAACGTATGCCGTATCTCCGATCTCCCCGACCTGTACTCCCACTTCGGCTCGCGCGGCATCAACGTCGTGACCCTGCTGCAGAGTTACCGCCAGGGTGCCCGCGTGTGGGGCGACGTCGGTATGGACGCGCTGTGGAGCGCGGCGACCGTCAAACTCCTCGGCGCCGGTCTGGACGACGCCGACTTCGTGCAGAAGATCTCCACCCTGGTCGGCCAGCACGACGTGAAGACCCCGAGCATCTCCCGCAGCAAGGACGGCACGTCACGCTCCTACTCCTACCGCCAGGAGTCCGTCCTGCCGCCCGACAGGATCCGCGCCCTTCCCAAGGGCACCGCCCTGCTCCTCGCCACCGGCGTCAAGCCGGCCCTCATCCGGCTGCGCCCCTGGTACAAGGAGCCCGGGGCCGCAGAGATCTCGGCGGCCGCTAAGGCGGAGACGGCGGCCATCACGGAACGCGCAGCGGCTCGTCTGCTGCCGGGTCCGGGCCTGACCCTCGAGAAGGGGAACGCCATGGAGTCGGAGAGTTACCGGGACGCCGCCCGAGCGTGACGGCCCGCAGCACCAGCTCGGCCGGCGCGTACCGCATGCGCCCCATGAGCCATACGCCCAGGGCGAGTTGGGCGCCGTACAGCAGCGGACAGCAGGCGAGGACGACGGCGGTGCCGACCCGATCGTAGAGACCGAAGCCGTAGCCGGTGAAGACGAGCGCGAGGACCAGTGACTGGGAGAGGTACTGCGTGAGGGCCATGCGCCCGGAGGCGGCCAGCACACGCGCCGCCGCCGGGCGCACAGCGGTCAGCAGCAGGAGCAGGCCGCAGGCGTACGACGCCGTGAGCGCGGGCGCGGTCAGCAGCGACACCGCGTGTCCGACCAGGAACCAGCGGCTGTCCAGCGGTCCGTTCGCACAGCACGCCGTCACCACACCGCCGGCCAGGCCGACCGGCAGCCACCTGACGACGACATCCTTGAGCCACTTCCGGTCCCGGCCGCGCCGCTCCACCAGGCTCACCTTGGCCGCCGCGAGGCCTGCCAGGAACGCGGCCAGCATGTCGGGGGTGTACAGCACGTTCGCGCCCATGGCCGTCGGCAGCTCGCGCAGACGTGCCCCGACCACCGACAGGAAACCGCCGCGATACGCGGCCACACTGTGCGCGACCTCGGGGGCGTACTGCCCCGGGGTGACCGGCAGCGTGAAGGCAACGGTCAGCAACCCGTACCCGAGCAGCAGCAGCGCGAGGCCCACCACCAGACAGACCGCGACCCGCAGCGCGGCCCGCGGACTCAGCCCGCGCAGGCCGTACAGGACCAGCCCCAGCGCGGCGTACGTCATCAGGATGTCGCCGCTGTAGAGCAGCACCGCGTGCACGAACCCGAGGCCGAACAGTCCGGCCGTACGCCGGAGATGGCGTCCGGCGGACCCGCTGCCCGACTGCCCCGCGGAGCGCTCCTGGAGGACGAAGCTGTAGCCGAAGAGGAACGAGAACAGCTGATAGAGGGTGGTGGTCGCAGTCACCGCCCAGGCGGCGGCCCGGTCGACGCCGGAGGCATGAGGACCACCGCCGAACGCGGTGTAAGGACTCGCCATCAGCTGGGCGTTGACGAGCAGGATGCCGAACAGGGCGAATCCGCGCAGCACATCGACGTCCTGGACCCGCCGGGAACCGACCGCCACCTCGCGTGCGCTCACCGCGTCAGCCGGGTTCCGCACACGAACACCACGGTCGACGTCAGGAACCACCCGAACGCCGGCAAAAGCAGATACCGGGGTGTCCAGAGCCGGGCCGCCGTGGGCCGGTTGCGCGGATAACACACGGGCACCGTCCCGCCGACCTGCGGCAGTCCGCGCAGCGGCCCGTACGCGCCCGCGTCGACGACGACGGGCCGCCCCAAATGGTCGGTGAACATCACGAGCCCGGTCCGCCGCCGATCACCGGAGACACGCGGGATCACGGTGCCCGTCACGAGCACTCCCCGCACCCACAACCGCGCCACGGCCGACAACTGCCGTACGGCAAGAAGGAGAAACCCGAGACCCGCCCCCGTGCACAGGGCGAGCAGCAGCAACTTGGCGTCCATACGGTCTCCTTCACCGGCCGTCCTACCTCTTCGCGCACAACGTCTCCCGCGCGCCACGGGTTCACGTCCTCACCCCGCCACCGGTTCACACCGTCACCTCTTCACTGAACCGCCGTACGGGTGGCGCCCGTTGTGCGTACGCATCCTCACCAATGCGTACGAAGGGAGCTTCGGCCCAGATGAGACGGCCCCTGCGCACACACGGCTACCGGGCGGCGACAGCCGTCGCCCTGGCCTGCGCCCTGACGGCGGCGAGCCAACAGGGCGCCCGCGCCGACCCTCAGACCCTCACCGAGGTACAGAACAAACTGGAGAGCCTGTACCACCAGGCGGAGGTGGCGACCGACAAGTACAACGCGGCCGACGGCAAGGTGAAGGCACAGAAGAGGCGTGTCGGTTCACTCAACTCCCAGATCCGCACGGCCGAGGCGAAACTGGCTCGCCTCAACTCCCTTGCCGGAGCGACGGCCAGGGCCCAGTACCGCGGCGGGGGCGTGCCCGCCGAGCTCCAGTTCGCGTTGGCCGACGACCCCGGTCGGGCCCTGGACAACGCGGGGTTGGCGCTCCAGGCCCAGCAGAACACACAGAACCTGCTGACCGGCCTGAAGACGACGAAGTCGGCCCTGCGCACCCGTACACAAGAGGCGGCTGCGGAACTGGAGCGGTTGCGGGCGAGCCGCCGGGCGATGGCGACGCAGCGCAGGACGATCGAGCACCACATCGCCGAGGCGAAGGCGCTGGAGTCCTCCCTGGCGGCGAAGGAGCGGGCCCGCCTCGCCGACCTGGAGAAGAGGGAGTCCGACCAGGCCCAGGCGAAGTGGGAGAGCACGGGCATTCTCAAGAAGGTCGGCACCGACGCGACGACCGCCGGCCAGAAAGCCATCGCCTTCGCCGTCAAGCAGATCGGCAAGCCCTACGTCTGGGGCGCCGAGGGGCCCGACTCCTTCGACTGTTCCGGCCTCACGAGCCAGGCGTGGCTGGCGGCCGGCGTCACGATCCCCCGCACATCGGAAGTGCAGTGGGCCCAGCTGAAGCACGTCCCCATCGACGACATGCGACCCGGAGACCTGATCATCTACTTCTCCGACGCGAGCCATGTGGCGATCTATGTCGGGGGCGGGAACATCATCTCGGCGCCGCGGCCGGGGCGGTACGTGTATGAGTCGCCGGCGGCCTCGATGCAGATATTGGGGGTGGTGCGGCCGGACGCGTGAACATCGAGGGCAGCTCGCCGTTCCCTTCGCAAGCCTGCGAGGGGAACGGCGTCTCCATGTCACCACGTTCCACAAGCACGCCAGAGCGCCCTGCACACCTGGGTGGTGGACAGGGCGCTCTGGCTGTGGTGCGGACCGTCGGTCAGTGCCCGTGATCGAGGACCGCCTCCGGAATCGTGACTACTTCACCACTACTTTCGGATGGGAGGTCAAGTGGGGCGACGCCGGGGGACTGGGCTTCTCGCCGGCCTCTGTCAAGGTGCCGAGAGACGACTGGAACTTCCCCGCCTTCGCCATGGCCGCGCGCTTCTGGGTCACCGCGGTGTCCTGGTTGAACGGCCGGTCGAACTCCTTGAGCGCCTCGGGCCCTCTGCTCCCGACATGACGTCGGGCGGCCTCATGACTGATCAGTCTGTGCTTGGGCCGGTCGTCGCTGTACGTGTTGGTGAATTCGGCGATGCTCGTGGTGGGCTTCCATTTGCCCCCATTGCCTTCGACCGAGAACACCTGATCCTGGAAGCTTTCCGGGCTGGCTACGCGCCGCGACACAGCCCCGGGCTTCTGCGAGTCGCCGATCAGGCGTTGGGTGTACACGTACATCTCCTGCGGAGCGTTCCTGACCATGTCCTTGGCCTGTTGCTCCGTCAGTTGGCGCACCTCGCTCGGGTCGGGTGCGCTCGGCCCCCCGTCGAAACGGTGCTGATGCCACTTGCCGTCCATCAGGGACCGGAACTCCCAGCTCGCGGCGTCGGAGTGCCGCCACAGGCTGGTGGCGGTGCCCAGTTCCTGCATGTCCATCTCGTGGGCCCAATAGGTGTATGACATCCGGCTCCTCCCTTCTTCACCTGCTCCGAGGCGGTTCTGTCAACGCCCCACAGGCGCCGGGCCCGGCGCCGCGGCGTGGTGGCTGGAGGACACGGCCGGGGGTGTATGCACGGGGATGTCACCCGGCGCGCTGTTCGAGCGAGTGACCGCGGGCCTGTTCGCCGCCTCGATCGCCTGCTCGTAGAGCGACTGGTTGCTGTTCCTCCGCTGCAGAGGCTGCTGGCGCTGGAGGGTCTCCATGGCGTACAGAATCCTCTGCACCTGGGCCAGGGCTTGCGGCTTCGGCTCCGGAATGGACGCGGGACCGTCCACCACCTTGCCGACCGGCAACGACCGCGTCAGCGTGTCCAGGCGATCCAGGTGGTCCGGTACGACGTCGGTGCGGCCCTGATACATCGAGGCCATCACGTAGTCGGTCGCTCGCACGTATTCCTTCGCCTCGGCACCGAACTTCTTCTCCAGCATGCCTGAGCGCTGAAGTTCGTAGGGCAGATGCAGCTTGTCCTTGACCTTGAGGTTGCCCGGAGTGTGCATCTGGAACTCGCAGGGGGCGCCGAGCCCGTTGGGCTGCACCTCAAGGGTCGTCACCGGGACGGGGGGCGCGACGTCGGTGGGGTCCTGCTCACGCGCCGAGATCGTGTTCGCGGTGTCCCGAACGAGGCTGTCGTTCTGGAAGGCGCGCACCTCCGGGTCCGTGGCGGCGACCGGTACGGACGGCTTGATCACGGCGTTGCTGCCCTTGTAGACGGGGTGGCGCCAGGTGTGGTTGAACTTGATGAACTCGGCGTTCTGGTCGGTCAGATGGCGGACGGCGCCCTCGGCCGCCTCCGTGTAGTTCGCGGGCTCGGTGGCCGACGAGTAGCGGTGCAGGTCCTTGACGTCGGCGAGGACATCTTCGACTACGCCCTCATAGTCGGGGAGCTGACTCGCGACCTTTCGCCGCAGGGAGTCCAGACCCTTGAGGGAGTGCTCGATGTCGCCCTGTCCCGTGTCTCCCACGAGCACCATGCCGAGATGCGCGTTGGCGGCGGCGACGCTGCGCATCATCGTGTCGTAGGCCGGCCGACGATCCACCCCGGCCTGGTGAAACGCTTTTACCGCGGCGTTCTGTTGGGGGTTCAGGCTCAGAGATACCTCGGTGCCTTCTCCCTGCCAGCTTCCATCAGGCTTTTCACCCATGGTGCGTACCTCCGGAATTCCCGGTGTGTGAACCGGAATTGTTCGTGCTTCGGCGAGAACTCAACGGGACGGAGGGGAGAAGGGTTCAACAACCTCAGAGGAGATCTTGGCGAGGGCCTCGACGTCGACGTCAGAAGCTGTAATCGTCCGCCGTCGGGACCTCCTTGGCCCGATGGCTGCCCTTCTTGCAACCGGCGAACGGACCGGAAGGGTCGCGTAGCGAGGCCATCACGTGGCCCAGGCAGTCGCGATGCCAGTTGAGCGGGCCGCTGAGCGCGGAACCGGGGCCCGTCAGGTGCTGCCAGGACATCCACAGGGCGTGCAACTGTGCCACCGCTTCGGGGTGTTCCCACCAGCGAGGGCACCAGGGGGAGGACGAAGTGGTCTCCCTGCCGTACACCGGCAGGAGCAAGTACCGTACCCAGTCGACCAGTCCTTGCAATGCGTCGTCGTATTCGGAGCCCTCCAGATAGAGGATGAACTCCGCCTTCGTCTCCGCCGCGGGGCTCGTCGGCTTCTCGGCGGCCGTGGTCGGCTCAGACATGTCGTCGTCCTTTCGAAGGGGGCGGACAGAGCAACGGTCAGAGGGAGGTGAGCGGTTCAGGTGGTGAACCCCGGGCGGCCCGCGACCCGTTGTGTGCCTCGAACACCGAGCGCGGCCCGCGCGGCCCCCTCGACGCGAGGGGCAGCGACATGGCGTACGAGGATGACGTACTTGGTGGATCCGACAGCGCGGTGGGATACGAGGAGCGCGATCGGGCGGCCACAGGCGCCCGGAGGCTCGGACCGGCGGGGCTCTTGAAGCGACGGCAGCCCGGGACCGGGACGTCCGGGAATTCCTCCCGCCGGACTCCGCCCGGACCGGACGCCGGTGCCCAGCAGCCCGTCCGATCCGAGCCGCCTGTTTTCCTGTTGCCGTTGCCGCCGGGGTTCGAGCCGCACCGGCCGGCTTCCTGATCGCGGTGCGTGGCCCGGTGGTCGAGCGCCGGGCATTGAACCACTGCCCCCTGCGGTCCGTTGTGCCTCGGCGCAGCACCTCCGACTCGAATGAGGGGCAACGTGGCACTCGACAATGCGGCTTCCCGGGGCGGGAATCGGCTGACCAAGCCGGCGTCTCACACCAAGCTGGCGCGAGACCTGCTCAGCGCCCAGTACGGGCTGCGCCACTACTACGCGCCGCCTCCGCCGCCGGAACCGGATCTTCTGACGGGGTTGTGGCAGAGCCTGCGACGTCTGTTCAGGAGACGATCGGAGCCAGGTGGCGAAGACGCGCCCGTCGGTGGTCGGGAATCCGAATCGGCAGGCCAGGCCCCGTACGGACAGGGCGTGGGCGAGCGGGCCCCGGGGACGCCGCCCGAACCGGGGTCGGTGCTCACGGAGAGGCAGCGGGAACTGCTCGCCGAGATGGAGGACATCCGAGGGCGGATCAGCCGGCTTCCGGTCACCGAGCGCGCGGCCTTCGAGGAAACGCTCCTGCGCGAGGTGGGCAGGTCCCGGAAGATGTCGACGGCGCTCAGGGAGAACCCCCGCAGCATGCCGGTCGTCGCGGCCCTCTATGAGAGTGCGGCGGAAAGGGTGTTCGAGGAGTCACGGGCATCCGCACCCGCCCAGGCCGCGGCGTTCGACGCCGAGGAACGATCCGAGCTTGCCCACGCGCTCCGCACCGCGGACCTCGACGAACAATGGGTTGCGGAGACCCGGCGAAACCGGGAAGGCCCGATGCGGACACCGGGTTCCTCGACGCACCACGATGCTCCCCTTGACCTGGCGGCCCCCGAAATGACGGAAACACCGTTTATCGGGAGACCCGTGACCAGGGCCGACGGCGGTCGACAATTCATGTTGGACCTCGCGCAGAGCCAGTCGCAGAACGGCAGCCGCTTCGAACCGGAGATGGACGGGATTCTCCGAGACATGACGGTGGCGCCTTCGCCGCACAGTCCTGCCGTGAGAGCGGATGACATGTCTGACGTTCATTCCTTCGCCCTGGACGATATGGCGTCGAGGACGTCGGTCGACAGGGAATCTCTTGACCTGCCGAAGCCGTCGGATCCGAGCCGGCTGACCCCTTTCCAGGATTTCAGCGAGCCGCTCCTTGACGCCAATACCGCGGAAGCGCAGTGGCGTGATCATGAGAGAGAGCTGAGGGACACCGTCAGCAGCGCGGATTCGCAGGTGAGTGGCATGTCCGAACATCATCCCTATGGTGCGGACCATGGACGGCCCGAGACATCGCACAGCGAGGCGCCGTCCGATATCTCGCGCTCCGTGAGGCCGGTGGATTCCAGCCACGACGCCAGAGGTGCTCAGCCCGACGCCGAGCACAGATCCCTGGTGAGCCCGGAAGGGCTGGCGTTCCTGAAGAACGACCCATTTCCGTCCTCGCGCCCCGAGGCCACCGGACCCGCTTCGCCGCCGCCGCGCATCAACTACCCCATGCCGAAACGGCCGATGAGCCGGTGAGGACAATCCGAGGGGGGTTGAACCATTCCCCACCCTCGTCCGTCGTGCCGACCGGGGCGACAACTGATCGTCGCCCCCACCTCCAACCCCACCGCGCAAGCCAAGGGAGAGGCACGCTCAATGCGCAGACACACATCATTCCTGTTCGCCCTGATCCTCGTCATCGTCGGAGTCTCCGGCACCGCCGTAGCCATCCAGGCCCACCGGTCCAGCATCGGTACGCACATCGACGGAACACCGGCCGCGGACGCCGCCGACCACACCATCACCCTGCAGAACCGCACCGACAGCCGTATCTGGGTCGGCAGCGAGGTCAACGCGGACGGCTCGACCGCGATCACCGGGCTGCCGACGCTGGACCCGGGCCAGTCCGCCACGATCAGCGTCCCCGAACACGAGGGCGCCGGGCACTGGCGCGGCACCTTCTTCGCCCGCCAGGGATGCACCGGTGACGAAGGGAGCACGTTCCACTGCGCCGTGGGCGACTGCGGACCGTATGCCGACCACTGTTCCCTCGGCCAACAGCCCACCGGACTGGCCGAGTTCAACTTCGACCCGGCCGATTCCGCGGCACCCTGGTACGACGTCAGCTACGTCGACGCCGTCGCCGCGCCCGTCACCATCACACCGAACGACGTGACGCCTCCCGCGAGCGGCGAGTGCGCGGTCGCGGGCTGTGCCGAGGATCTGCTGTCCGCCTGCCCGGCCGACAACCTGACCAAGGACCCGGCCGGCAAACCGCTCGTGTGCACCAACCCGAACCGGGACGCGAAGACCCCGTACAGCGACATGATCAACCAGAAGTGCCCGACGGCGTACGCCTGGTCGAAGCAGGACGCCGAGCCGGGCAACAAGGTCATGTACCAGTGCACCAAGTGCAGTGGTCTGACCGTCGCCTTCGGAACCGGCACCACCACCCCGGCCGACCCCGCCACCGCCCAGCCCGCACCCGTCACCACTGCCGCCGCGATCCGTAAGGGCGTCAGCCTCAACCCCGTCGACGGTGCCTCCGAGGCGCTCGCCGCCTCGGGCGCCACCTGGTACCTCAACTGGGCCTCCTCCACCGGCGCGGTCACCAAGCCGGACGGCGTCGACTACGTCCCGATGATCTGGGGCCCCGGCTCCGTCACCGACGCCGAACTGAGCGCCGCGACGCAGGGCGGCACCAAGGAACTGCTCGGCTTCAACGAACCCGACAACGGCCGGCAGTCGAACATGACGCCCGAGCAGGCCCTCGACCTGTGGCCCCGGCTGGAAGCCACCGGTCTGCGCCTGGGCGCACCCGCGGTCGCCGCCGACGCCAACCTGGACGGCAGCTGGCTGGACCGCTTCATGAAGGGAGCCGCCGACCGCAACCTGCGCGTCGACTTCATCCCGCTGCACTGGTACGGCTCCGACTTCGGCCCGGACGCAGCCAACCAGCTGCGCGGCTATCTGCAAGCCGTCCAGGACCGCTACCACAAGCCGGTCTGGCTGACCGAGTACGGCCTGATCGACTTCTCCCAGGGCACTCCCCGCTATCCCAGCGAGCAGGAACAGACCGACTTCATCAAGTCGTCGACACGGATGCTGGACAGTCTGAGCTTCGTGGAGCGCTACGCGTGGTTCACGCTGTCCACACAGACCAGCCCGACCGGCCTCTACGACGGTACGACCGCCAATGCCAGCGGCCGTGTGTACCACGACGCGAGCTGAACGGGGGTTGAACCGCTCTCGCCTTCCATCCGTTGTACGGGTGCAGCCTGGCCGTGTCCCCGCTCCCCCCTGGGGCCACGGCCAGGTCGTGGCCGATCGGAGGCCCGGGTCAGGCGACGCGCTTCGACTCCGCGGCCCGCGCCCCGGCGTCCGGCGGAGCGTCCGCCAGCCGGCCGAGGCGCTCGCGGATCTTGGCGGCGTCCTGATGGTCGAACTCCACGAAGATCGCCAGGGCCTGTTGCCAGCTGTCACGGGCGGCCTCCGGCTCGCCGGCGGCCAGTTGGACGTCACCGAGGTTGCCCAGGGTGTGGCCCTCTCCCCACCGGTTGCCGACGTCGCGGTGCGTCTTGAGGGCCTGGTGGTAGTACGCGACGGCTTCGTCGTGGCGATGGAGGCGGCTGTGGGCCGTACCGAGGATGTCGAGGGTGACGCCTTCGACCCAGGGGTTGCCGCTGGCGCGCAGGACGGTCAATGCCTCCTCCAGGCACCCGACGGCCTCGTCGAATCTGCCCTGCCGCTGGTAGATGTCGCCCAGATTGCACAGGCAGATTCCCACTCCCCAGGAAGTGCCGATGATCCGTTCGACCGCCAGTCCACGGCGGATGTACTCCGCGGCCCTGCCGAGCTGGCCGCACTGGAGATAGGCGTCGCCCAGATTGGTCACGGCCGACGCCCTGCCGTCCGTGTCCCCGAGCTCTCGGTAGGCGACCATCGCCCGGCGGAAGTGGTCGATGGCCTCGTCGGAACGGCCTGAACCGCGCAGCGCGGCGGCCAGGTCCGCGAGACCCTGCGCCTCGCCCCGGCGGTCGTCGTCGGCACGCGCGGCGGCCAGGCCCGCCCGTGCGGTGTCGACCCAGTCGTGCGTATGGCTGCGAAGATAGAAGAACCCCCACAGCACGGCAGGCAGTCGCCACGCGATACCCGGCCACCCGGACCCGGCTGCCTGGTGGACCGCGGCGACCAGGTTGGCCCGCTCGGTCTCGCACCAGTCCAGGGCCTGGTCGTGCGCCGTGAACTCCAGGGGCCTGCACAGGGCCGGCAGCGGGTCGAGGGGAATCCGGCGACGCTGCGGAGTGATGAGCGGGTAGGCGGCGTCAGCGGTGTGCAGATACCAGGCGAGCAGCCGCCCCACGGCTCGCTCCCGCTCCAGGGGCGCCTCCTCGGCGTGGACGCGTTCGGCGGCGTAGACCCGCAGCAGGTCGTGCAGGGTGTAGCGGCCCGGGAAGTGTTCGGTGAGCAGCTGGGCGCGGGTGAGTTCGACGAGCAGTGCCCGGACCTCCCGCAGGGGGAGCCCGGCGAGGGCCGCCGCGGCGGGTGCGGAGATGTCAGGTCCGGAGTGCAGGCCCAGCAGGCGGAACAGACACGCGGCGGGATCTGACACCGCTTTGTACGACCAGGAGAAGACGGCCCGTACATCGGTGGTGATGTCGTCGCCGGAGGCGAAGGCGTCGAGGCTGCCGTGACTGTCACGCAGTTGCCCGGCGATGGCACTGAGCGGGAAGCCGGGGTGGGCGACGGCATGGGCGGCGACGATGGCCAGCGCCAGCGGCAGCCGGGCGCACCGGGTGATGATCTCGTCCGTCGCCTGAGGTTCCGCCGCCGGCCGGTCGGTGCCGAGTCGGCGCGTCAGGAGGTCATGTGCCTCGGCGGGTGTCAGCTGGTCCAGGGGCAGCGGATGAGCCCCTTCGCCGGCGACCAGGCCGGTGAGCTGGTTGCGGCTGGTGACGATGACCAGGCTGCCGGAGGAGCCGGGCAGCAGGGGGCGGACCTGGTCGGTGTCGCGGGCGTTGTCGAGCAGGATCAGCATCCGCCGCTGGGCGAGCATGCTGCGATAGAGCGCCGTCTGCGCGTCGAGGCCGGCGGGAATCCGCATCGGCGGGACGCCGAGTGCGTCGAGGAGGGTACGGATGGCCTCGTCAGGCGTCACGAGGGAGCCGGTCGGATCGAAGCCGCGCAGATTGAGGTAGAGCTGTCCGTCGGGGAAGCGGTCGGCCATCTCGTGCGCCCAGTGCACGGCCAGGGTGGTCTTGCCGATGCCGGCCATGCCGCCGATCGCACTGATCACCACGGTGGCCGGGGGACCGTCCTGCTCGGACAACAGAGCACGGGCTCGCTCGAGTTCGGCGTGCCGACCGACGAACGTAGGCAGATCGGCGGGTAATTGTGCCGGGCGGGCCGCGTGTAAGACGGTGTGAGAGGCGGCCGGCACCGGAGGGTCCGGCGGCACCGGCCGTCCCGGCGGGAGGGTGTCGAGGGACGCGTCGGCCGCCAGTATGCGGTCGTGCAGGTTCTGCAACGGCGTACCGGGTTCAATGCCCAGTTCGGCCACCAGGGTGCTCCGCGTAGCGCGGTAGGCCGCCAGCGCCTCGGCCTGCCTCCCGGACCGGTAGAGGGCCAGCATGAGCAGTCGGCACAGCTGCTCGCGCAGCGGGTACTGACCGGTCAACGCGATCAGTTCCGCGACCACGTCGCTGTGGTGGCCGCGTTCCACTTCGATGTCGAGCCAGCTCTCCAGCGCGACCAGTCGCGCCTCGCTCAGCCGGGAGCCTTCGGACTCGGCCAGGGGACCGGGGAGACCGGCAAGTGCCGCGCCCTGCCATGCGTCGAGCGCCGCCCGTAGCAGCTCGGCGGCGGCGGACAGTTCCCCAGTGGCGCGCAGCTTCCTCGCCTCCGCGACCCGTTGCTCGAACACGCTGAGATCAAGGCCGTCCTCCGGCAGCCGGATCAGGTACCCGTCCCCGACCGACACCACTACACTCCCTGTCCCGGCCGCCTTCCGCCCCGACTCGATCGCCTTGCGCAGGCGCGATATGTAGGTCCGAAGCACGGACACGGCAGCCGCGGGCTGCTCCTCGCCCCAGACCGCGTCGAGGAGTTCGGCGAGTGCGACAGCGCGTCCCCGCCGCAACAGCAGCGCTGCCAGTACGGCCCGCTGCTGTGGCGAACCAAGGTCCAGCTCCTGTTCACCGCGCCAGGCCCGGACCGGCCCCAGGACGGCGAAACGTACGGAAGTCTCGTAGCCGTTCATCCTCCGGACTGTACTCAACAGCCCACCGGCGGAGGCCGCCTGGTGGAATGTCACCTTTCGTTCCGGTCGTCGCTGTTCCGTGGGCCGAGGAATTGAACCGTTCCGGTCCGGGGCCCGTTGCGCTACCCGGACCGTCACGCCTTTCCCGATCGGGGCCATTCAGCCGGGACGCGTCAGAAAGGAAGAGTCATGAGCCGAGGTGAAGAGGAAGAAACGGACGAGCCGCGCGAGGGGGACCAGCACGCAGTGCCGGAAGAACCGCTGGATCTCAGAAAGCCGGAATCCGCCGGGGAGCCGTCCGGGCCGGTGCCACGCCACGCGGTGGTCATCTCCGGAGACGGCTCGGCCACCATCGACGGAGAACCCGTACCGGTCGCGGACGGAGAGTCGGTCGACACCGCGATCCTCGACAGACTGCAGGGATACGCACGTGACCTGAGCGTCGGCGTGACGGCGACCATCTCCGATCCCTCCGCGGGATACGTGGCGTTCGTCGAGGTCGCCCCGGACGGTTCGAGCAGCCTTCTGGAGCAGCAGGAGACGCAGGAACAGCAGGATGTCCCGCCCGAATCCGCCGAAGAGGGGGTAGGAGCGGCGCCCTTCGGACCTGTAGCGGTATACGGCCTTGGCGAAGCCGACGAGGATGAAGTCGAAGGCAACGAGGACGAAGCCGAAGCCGACGATCTCGACGACGCCGACTCCGCCGACAACCATGAAGACGACGACGAGGGTCGCGGCGAAGGCGTCGGCGTCGGTGTCGAGGCGTACCCGCGTGAGCAGCAGCGTCGGCCCACCGCGCCACCCTCGCCTGTCGTCCGCCTCGCTCCGAAGGCGGCCCCGAGGAACGGAACGCGTCAGTCGGACGATGAGTACAAGTCGCCCGGTCTGCTCCACAAACCCCTGGTCGTCGGACCGGTGGCCTTGAGTGTGGCCGCCCTCGTCGTCGTTCCATTGGTGATCCTGGGCAGCAGCGCACCCGACGACGGAGGGCGCCAGAAGCAAGCCGGCCGTTCGAGCGCCGAGACAGGGACCCCTCTGGCCGAGGACACGCCATCGGCCACCTCCTCGGCCGTACACGCACTGCCGAGCGTGACAGCCGCCTCACCGTCGGCCAAGCCGAAAGCCTCGAAGAGGGTGAAGGCTCCGAAGAGCGAAGGAGCAGCCGGAAGAGGGGTAGGAGCCGGGGGCGGGGGCGGGGTCACCGTCACTGTGACCGCGAAGCCACCGCGGGCCACCGTGACCGCGAAGCCCGCGCAGGACACCGCCGCCACCGCGGTGAACCGGCTCCACCGGAGCGACCCGTCCGGGCGGCACATCTGCTACCGCGCGTACCTCTCCGGGCAGGGCTGGCAGAAGCCCGTGTGTGACGGCACGCTCGCCGGAACGACGAGCGGGACCCATCCGATCCAAGCCCTCAACATCGCGGTGTACGGCGGAGCCGGCTCGGCCGCCAACGCCTTCATCCACGATGCCAAGTCGACCAGCGGCCAGGGCAAGTGGAAACCAGATTGGACGGCCGTCATCGCCGACGGCAAGAACAACTACATCGGCAGTACGAAGTCGGGCGCCCCCTACATGACGGGCTTCGCCATCAACATCGGCAGCGGACAGGTCTGCCGGACAACCAAGGTCCACGGCTACGACTGGGGCAGCGCGGACTGCACCCAGCCGCGCCCCGGCTACATCTTCGGGGGGACCGTGGAGAACACGCGCTGGCTCGAGGCCGTCAAGTTCTGGGTGTGATGCGGTGAGCAGATCGACGTCCTTCGAATCGGGCTGCACCGGGGTCGACGGAAGACGCGCCATGACTTCAGTCGTGCGATTCCGCGCTCGGTCGGTGCCCGGGTCGCGGACAGCGCGCGGCTGACGGCCTGTTGGGGGTTGGACATCACGGCCGGGCGCCCTTCCGAGGGCTGTCGTCGCCCAAAGATCGGCTGCCATACAGGCGCGGTCGGCGAGGGTTGCGGTGGGCTGGAGTTCGCAGATGACGACGGTGCTTGTGGCGGAAGCCAGCCCGACTGTCGCCGACCCCTCGCGCTCGGCGAAGCTGCCACCGATTCGGACGTAGCTGGGGCCGGCCTTGCGCCGGGTGCGCAGCAGGCCGGATGCGCGGTTGGCGAGCAGATGGGTGACAGCAGCGGCGCTGGCATGAGTGGCGCCGACGGAGACGCCGAGGCCAGCGGTGCGACGGGTGACGGTGTCGTATCGGCGCAGGTGCACCAGGCCGGCAAGGTCCGAATCGTCTGCCGTCTTCTGTTTCCGCAGCTCAGAGGCTACTCACTGTGCTGGGGAACCTGGCCGGAGGGTGATTCGGCAGCCCGTGATCCGCTAGGCCGTCGAGACATGGAAGTTCATGACGTCGATCTTGCTGATCGCACGCCAGTCGTCCGCGCTGTATCCGTCCCAGTCCTTCGCCATGCGGTCGGCCGGGAACTTCGCGGCCTGCTCGGAACCGACGAGGACGAGCAGGTAGGTCTCGCTGATTCCCTCGACGCCGGGATAGCCGACCGGGTGGTTGTCGTCCTCCCAACAGCCGCTGGCTGTGAGGCTGACGGGTGTGCCCGGATAGTAGCGGCCGCTTCCTGGGTGGCCGAACTCGTCTTTCGAATCGGGGTCGGGACGGGTGACCAGGTAGAGAACCTGGCCCGCCGGGATGTTGAGGCTCATCCGCCCCTTCACGCTGATTTCAGGGCTCCTTGCCGGGCCGCCCACCTGCGTGTAGACACGGGGCGCCTCGAGGTTCGCGAAGAGCGTCTCGTTGTAGCGCTGTGACGGTGGCTGATTCCAGGAGTCGGCGAGCCGTTGCAGATCGCACGGGTCTTCTATCTCAACCTTGGTCGAGACGCGTGAGGCTACCGAAGAGGGGGGCGGTGGTTCCTTGGCATCACCGCCCTGAGCGAACAAGGCTCCGGCGCTGGCGGCGGCTACGGCAGCCAGTGCGCCGATGGACGCGATCAGGATCCTGGTCCTGTTATCCCTCTTGTCGGCCTCGCCCTGCGGTTCGTGGCTCGTGGTGTCATCATCGGAGCCTGAGTCAGTGCTTGTCACTTTCGTACCCCTTGTGCAGAAGTCCGTAATATCAGCGTTTTGCATGTCCGGTAAGGGAGTGTTGGAGTGACAGGGGGGCGCGCCATGGCCCGGACGCGCGCTGGTTGGCCAACTTCTGCGTAACCCGGGTGATTGATGGTGGATCTGATTCCTGATCGGCCGTCTGAACCCAACTGCGCCGATTGAGGAGTGCTCGGCCCACTCGGCAGGGGGACGAGGGAATGTCTGCTCTCAGTCACACGGCCCCAAGTGGGTCTTCCGCTGCGTGAGCGCCTGGCGAATGGCAAGGGGGTAGCTTGATGGCGGTGCGAAGGCCGCGTCCTTCAATGTGACGACGCAGCGCCCGGCGTTGGGGACCACTTTGGGGACCACTTTCGTGTAGTTCGCGAAACTCTGCCAGAGGCGGCATCGATGGCAGGGCCTGTCGGTGGGTTGGTGCTTGTCGAGGGCCCTGTGCATGTCCGCCCCCGCTGCTGCGCCTTCAGCAGTCCTTGCGTCTGTTTGCCGGGTGCCGCGCCGGCACTGGCTACCGCAGTGCTCAACGTCTGCCCGGAGGTGGTCAGTTTGCGACTGTGGTCGCCTTCCTGGGCAGCGATCGACATCGTGACGGACCCGCCCCGCACGCCATCGTCACTTGCGTGCGGAGGTCTCAACGGAGCTGACACAGTACGGCTCTTGGAGCGTGGAGCTACTGCAGGTTCCTGCTATGAAACGGGGCAAAGGGATCGAGAACCCCGAGTCGCGCTTCTCTGCGGTGCTGCTGGCAGCAGCAAAGCTTCCTGGTGTGCGTATCGACAGGGAGGCGCACCTCTGGAGTGTGCTGGCTCGCCACCGCTCCGAAGGCGTCCTTCGAAGGGCGACAGAGGAGACCCCCGCTGCTGCGGGCATCACTGTCGAGGTTCTCGATGAGTTGGCCAACGACTCCATCCGATTCGAAACCGGAAGAGTCAGCGCTCTCTCCGCCGCTGCCGGGGTGCCCGGCATCTTCGCCCTTCCGGCCACTGTGCCCGCAGATGTGGCCCAGTACTTCGGTCACATGGTGCGTATAGCCCAGAGACTCGCATACCTCTACAGCTGGCCCAATCTGTTTTTCCGACGAGGGCGATGACGTCGATGACGCGACCATGGGGGTGCTCATGCTGTTCTTCGGCGTGCTGTTCGGCGCCCCGTCGGCGAACGCCGCTGTGGGGAAGGTCGCCGGGATGATGGCGGAGCAAGTCGCCAAGAAGCTGCCCCAGAAGGCACCGGAATCGGCGACCTGAACTGCTGCTGACACAGACGCCGCGGCCGCCGCACGTATGGAAGAGCCTGAACTGGTTCCGCTGAACCGGGGCACCGCCGCAAGCACGGACGACACCGGTCCCGCTGATAGCCCAAGGCCGTACCGAGCGTGGCCGCAGCGTCTCGGGCGCCCGCAGCCGCATGGACGACGGCCCCTTCGAGTCGTGTCGGGCCTACACGATTCTGTAGCACCGCGGCCTCGACCACCCGGTCCAGAACACTGATCATGCCGCGTGCGACCGGGAGGCGGGGCCCGCGCGGGCGCGGGCTCGCCCGGGAGACCTTCGTTGACGCTCCACGGCTGCGGAGCTCAGGACGACCTCGACTCCGTCATCGTCGGCCGACGCCGGCAGCGCCTGTCGTGCCGGATGCGCAAGCTCCTGGATCCCGTGGCGGGACGCGCCAGCCTGGCGGTCCCGACTCGTGGGCCCCCTGCGGATCCTGCCGCCCTGCACCAGGCTCGGGCTTGATCCGGTGGGCGGCGACGACGTAGCGGCTGTTCGCGTCAGGTCAACCCGTGCGGCGGACAGGTCATTTGAAGCTGCGGAGTGGTCCTGGCACTCAGCAGGCGAACGCTTCGGTCAGGCGTACCCGGTAGCCGTCCTCTTCCATCAGCACGACGGTGACGCCGAACGGGGAAGGGTGGTCCAGCTCAAGCGGGATGAAGGAGAAGTCCACTGCGGCCCGGATCGGCGGCACCAGCTCGCCGCCTGGCTGCGGCGCCGGGGCCGGCCCCCAGTCGGGGGCAACCGACGCCCAGTCCTCGGCACTGCGCGCCAGGAGCTGCTCGGTGTAGGGAAACTGGTGCAGGACGTGCCCGTCGGGCGTGGCGAGAACCATGTTCAGGCACGGCGCCGGACCGACGACCGGCAGCTCGCAGGCGGTGGCGACATCGTGGGTCTCCCAGACGAGGACGACCTCGTCCGCGCCGGCGGCCGCGGCGATGTTCGCGAGTTCCGCGATCCCGGTGAGCGCGTCCTGCCCGACCTTGATCGGGCGGACCCAGATCATCCCGACCAACTCGCCCCGCACCAGCGGCATGATGAACGGGCGCGGCACCGCGCCCTCGCCCAGCCCAGCGGTATACGCCTGCTTCGCCACACCGACCAGTGCGTCCCACACCCGCGCTTCCACGCACGCCCCTCCGTCTGCCGATTCCGACCACCGCACCCTGACACAGGGGGTGAGGTGGTGTCAGCAGAATGATCAGCCCGGCGCCTGAAGGCACCATAGTTGGAGGCTCAGTCGGAGGCCGGCCGCAGGGCGTCGGAGATGGACTTGGCGCCGCCGTGTGCGGTGAAGCCGCCGTCGACGGGGATCTCGGCGCCGGTGATGAAGGAGGCGTCGTCGGAGAGGAGGAAGACCACCAGCGGGGTGATCTCGTCGACGGTGCCGGTGCGGGCCAGCGGCGTCTGGCGGATGTTCGCCTCGCGGAAGGCGGGCACGGCGGAGGCGGTCATCTCGGTCTCGATGAAGCCGGGATGGACGGTGTTCACGCGGATGCCCCGCGGGCCCAGCTCGACACAGGCCGCCTTCGACAGGCCGCGCAGCGCCCACTTGCTGGCCGTGTACGCGACCGGGTAGTGCCCGGTGAGCCCGGCTGAGGAGCCGACGTTGACGATCGACGAGCCCGGAGGCATCAGCGGAGCCAGGTGCTGCATGGCAAGGAGCGGGCCGGTGACGTTGACCGCCTGGACGCGGGCGAAGTCCTCGGGCGTGACTTCGTGGAGCCGCGCGCGCCAGGTGATGCCGGCGTTGTTGACCAGGCCGTGGACCTCTCCGTACTGGCGACGCAGCCCTTCGGCGAGCGCCGCCCACTCCTTCGGCTCCGTGACGTCCAGACACAGACAGCCCGGAGCCTGAGTCACATCGGTGGCGACGACCACCGCCCCCGCCCGGGTCAGCGCCTCGGCCTCGGCCGCGCCCTGCCCGCGCGCGGCTCCGGTGACGACGACGACCTTGCCGTCCAGCCTGTTCGCGGCCCCGCGGTTCACGGGCGCAGCCGCGGGCGCTTGCGGGCCCGGGGGATCGGTACCGGTCCGGCGCCGGGCACGACGGTGTTGGAGACGGTGCCGATGCCCTCGACGGTGAGGGTGACGGTGTCGCCGGGCTTGAGTGATGGGGGTTCCTGTCGGCCGCGTACGCCCCACAGTTCGGCCAGGCAGCCGCCGTTGCCGCAGGTGCCGGAGCCGAGCACATCACCGGGACGGACGTATGTGCCGCGCGAGGCGTAGGCGACCATCTCCTCGAAGGTCCAGCTCATGTTGGACAGCAGGTCCTCGCCGACCACCTCGCCGTTCACCGAAGCGGTCAGCGCCAGCCGCAGGAAACCGTCGGTGTCCCGGTACGGCTCCAGCTCGTCGGCGGTGACCAGGTAGGGGCCGAGGGTGGCGGCGGTGTCCTTGCCCTTGCAGGGGCCCAACCCCACCCTCATCTCGGCGGATTGGAGGTCGCGGGCGGACCAGTCGTTGAAGACCGTGTAGCCGATGATGTGGTCGCGGGCCTGCTCGGGTGTGAGGTCGCGGCCCTCGCGGCCGATGACGGCGGCGACTTCGAGTTCGAAGTCCAGGACCGAGGAGCCGGGCGGCACGGGCACGTCGTCGTGGGCGCCGATGACGGCGTACGGATTGGTGAAGTAGAAGGTCGGCGCGTCGTACCAGGCGTCCGGGACCCCCGCCGCGTTGTCGATGCTGCGCCGTACGCCCTCGACGTGTTCCTCGAAGGTGACGAAGTCCCGTACGGACGGCGGCTGGAGAGGCGGCAGCAGCCGCACCTGCGAGACATGCGGGCCGCCCGGCACGGCCGGCGTGGCGTTGCCCGCCTCACGCAGGGCCGCGGGGCCCGCCCGGAGCAGGTCGAGCAGCGAGGCGCGGCCGGGGAAGGGGTGGAGGGTGCCGTCGTCATTCACGGTGGCGACGCTGCGGCGGCCGTGGTGTTCGTACGTGGCGAAGCGCATGGCATTCCTGGGTGTGGCGTAGGAGTGGGCCGGGGGAGCGGGGGAGTCAGGGCATGGATCATGGACCGTTCCGTGCCCCCGGAACCGAGGGCGATCAGACCGGCGGGGCGACGAAGACACCGCGGTCGACGTCGTTGAAGGACTCCTTGGCGACCAGCTCGTTCATCGGGTTCGCCGTACCCCACTGGTCGGTGACCTCGGGCCGGGAGAAGTCGTAGACGTGCGGATGCCAGGTGTCCTCGTCGAGCTCTTCCAACTCCGTTGTGTACTCGACCGTGTTGCCGTGCGGGTCGAGGAAGTACGTGAAGGTGTTGTCGCCTGCCATGTGCCGGCCCGGCCCCCAGACCTTGCGGGCACCGGAGCGCATCACTCGCCCCGAGCCGCGCATGTACTCGTCCAGGCCGCGCATCTCGAACGAGACGTGGTGCAGGGAGGTGTGCGGGCCCTTGGCGAGGGCCATCGAGTGGTGCTGGTTGCTGATCCGCATGAAGTGCATGACCTCGCCCATGTGCGGGGAGCTGAGCGTGTCGGACAGCCGGAAGCCGAGGTGGCGCTCGTACCAGGCGCGGGTGGCGTCCAGGTCGGGGGAGTTGAGGACGACGTGCGAGAGGCGGACCGGGATGGCCTCCTTCTCCTCGATACGCCGGTGCCGCCGGGCCTCGACTTCCGCCGAGACCTCGATGGTGCGGCCGTCGCCGTCGAAGAAGCGGAAGCCGTAGCCCCCGCCGGGGGTGTCGACCTTGCCCGGCTGTGAGATCAACTGCACTCCGTCTGCGAGGAGTTGCTCGGCAAGCGTGTCCACGTCGACGGCCGACGCGGCGCCGTAGGACACGAGGTCGAGCCGCTTCTCGTCTGCCTTGCGCAGCCGTACGACGTACTGCTCGGGGCTGCCCTCCGCCGCCAGGAAGGAGATGCCCGAGTCCTCGGCGACCTTGGTCAGGCCCCAGACTCCGGCGTAGAAGTCGAGCTGCTTGTCGTAGTCGGGCACGGCGAGGTCGACGTGCCGCAGGTGGGTGAGCAGGCGGTTGGGCAGGTCGTTGGTCATGTCTGGCTCCTCAGGAGAGGCGCAGCAGCGCTGCCGCGTTGCCGCCGCGTACGGCGTGGAAGTGGGGGTCGGGCAGGTCCGTGGCGGCGCGCAGCGCGCCGACCGGGTCCTCGGTGCCCATGTCGAAGGGGAAGTCCGAGCCGAGCAGGACACGGTCGGGGCCGGCCACCCGGATCAGTTCGCGCAGGACGTGCGGGTCGTGGACGAGCGAGTCGAAGTACAGCCGCTTGAGGTAGCTGCTCGGCTCGGACGCGCAGCCCCGCGTGTCCGGTCTGGCCCGCCAGGCGTGGTCGGAGCGGCCGATGTGGGTGGGCAGGTAGCCGCCACCGTGTGCGGCGATCACCTTCAGGCCGGGGTGGCGGTCCAGCACCCCGGAGAAGATGAGGTGGGAGAGCGCGACGGCGTTCTCGGTGGGCTGGCCGACCGTGTTGGACAGGTACCAGCGGTCCAGGCGCTCGTCGAGCGTGCAGCCGAAGGGGTGCAGGAAGAGCAGCGCCCCGGTCGTCTCGGCGAGCGCCCAGAACGTCTCGTACGCCGGGTCCGAAAGCTCGCGCCCGGGCGCGTGGCTGGAGATCTCCACTCCGCGCAGGCCCAGGCCGAGGGCGTGGTCGAGGGCCTCGACGGCGAGGTCCGGGTGCTGGAGCGGGACGAGGCCCAGTCCGTGAAGCCGGTCGGGGGCCTGGGCGACGTGGGCGGCGGTGCCGGCGTTGGCCAGCTCCCACACCGTGCGGGCAAGGTCCTCGTCGGCCCAGTAGTGGTAGTGCGACGGGGACGGCGAGACCAGTTGGACGTCGACGCCGGAGGCGTCCATCGCGGTGAGCCGGGCCTTGACGTCCGTCAGTCGAGGGATACGGTCGCGGACCATCGGGCCGCTGACGGCGAGCGCCTCGGGGCCGTTGCGGCGGGCGTCGAGACTGCGGGCGGCGGCCAGCCCGGGGTGTCCGGCGACGGCCTCCTCGACCTGCGGCAGCAGGACATGCGCGTGGACGTCGATGGTGGGGGTTGCCGGGGCCCCCAAGGTGTCCGGGGTCGTCACGGGGTCTCCTTCAGGGCGGACATCGTGCGGCCGATCAGGCCGGGCACGTCGGCGTCACGGACGCCGTCCAGCTGCCACTGGCCGAGCTGCACCGAGGCCTCGACGACCATGCGGACACGGTCGATGCGGCGCTCGTGGTAGCGGGTCAGCAGGTCGTCGAGGGAGCCGGGGGAATCCCACGACTCCTCCGCGCTCAGCAACTCGGCCAGTACGGAGGCGTCCTCCAGCGACATGGCCGCGCCCTGCGCGAGGGTGGGCGGGCAGGCGTGGGCGGCGTCGCCGACCAGCACGACCCGGCCGCGGTGCCAGGAACCCTCGACGAGCAACCGGTCGAACCAGGTGTAGTTGACCTTGGCCGGGTCGGTGATGCTCGCGGCGATCTCGGGCCAGACGCCGCCGTACGGGGCTGCCAGGCGCCGCATCTCGTCCGCGTACGAGGCCGGGTCGATGGAGGCGCGGTCGCGGTTGGCCTCGACGAGATAGGCGTAGATGGTGTTCTCGCTGGTGGGGCAGTGGCCGGCGATGTAGCAGGGCCCGCCGAAGACCAGGTCCGTGCGCTCCACACTCGCCGGGCGGGGTGCCGCGACGCGCCAGATGGCCATGCCGGTCGGCTCGGGCTTCTCGCCGATCCCGATCATCGCGCGGGTCAGTGAGTTGAGACCGTCGGCCGCGATGACGAGGTCGTAGCGGCCCTCGCTGCCGTCGCTGAAGCGGGCGGAGACGCCTGTCTCGTCCTGGACCAGCTCGTCGGCGGTGGTACCGAGACGGACCGCCGCACCACTGGCCCGGACCGCCTCGCACAGGATCTCCTGGAGCCGGGGCCGCTGCATGCCGATGGTCGCGGGCAGATCCTCCCCGCCGGTACGGATGTCCTGCTGGACGTGGAACACGTGGCCGTCGGGCGCGGCCAGGCCCACCGAGTCGAAGGCGTAGCCGCTCTCCTGGACCTTGTCCCACACGCCCAGCTCGCGCAGCACGCGCAGCGCGTTGCCCTGGAGGGTGATGCCGGAACCGAGGACGTTCCAGTCGGGCTTGGCCTCGATCAGGTCCACGGCAATGCCCGCTCGCCGCAGCAGCACGGTCACGGCGTTGCCGGAGGCGCCGCCGCCGATGACGAGGACGGTGCGGGGGCGGGGGTCGGTCATGAGGTCTCCCTGCGGTGGGGCCGCGCGGCTTCGAGCGGCAGGGGTGGTGGTGCGGGCCGGATGGGTGTGGCTGTCGGGGCGGCCCACTCGGCCGGTCCGGGGCGTTACTTGACGGCGATCGGGTTCACGGGGGAGCCGACGGCGCCGGTGATGGGCAGTGGCGCGGCGGTGAGCCAGAACTCGTAGCGCCCGTCGGCCGCGCAGTGGTCGGCGAGGGCGTCGAGGTCCCACATCTCGCCGATGAGCAGGCCCATGTTGGGGATGGCGACCTGGTGCAGCGGCTGGAAGGCGTGGTCGAACTCGTTGGGCCGGACCTCGAAACCCCAGGTGTCGGTGGCGATCCCGGCGATCTCACTGCCGTGCAGCCAGCCGGCGGTGGTGAAACTCAGGCCGGGCGAGGGACCGCCCGCGTACTCGCCCCAGCCGTCGCGCTTGGCGCGGGCCAGCCGTCCGGTGCGGACGAGGACGAGGTCGCCGCGGCCGACGGTGACGCCGTGCGCCGCGGCGCTGGCGGTCAGGTGTTCCTCGGTGATGGCGAAGCCGTCGGGCAGTTCGCCGTTACGGCCGACGACCAGGCCCACATCGAGGAGGACGCCCCGCCCGGCCACGTACGGCGCCATGTGCTCGATGCCCGTGACGAGGTCGCCGTCGGAGGTGACGACCTTCTCGGCGGCCCGCCCGTTCCATGCCTTGCCGTGGTCGAAGATGTGGCCGAGGCCGTCCCACTGGGTGGAGCACTGCAGCGGCATCGCGATCACGTCGTCGGCACCGCCGATGCCGTGCGGGAAACCCTGGTTGCCCAGGGCGGCGTCGGTGCCGGTGTCGAGCATGGTGTGCACCGGATTCGTACGGCGGCGCCAGCCCTTCTGCGGGCCGTTCATGTCGAAGCGCTGGGAGAGCGAGAAGCTGACGCCGTCGCGGACGAGGGCCGCGCCCTCGCGGCGCTTTTCGGCGTTCAGGAAGTTGAGCGTGCCGAGGACGTCGTCCTCACCCCAACGGCCCCAGTTGGAGTACGCCTTGGCGGCCTCGGCGATCGCACCCTCGGCGTCCTTTGCATCAGGCACAGTCGTGCGGTCGATCACGGTGCCACCTCCGCGACACAGTGGGTGCGCTGGGCACCGAGTCCTGTGACAGAGCCGTCCATCACGTCGCCGTCGCGCAGCAGCCGACCCCAGTGCATGCCGTTCCCGGCCGGGCTGCCGGTCAACACCAGGTCGCCGGGCAGGAGTTGGGCGGTCTCGGAGATGTAGGAGACCATCCGCGCCACGCCGAAGATCATGTCCTTGGTGGACTCGTCCTGCATGGTCTCGCCGTTGAGCTTCAGGGTGACCCGCAGGTCGGACGGGTCGGCGATGGACCCGGCCGGGACGATCCAGGGGCCGAGCGGGGTGAAACCGGGCGCGTTCTTGCAGCGCAGCCAGTCGGTGCCGATGGCGGGCATGTCCCGGCGGAAGACGGTGGACCGGTCGGTGAGGTCGTTGGCGATGGTGTAGCCCGCGACGTGTTGAAGGGCCTCCTCCACCGTGACCCGGTGGGTGGGGCGGGAGATCACCGCTGCCAGCTCCAGCTCCCAGTCGGGCTTCTTGGCCCAGGAGGGCAGTACGACATCGTCGTAGGGGCCTGTGATCGTGGTCGGCAGGCCGATGAAGACGTATGGGAGGTCCTCGGCGGCCCGCTTGTCCATGATTGCCGCGATCTCGGCGCGGGCCTCCTCGACAGTGCGCGGGTCGTCCGGGGCGCGGTGCGCGACCTCCAGGTCGATCACGTGCTGCCGGTAGTTGGCGCCGGACTGGAAGATCTGCCGGGGCTCGACGGGCGCGTGCACATTCAGGCCGTCGAGCGACAGCCAGTCACCGGCAGGATCGCTCGCGAGGCCGTGCAGGCGCGGCAGTTCCTCGTCCCAGCGCTCCAGGAGCGCGAGGGTGGTCGTACGCAGGTCCTGCACCCTGCCGTCCGGGAGCACCAGTCCTGCGGACGGGGTCCTGCCCGGGGCGGAGAAGGTGCCGAGGGCGAAGGGGCCGGTGAAGAGGGGCGCCGACGTGGCTGCGGATTTCACGGAGATGTCCTCCCGATTGCGATGTCACCAATCTGGCGCGTAAATTGCGATCGGGGAAATCGATTCCTTGGATGATCCAAATCCAGGCCGCGAATACCCGGGGCTCAGTTTCTACTCCGCACGGGGGGCATCTCGTGAACCTGGCCAGCCTTGACCTCAACCTCGTCGTCGCCCTGCGCGCCCTCCTGGAGGAGCGCAACGTCACCAGAGCCGGCCGACGCATCGGCCTCAGCCAGCCCGCGATGAGCGCCGCACTGGCACGGCTGCGCCGTCACTTCGACGACGACCTGCTCTCCCGGGTCGGCGGACGCTACGAACTGACCGCCCTCGGCCTTGCCCTCCTCGACCGCACCGCCACCGCCTGCGACCTGCTCGAACGGGTCTTCACCAGCCAGGCCGAGTTCGACCCCGCCCACGAAGAGCACGAGTTCACGCTGATCTCCTCCGACTACGCGGTGGCCGTCTTCGGCGCCGAACTCGCCCGTACGGTGCATGCCGAGGCACCAGGCATCCGGCTCCGGTTCAAACAGGCCCCGCCGGACATCACAGAGAACACCGCTGCGCTGCTCAGCACCGCCGACGGCCTATTGCTGCCGCACGGCATCATCAGCGACTTTCCCACCGTGGAGCTCTACCGGGACCGCTGGGTCTACCTCGTCGCCGACGACAATCCCGAGGTCGGCGAGCACCTCACCCTCGACGACCTGGCCCGGCTGCCGTGGGTGACGTACCAGCGCACGTACGACGCGCCCGCCGCCCGCCAGATCGGCATGCTCGGCATCGAGCCGCGCGTCGAGGTCTCCGTCGACAGCTTCCAGCTGATGCCCCTCCTGGTTGCCGGGACGCGGCGGGTGGCCCTCATCCAGGGGCATCTCGCCGACCGGCTCGACGGACTTGTCCCGGTACGGGTCGTGGAACCGCCCTACGACGCCGTGCCGCTCCGGGAAGCCCTGTGGTGGCATCCGGTCCACACGCACGACGCGGCGCACATCTGGCTGCGGGAGACGGCGGCACGGGTCGCGGCGACCATCCACGGCAAGGATGATCGCGATCCGGCAGATCGATCGGACAGAGGCTAGGCAGGGCTGGGCCGTTCACTCATAGTCGACCCCAGTTCCTGCGCACGCTCCCCTTCTCGGGGTGTCTGTTCCCCGGTGGCGTGCCCGCCCCTCGCCTCGCCACGTGGAGTTCCCGCATGCCCGCTTCCGTGCCACCGCCATCGTCCCCGCCCGCTTACGCGGAACCGGTGGCGCCGCCCGGCGCCATCCTTCCGACCTCCGGCACCGCGCACCGGTTGCGCGTCGCTCTCCTCATGGCCGGCAGCTGTCTGCCGATCCTCGGGGCCGTCCTGATCGCCCCCGTGCTGCCCAAGATGCAGGACCACTTCGCCGACGTGCCAGGCGCGGGCGCCCTGGTCCCGATGGCCCTCACCGTCCCGGCCCTGGCGCTGGGCCTGCTGGCCCCCTTCGCGGGCGTCATCGTCGACCGGCTCGGCCGCAAGCGGCTGCTGATCGTCGCGACCGTGCTGTACGCGATCTTCGGCACCGCCCCGCTGTGGCTGGAGTCGCTGGGCGCCATCGTGGCCAGCCGCGCCCTGGTCGGTATCGCCGAGGCCGCCATCATGACCTGCTGCACCACGCTGATCGGCGACTACTACAGCGGTCGGGTACGGGACCGCTACCTCGCCCTCCAGACCATGTGCGCCTCCGCCTCCGCGACCGCCTTCTTCGTCATCGGCGGTGCCGCGGGCTCGGCCGGCTGGCGGACCCCGTTCTGGATCTACGCCGTCGCCCTGCTCATCGCCCCGCTGATGGCCATCGGGTTGCCGAAGCCGAGCGCTGCCGCCAGTGCCGCCGGTGCCGCCGCGGAGGACGGGGGGAGCACGGACACCACGGTCGCACTGAAGCGCTCCTTCCCCTTCCGGCGACTGGCCGGGATCTGCGGGCTCACCGTGTTCGGGGCCCTCGTCTTCTACACCGTCCCGGTGGAGATGTCCTACCTGCTGGACGACCTCGGCGTGACCGCGACCAGCGTGATCGGGCTGGCCACGGCCATCGCCAGCGCCGCCACCATGGCCGGCGCGATCACCTTCGCCAAGCTGCGGGGCGCCCCGGGGCCACGGCTGCCACTCGTCTTCGCCCTGTGCGCGGCCGGGTTCGCGGTGATGTGGCTAGCGGACAGCACGCCTGTGCTGATCGTCGGTGCCGTACTCAACTGCCTCGGCACCGGTCTCCTGCTGCCCTCCCTGCTCACCATCGCCATGTCCAAGCTGGACTTCGCAGACCGTGGCCGTGGCACCGGGCTGTGGACCGCGTCCTTCTTCATCGGCCAGTTCATCTGCCCCCTGGTGCTGATCGCGGCCAAGGCCGCCCTCGGCACCCTGGCCGCCGCCGTCGGCCTGCTCGGCCTGGCCTCGGCCGTCGTTGCGGCAGGCCTCTTCCTGACCGCTCGGCGCAGGGCCGCGGACGTCGCACCGCTGCCCCAGTAGGAGGATGCCGCCCGCGACGGGCGAGTCGAGGGCGGCGCTGTCCGGTACGGACCAGGTCCAGGCAGTGAGGCCGGTCTGCAGAGCAGAGGGAAGACGACCTGATGCGCGGCTTCCAGGGCCTGATCGTATTTGTCCGTGTTGCGACGACTCCTTGAACCCAAGCCGTTCAGAAGGGCCGCAAGAGTCGTTCGAAGCCACCTCCGCTGCCTACGGGTGACTGGGACGCAGTGATGACCGGCGTCCCAGTCACCCGTAGGCAGCTGCTCGTTTGCATCAGGTGTTGGTGTTGTCGGCCAGTGGGTAGCCGATCTCAACGATGTCCTTCGTCAGGGCGTCCAGCGTGATCTGGGGGTTCAAGGCCGCAACCACCTCGGTCGTCAAAGGATGCAGCGCAAGCACGTGCTGAACGGCCGGGAGGTGCACCGGGCTTTCGTAGTAGTCCTCGGCGAAGTGCTGGAACGCTTCCGGAGACCGGTCGGTCAGAAGTGAGAACAGGTACTCGGAGCCGTCCGGATCGCTGACACCGTCGTCAGGAAACTCGATCGGCCCCGTCTTCCAAGCTTCATCGCCCAGCTCCCGCCATGCGCAGGCGGTGACGGCGGGCATGCCGTCCTCGTCTGCGAATGCGGGCTCTTCGACGCAGGAACGGAAGACCTCCGGGACGTCGTCCAGCACGCCGGGCCAGGGACCGTCGTTGGCATAGGGACTCATGTGTGATTCATGGGCGAAGCCACGGATGTAGGCACCGGCGGCCGAGAAGACGATGGAGAACTCGTCGCCCGATCCGTTGCGCATCGAGGCCATCTCTTCTCCGTCGGACCAGTGTGCGTCGAAGGAGTAGTACCGATCGGCCCATTCCGGACTGAGTATCGCTTCGAGCATCGCCAACGAGCGGCAGTGATCGCGAAGCGCGGGAATCTCGGGCAGTCGCCGAGCGACATCGTGGATGGTCACATCTGCATCCAACAGCAGAGGTCTGACAGTCATGGCCGACGCGGAGTGTCGGCGACTCGGCGCAGGAGGGTGCCGATCGGGCTGCCGCGTCTCCTGGTCTCCGAGGTCTGCCGTTGGGACCGCAGTACCTGGACAAGATCGGAACTTCCGAAACTTGCCTACACATGACCGGGACCCAGCTGCGGATGCCGGCGACGCGCTGTACCGGCTCGCGGATGTGCGTGCCGCCGATCGCCCTGGTGATGGTGGACCGCTCCAGGCCATAGAGCTCCGCGAGGGCGGCGTGCGGGATCTGGTGACGCAGGTGGACCGAGGTGACCAACACCCGGTCCGTGAACACGAGGTCGTGACTCGGCCCGGCCAACTCCTCGATCAAACCGCCAAGATGTGCGTGGGAGATGGCGGCGAAGGCAGGATGGGACAAGGCCGCACGGGCCCATTCCTTCGTCATCACACATGAGGAACCCGCGCGGCTCCCTCCACGTTGCGGGCCGCCTTGGCGCTATTGCTGGACGTGGTCCGAGAGCGCCGCCGCGGTGGCGCGGGCGAAGCCTTCCGGGTTGTCCAGCATGATGTTGTGCCCGCAGTCCGGGACCGAGACCACGGCCACCCCGGCTTCGGTGAGCACATCGGTGCCCGGGAGCGGGCCGTCGGCCTCGGGCAGCAAGTAGGTGCGGGGGATTTTCAGGTCCAGCAGAAGCTCACGCATGGTGGGGGCGGTGCCGCGGGTGAGGTGCACCGCGCTGCGATGCAGGGCTTCCCGGCCTGCCAGACGCATCGTGGACCACCAGTGGGAACCAACCCGGTCTCGGATCTCCTCCCAGCCGCCCGCCAGGAACTCCTCCTCGGAGTAGGCGGCGATGCCGCTGCTGCCCGCCGAGCCGAGTGCGGGCGGGATCGGGTCAAGGTTGGCGTCGACCAGGACCAGGCGGGAGACCAGCTGAGGGTGCCGGGCGGCCAGGACGATGGCCACCGAGCCACCCATACTGTGCGCGATCAGCTCGGCGCCCACGACACCCGCGCTGGTCAGGGCCGCGGCGAGGGCATCGGCGTGGGATTCCAGGGTGTAGTCGAAGCCCGTCGGCCGGTCACTGATGCCGTGCCCGAGCAAGTCGATCAGCAGCGAACGACGTCCGGCGAGCAGAGGATGAACCGCAACCTCCGCGAAGTAGGCCGGCGACGTGGCGCCCAGACCATGGACGTAGACGCGGGACGGCTCCTGTCCCGGCAGTTCGACCCAGCGGATCTGGCCCCCCTCGGGCGTCACGGCGGCGTTGCGCACAGTCTGCTCTCCTCCACTCCAGATCGACGGAGAGACGAGAGTAGCCACCGAGCCTCGGTGCACCATCACCACCACTGGACGTTGCGCGGGCACCAGAAGCCACGAGCCTCGATCAAGAAACCCCACCCGACTTCGTTCACAACGTCGTTACTCGTCAGGAGAGGGTCAGCGATCTCCTCCCAGGAGAATCCTTGCTCCCTGGCCGTGCGCGCGGCGCTCTCTGCCACGCCTCGACGTTCCCCAGCAAGAGCGTGGCCGCGTAGGCGGCCAGAAGAGGGCGCGCGGGCCCGCTGCCCGAAACCGAGTTCCCGGTCAAGTCAGCAAAGGCCACACCCTTATCGCTGCGACGCGAGTTTGGGCGCGCTGGCCCTGCTGGTCGCGGCCGCCGCGAGCGCTCTGGTCTGACAGCCCGCGCCCCCTCCGGCCTCGCCGCCCAACGGCAGAGACGGGAGTGGGCGCAGGACCGGACAGCCCAGCCCCGCATACCTGGAAGGGAGTTCGACGTGCACGACACCCTCACTGCGGCGACCTGTCCGTACGCGGCCGACTCGCCTCTGGCCTACTGACCTGTGTCATCGAAGGCTGAGCGTTCTCACTGAACCTTGAGCGGCAAGCCGCGACAGGGACCAGGTTTAGAGTTCGGGCTGTCGTCTCCGTCGGCGTGAGCCCCTTGATTCGAGGTCTCTGTTCGCCGAGGAGTTCCTTCCCGGATGCCTTCTTGTCGATGGCCGCCAGCACACCATCATGCGGATCTCCCGCTCACCTCCCCGCGTTCCCGGCCCGTTCCTCCCGCGGGGAGCGGGCTTCTGCCGGCACGCCACCAGCGGCGTGACGCCAGTGCGGCCAGGCCGGTGCCGGCGGTGTTGAGCAGAATGTCGTCCACGGACGACACCCGGTCCAGCTGCAGCACGTACTGCGCTGTCTCGACCAGCACCGAGCAGCCGGCCCCGAGCGCGAGAACCCGCCATACCGATGTCAGCGCCGCGAACCGCAGCGGGCCAAGGAACCCCAGCGCCGCGAACACCAGCAGGTTGCCGACGATCTGGCCCGTGTCCATTGTGAGCAGGTCCCGCAGCGGCACCAGGGTCACGACCGCCCCGTCCTCGTCGCCCGGCAGAAGGATCAACCAGACCGACGGCACTGTTCCATAGACGATGCCGACCTCGGCGAGCGACATGCGCCACGCCCTCGACGTCCTGGCACCGGCGAGCCTCCGCCAGTGGGTCAGAGCCCACGCCGCCAGCGCCGCCAACGGCAGTGCGCCCACCGTGAGGAGCACCACGCCGGTGAACGTACCGACCCAGCCGTGCCACCCTTCGAGACGCACCCTGCCACCCCTGCTCCTATCCGGTTGTCACCAGCAGTCTTACCGGCGGCACATATCGGCGGCGTATGGATCGGCGGTTGATGCCGTAACGAACAAGATCATCGCAATGGCAGACCCTGAGCTCAGCGCCGCTCGAGGTTCAGTGAGAACGCTCAACGTTCGATGAGACAGGACACCTGGACACGACGATCCGGCAAACGATCAGCTGCAGCAACAACGTGCACCGACGGAACTCGATGAGCAGTTGTGATGTCTGAGGTTGCGGTGGGTATTCCCGCGCTCGCTGTGATCACTTCCAGGTGTCTGGGTCCAACGGCAGCCCCTGGAATCACTGCGCAGTCTCGTCGTCGAGCTCGTCCAGGTCATCGTAGAAGAGAGGGTTGAACCAGGCGCGGGATGACCTGGGCACGGCGAGGAGCAGGAGGCCAGGTATCACCCCAAAGAACACGGTCGCCACGAACCGGGCCCCGCTGTTGCCCTGCCACAGGCCGAGGACTGTCGCACCAGGAAAAAGAGCAAAGAGCACTGCGAAGAGTGCACGAGGTTCACCCGCGCCGATCGCGACCACGATCCCGACTACGCCAGGGACGACGGCAAACAGGCCCACCCAAACGATCATGAAAATGACTGGGAGTGGCGGCCTTCGTTTCTGCGAGGCCGTGTTCGAAGAGGGCATAATGCGTAATCTGCCCTCTGGTCCTGGGCGGGGCGAGGCCCTTGGGCTCTCTCTCACGCAACCCGCACAGACGGCACAGCCGACCGCATCGCTCCGGTCCTCGCAGACGGGCTCCAGCAGGCCTTCGCGCTTGCTGATGCCCGGCACCACTGCTCGCCCGGTGTTCTCGTCCACCTCGGTGCGGGGCCGGCGAGACGTTCTCCAGCACGGTGAAGCCCTGCCACGTGTGATACGGCCCGAGCTTGCGCGCGGTGGCGAACTCGCCGCACAACAACCCGCCAAGGCGATCTCACTGCAGGAGAGCTACACCCGTCACGTTTCAGCGTCCCACCGACACAATCACCCGTCCCGCAGGTCAACTCTGACTGTTATTCATGGACAGGTCCCTGCGGCGCCAGAGTTCTGACGCTGCACACCAGCGGAGACCGTGCCCTTCTTGAGGGACCCCGTGTCATTGATGATCACCACTCCCGCGAGGTCCCCGAGTCTCTCGGCGACATACTGCTGCATGTCATGGCGTACCTCGTCAGGATTCCAGCACCTTCGGCCCAGGAGGTGCTGCAGCCCCGCAGGAGTCCGGTGGCCGGCTTGCTCAGGCAGCTACCGGCTGTTCTTCCGCCCCGCCGGGCCGATCAGGCCGTGAACACGGGCGTGCAACCACCGCCGCAGTTCCCCCCGACCGAACCGGTGGCCATTCCGCACGAGCACATCTTCCCGTTCCGTGGACCAGGCAGCGGGCTGCACATCATCTTGCGCGACAAGCGCAACGGCCTACCGCGCCCGAGGTCACGAACTCCCTCCAATATCAGGGCACCTTGTATCCGGCGGCGCGGAACAGTTCGTACCATTCGGATCGGGTGAGCGGGATGTCTGAACCGAGCGCGGCGGCCGTGACTCGTTCCGGCGTGGTCGTGCCGAGCACGACCTGCATCTGCGCGGGATGGCGCGTGATCCAGGCGACTGCGATCGCCTCGGGCGGCACGCCGTACTTGTCGCACAGCCGGTCGATCACTGCGTTCAGCTCGGGGAAGCGTTCGGAACCGAGGAACGGGCCGTCGAAGAATCCGGCCTGGAAGGGCGACCACGCCTGGATGGTGATGTCGTGCAGGCGGCAGTAGTCGACGATTCCGTCGTCACGTACGACCGACTGATCGAGGTCCTGCATGTTCGCGGCGACGCCCTGCGCGATCATCGGGGCGTGAGTGATCGACAGCTGCAGCTGGTTCGCCACGAGCGGCTGTGTCACGTGCTTGCGCAGCAGGTCGAGTTGCCGGGGGGTCTGGTTGGAGACGCCGAAGGCACGTACTTTGCCTGCCGCCGACAACTCGTCGAAGGCGCGGGCCACCTCTTCCGGCTCGACGAGGGCGTCGGGTCGGTGCAGCAGCAGGATGTCGAGATAGTCCGTGCCCAGGGCCTGGAGCGAACCGTTCACGGACTCGATGATGTGGTCGTGGGAGAAGTCGAAGTACGGCCCCTCCCTGACGATGCCGGCCTTGGACTGAATGACGAACTGCTCACGCTCCGACGAGCTGAGTTTCATGGCTTCAGCGAACCGACGCTCGCAACCGTGGTAGTCCGAGCCGTAGACGTCGGCGTGATCGAGGAACGTGATGCCGGCATCGCGCGCGGTGTTCACGAGCCTGCGCACCGCGTCGTCGGGCATGTCCTGGATGCGCATCAGCCCCAGGACGACGTTGGGGACCACCATGTCGGTGCCGGGCAGGGTGAAGGTTTTCATGTGACTCTTTCGCTGTGACTAGAACGTGTCAGACGGAAGAAGTGCGAACTGGTCGGCTGTGAGCTCGAGATCGGCCGTGGAGGCGCCGATGATTGCGGAGCGCGAGTCCCCGGGGATCGGAATGACGGCGGGCGAGGGCGCGAGTCCCCGGGCGTGCATGACTCGGTGAACACTGGTGCCCATCTCGTCGGCGGCCGGCCGGATCGCGTTGTGATGTTCTGCGAGGCTCTTCGCGTTTTCGATACGGCCGAGTTTGGTGCAGCGTTCGAGGTCTTCCCGGCTGGAGCGGAAGGCGGGGGAGAGCTGGTCCCGCACCGACACGAGCCGCCCGCCGAGCCGTTCTCGGGCTACGTCGATTTGTGCGATGCCGGCGCGTGAGGTGCCGGCCATCATGACGACACCGTCGTCGAGTAACTCCCGTATTCCCCGCACCGGTACGGCGGGGTCGGACGGTGGAACTGGTAGGGGCCGATCGCGTCAACGCCGATCCGGTCGGTGGGGCAGGTCGAGCAGGCGGTCCGGTCGCCCAGGATGGGATGCTGCACGAGTTTCCTCCTCCCTGACGCCTTCGCGAGTGCGCGGTGCAGTGCGACGTCGCGTGTTCACTCTAGAAATGGCCGATCTGGAAATCCAACACCTATTGGTTCTGATATTGAGAACTGTGGGATGTGAATGGATCTGTGCCGGATGGCGTGCGTGCGATCGCTTTGGGTGGCCGACCGACGGGCGGGCAGGGCGTCGGCACGGGATGCGGCGGCGGCAGAGTGCTGAGGGACGGGGCTCCTCCCGGGTCCACTCACCCTGGATGCGATGACGACCGCCCGTGCGGCCGGGTCTCGGCTGCACGGGCGGTCGTCTGCGGGCGCGGGGCCGTCTCAGAGGTGCTGTTCGGTGGCGCGGGTGCGGTGGTACTCGTCCTGGCGTTCGTCGGTGATGTACGCCGGGATGGGGAAATCCCACCAGCCAGGGACCCAGGGACCCAGGGACCCAGGGACCCAGGGACCCAGGGGCCCGCGGCGTCGCGGTCCGTGGGAAGCTCGATCACGGCGGGCGCCCCGGACTGGACCGCCTTGCGCAGCGTCGGCTCCAGGGACGCGGCGTCGTTGACCTTCCACGACTCGATCCCGAAGGCCCGCCCCATGGCAGCGAAGTCGGGGCTGTAGGGCGAGCCGTCGGGGTGGGAGAACTCGGTGCCGATGTGACGCGAGGTCTGTTTGCGCCGGCCGCCGCGGATCGACATGTGGCCCGCGTTGTTCTGGATCACGAAGATCACCGGTGCGCCGGCGGTGACGCTCAGGGCGATCTCCTGGGAGGTCATGAGGAAGTCGCCGTCGCCGAGGACGCAGACGACCGGGCTTTCCGGTCGGGCGAGCTTGGCGCCGACGGCCGCCGGGATGGTCCAGCCCATGGAGGAGAAGCCGCCGGACCGACCGGGGGCAAGGCCCCCAAGATGCTTCGACAGGTATTGGTGGGGTACCGCCACGGCACCAGTCCGAGCCAACCTGCGACTGGAGGTGTCACCAGGGCTGGTACGGGCACTCCGAGAAGTGTCCTCTTCGGGGTACACCGCCGCGCGAAGGGAAACCCAAGGATGATCCAGAGTGCGGATATCCGTGAGTGGCGCACTCACGACGTCGTCGACGCGGACGGCCACAAGATCGGTACGCTGGAGGCCGTCTACGTGGCCACCAGCACCGACGAGCCCGCTATGGCCACCGTCCAGGTCGGGCTGCCTACCCGCCGCCACCTGGTCTTCGTCCCGTTGAACGGCGCGATCGTGGGGCCGGGCTACGTCAAGGTCGACTACGACCGGTCGCTGGTGAAGAAGTGCCCGGCGATCGGCACCGACGATGTGCTGCCCGCGGAGGACGAGGAGGCGGTGTTCACGCACTATGGCCTGCCCTACCAACCCGGCGCGAATGGTGAGCGGCAGCTTGCCCGCCGCTGACCCCTGAGGAGGTGCCTTACGTCATGACGCTCTTCCTGATCCTCGTCATCGTGGCAATCGTGCTGGGCATCATCGGCGTCGCCGCCGAAGGACTGTTCTACCTGCTCATCATCGGGATCGCGGTGCTCGTCGCGGCCCTGGTGTACCTGGGCATGCACATTCGGGGCTCCGGCCGGCATCAGCGCACGCTTCGCTGAGACCGGGCGGGGCCCAACCGGTGACCGGCCGTTCCCGGCAGCCTCGGGCGGCCGGACAGGCGCCCGGGGCTGTCCGGCCGAATGGCGTGGTGCGTGCTCCGGGGGAAGGCAGTTGTACCGACCGACGCGAGTCTGTCGAGTGGGCCACGGGCAGCGGCTCGCCGGCATCGTCCACTCCCAGTCCGGCTGACCGGGTATGACCCGCCCAGTCACCTTCCAGCGGACTGCCGGCGCGGAGTAGATCGGCTCGTCCAAGCAAAGGCTGGACGGCTTCACCGGCGCGGCCGGCCGCGCCGATCTCGGGCACCGTTGCCTCGCCTTCCAGGTGAACCGGCGAACCGGAGACGACGAGTCGACTGGCACCGAGCCAACCTCGCTCACCGGCTATGCAACCGACCCGCCACGAGGTGATCCATCGCCGAAGGGATCGATGGGCCCACGCCTCCGCCCTCCCTCAGGAGCATCCGAGGGCGGGCCTGGTAGCCCTCGAGCCAGGCCCGTCTTCACCGCCAGATAGACGGCGAAGCAGTCGTCGGTGTCGCACACGACAGCCACTCCTGTAGGCATTCGATCCCTCTCAAGCCGCACCTGCGCCCAATAAGACCATCTTGCTCGGCGTCGTGCGGGACACTGCCCGACATCCGTCTCATCGCCTCTCGTTCCGCCCTGTGTGATCAGGGCCCCGGCGTAATCCGGAACAGGTCGGGCGACGGATTGGCCGGGCAGGAGGCGCTTCCCTCAGCGCTCCGGCAACCCCTGTCGCGTTGCGACACGGCCAGGTAGCCGACGAAGCTGATGATCGCCACCGTCCAGGCGAGGGTGACCGGTGCCAGGCCGAGGGCGAGGCCCCCGCGGGTGTGGGGGAGGGCCATCCAGTCGGCGAGGGAGGCTCCGAGGGGGCGGGTGATGACATAGGCGGTCCAGAACGCGGTCACCGCGCCGAGGGCCCCGAAGCGGTGGGCCAGAGCGGGTGCGCAGATGGCGACTGCGAAGAGGGCCACCGAGCCCAGATAGCCGAAGCCGACCGTGGCGGTGAGATCGCCCGTGGCCGTGCCGAGGGCGAAGGTGGCGAGAACGGCCGCCCAGTAGAACGCCTCGCGGCGCCGGGTCCGGATCGTGTGGATGGAGAGGGTCCGCTCGCTCGCGTACCAGAGGGCGAAGACCGTGGCCAGTACGACGAGGAACGCCGGGGTCGAGACGGCGTAGGGCACGCCGAGGCCGACGTGCAGGACATCGGCGGCCATGGTGCCGAAAACGCTGACCATGACGACGGCGGTCCAGTAGGCCCAGGCGACGTACCGGCGGAGCGTGAACTGCACGGCCAGAGACGCCGCCAGGGCGAAGCCGCCGAGCGCCACCGCCGGGATCGGGCCGAGCGTGCGGGCCAGGAGGTCCGACGCCGTCTCGCCCATGCCGGTGGTCAGCACCTTGATGATCCAGAAATAGACGGTCACCTCCGGCACCTTGTTCGCCAGTCGGCCTGCTGGGGCGAGTGGGCGTTCGTCGAGGACAGGCTCTGCGTTCATGATCCGCACGATCGCACTTCGAGCATGAACGCATCCTGAACGGTGCGCGGGGCAGCGGCGGCACGTGGGCGCGGTAGGACCCGGCAGGCAAGGATCGGCACCCGGTTGATCTCCACCGATGACCAAGCCCTACTAGGGCCTGCTCGTCCGGTAGCGGGTGAGGGAGACCACCTCTTCTCACCCGTCTCTAACCGGCGAACCGTACGGTGAAGTGGCCTCCTACGTAATGTAGAAGAACATGGTTCCGGGGCGCGTGACGACGAAAGGTGCGGGATGGCCGACGGTCCGAACGTCACGACGCCCGGTGCCTCTCGCACCGGCTTCCCACCCCGGACGGCCCGGCCCCGGCGTCGGTGTGGCGAACCTTGGCTCGCGGCCGTCGCGGGGGCTTTCACGCTCGCCCAGCTCGTCCTCGTACGACCGGATCTCGGTCTCGGCTGGGGCGAGACCGGCATCTCTCTGCCTGCCGCGCCGATCGCGTCGTGGTCCGACTTCGCCGCCCTGCTGAGGTTCTACCCGGCGGCGCTCTCCGGTCTGGGCCTCTACTTTGCCCTGCGCGTCTGGCGGGCCCTCCACGCCTACGTCGCCCCCTTCGTCCGGCAGGGGCGGTGACCGCTGTGACTGTGTCCGACAGCGTGAGCGTGACCGTGGGCAGGCGCTACTACGTGCAGCTGGGCATCACCCTCGCGGGGCTCGTCGCCGCCGTCGGCATGCTCGCGGCGCACCGGGCCACCCTCGACAGCGGTACCGACCAACTGGCCGCCGCCGACGGGGAATGGCTGGTGCTCGCCTGCTTCGCCACGGTCGCCACGTGGGTGTGCGCGGCTGTGGCACAGCAGGGGGCGGTCATCGAGCGGCTGCCGAGGGGACGGCTGGTGGCCGCCCAGTTCGCGGCGTGCGCCGCCAACCACATCCTGCCCGCAGGAGCCGGGGCGAGCTTGGTCAACCTGCGGTTCCTGACGCGGTGTGGCCTGTCCACCAGGCGCTCGGCGACCGCGCTGGCTGTGAAGGCGGCAGTTGGCGGGATCGTCCGGTGCGTGCTGGGCGTCGTCCTGCTGGTGGCATCACCGGGTGCTGTCCCGCTGTCGGCGCGGGTCCCCCACGTGCTGGTCCTGGCACCGGTGGCGGCGGCAAGCGTCGTGCTGGCGGTGGTGGCCAGTGGCCGGCTCAGGCAGGTGGTGGGGCGGGCCGTGACCGACGTGCGGGAGGTGCATCGCTGTCGAGGGCGGGCCTGCGCTCTGTGGGGCGGCTCGGTCGCGTTCGCGTTGCTGCACGCGGCCGTGGTCGTGGCCGTGGTCCACGCGCTCGGGCTCGCGTTGCCCACGAGCCATGTGGTGCTGGCGTACCTCGTCGCCAGCGGCGCGGCGGCCCTGCTTCCCACGCCCGGTGGACTGGGGTCGCTGGACGCCGCGCTCGCCTTCGCGCTCACGGCCGCCGGAGCACCGGGGCACACGGCGATCTCGGCGGTCATCGGCTACCGCCTGCTCACCGGATGGCTGCCGATGGCACCGGGACTGCTGGTCCTGGGGTTGCTGGCCCGCCGTTCGGCGCTGTGAGCCGGTGGCTGTGCTCGCAACCCTCGTGCCGCCAGAACCAGCCGTAGACCGTGACGACACACCCGTGCCTGTCCTGGCCCGGTCCAGCTCCTCTAGCCCCTGACCGCCGTCAACACGTTCTCCTCGAAGGGGCCGCCCTTGACGGTGACCTCCTTCACGGTGCCGATGCCCTTGACGTAGTACTTGTTGTCCACGACGCCGGGCTCCAGCGGCGTCCATTCCTTTGTGTGCAGGGTCCCGGTGAAGGTCTTGTACGGGACGGACACTCGGGAGGTCAGGTCCAGGACCTGGAAGCGGTCCTCGGCCTGGCCGGGGTAGTACTCCTGCTGTCCGGCGGCGCCGGGGACGGGGTGGGCGGGCAGGAAGATGCCCGGGCGGGCGCCGTCATGGCCGGCGCGCCAGGTGCCCTCGGTGGAGAGCATGTTGCCGTGGGCGTCGAGTTCCGCGGTGTCCTCGCCGAAGTACCAGACGTTTCCGGCGGCGTCCTGGGCGTAGTAGTCGCGGGTGGCCTCCTGGAGGGTGCGGCCGGTGTAGAGGCGGTCCGAGACGACACGGCAGGGGATGCCGGTGACCTTCTCGGTCTCGCGGGTCGCGATCAGGTACTCCGTGGTCTTCACACCGTCCTTGATGCCGCTGTAGACCAGCGTCCGGCCGGGCGGCAGCGGGAACCACGGGTTGTCGACGGTCGCCGAGAAGCTGCGGGGAGCGGGGCTGGTCGTCATCGGTGCCGCGGACTGGTGGCTGGAGCTTCCCGAACCCGGGGAACAGGCCGTCAGTACGACCGTGGCCGTGCAGCCGGCGGCGACGGTGAGGGCCAGTGCGCTGCGTTTCCTGCCTTTGCCGATCATCGGGACTCCCTCGTCGAACTGTGGCTTCGAGCCTGCTCGCGAGTGGCTAAGGGGACCCTGAAACGATCCCCACGAGCCCCTGAGGGGTCTGCTCGGATCGACTCAGCGTCTCCTTAGCCACCCCCACTACGCTGGACACGAGCGGGGTCTGCGCGAGGAGGCGCCATGCGGATTCTCGTGGTCGAGGACGAAGCGCCCATGGCGGAGCTGATGCGGCGATGCCTGGCGGAGAACGGTTTCGCGGTCGACGTGGCAGCCACCGGCGAGGACGGCCTCTGGTACGCCGGGGAGACCGACTACGACGTGATCGTCCTGGACGTGATGCTGCCGGGCGCCGACGGGTTCGGTGTGCTGCGTGAGATCCGCGCCGCCGGCCGGTGGGCGCCCGTCCTGCTGGTCACCGCACGGGACGCCGTCGAGGACCGGGTGCGCGGTCTGGATCTGGGCGCGGACGACTACCTCGTCAAGCCGTTCGCGCTCGCCGAACTATTGTCCCGGCTGCGCGCGCTGATGCGCCGGGGCGCCCGTGAGCGGCCCGCCGTTCTCACCGTGGGCGATCTCAGCCTCGATCCGGCGTCCCGCTTCGTGGCCCGCGGCGGTGTGCCGATCACCTTGACGGCCAAGGAGTTCGCGCTGCTGGAGTGCCTGATGCGGCGGCCCGGGCAGGTGCTGTCCAAGGCCGAACTCATCGAACACGTCTGGGACTTCACCTTCGACGCGGATTCGAACGTCGTGGAGGTGTACGTGGGCTACCTCCGGCAGAAGATCGACCGGCCCTTCGGACGGCGGTCACTGCGCACCACCCGGGGCGCCGGCTACTGGCTGAGAGACGACCGCAAGGACGACGCGGATCATGCGCGCGCTGGCTAGGCTCCCCGTCCGGCTCCGCCTGACCCTGGCCTTCTGCCTGGCGATGGCGATCGTGCTCACCGCGCTGGGCGCCTTCCTCTACACCCGGCTGGGCACCGAACTGACCCGCGCGGTCGACCTGGACCTGAGGGCACGGGCCGCGGCCACCGTCGGCTCGCCTGCCCAGCGTGAACGGCCCCGCTGGACGCGGGCAGTGGACTCATCGCGTGGACCTTCTCGCGATCGACGAGCTCGGATACATGGAACTGGACCGCCGCGGCGCGGAGTTGCTGTTCCAGGTGCTGACCGAGCGGGAGGAGAAGAACAGCGTCGCCATCGCCTCGAACGAATCGTTCGGCGGGTGGACGAAGACCTTCACCGATCCGCGGCTCTGCGCAGCCATCGTCGACCGCCTGACCTTGGGAGGGAACATCATCGAGACCGGCAGCGACTCCTACCGGCTCGCCGGCACCAGGGCCGCCCGGGCCCAAAATGCCACCGCGAGCTGATCAGTCCTTGCTCTCCCAGGCAGCGGCTTCTGCGCCGTGCCGACTCAGGTCAGCTGTCGAGGGATCGAGTTCGTCGGCAGTACGGGCCCCTCGGGTGGGAGAAAACGTCAGTACGAGTGCCTGGACGACTGCTCCGGACAGTCCGATCCACAGGGCGAAGCGATAGCTGACCTGGTCGGCGAGTACTCCGCCAAGTGGTGCCCCCACCGCTACCATTCCCCAGTTCATCGAGCGGATCGTCGCGTTCATCCGCCCGCGCAGCCGATCGGGTGTCACCGCCTGGCGGTAGCTCATCTCCACCGGGCTTTCGACTCCGATGGCCAGGGACACGAGGAAGAAGCCGAGCGACACGGAGGCAAGCGCCCACGGTCCACGCACGGCCAAAACCAGGGGCAGCCAGCCGATGGCGGCGAGCAGGCGGAAGGCGACCAGAGTGGCGCCGACGTCCAGTCTTCTGGCCACGCGCCCGGAGAGCGCACCGCCGAGTATCACGCCGACACTCGCGAAGGCGTAGGTGACCCCCAGACCGAACGTCCCGATCTTGAGGCTGTGCAGGGCGAAGACCACGAAGACCGTGCTCACCATGCTGTTGAAGAGGAGCATCGCGTGCGAGGTCAGGGCGATGGACGCCAGCGTGCGATGCCGGTAGACCCACGCCACGCCCTCCCGCAGCTCGCTGCCCAGGCTGCGCCGTGCGCCTCGGTCGGGAACGGGGTCGGGCGCCTTCACCGACGCGAGCAGCAGGCCGGAAATCAGATAGGTGACGGCGTCCACGAGCACGGCCAGCGGCGCTCCCATGATTTTGATCAGTACCCCGGCGATCAGCGGGCCGGTCGAACCGGCCACCGCGTCGGCCTGTTGCACACGGGCGTATCCCGCGTTGAGCAGTTCTTTGGGCACCAGCTGTGGCACATACGACTGGTTCGCCGCCTCGAACAGCAAGGACAACACCCCGAACACGAAGACGAACATGCACAGAGCGGGGATGCTAAGCCGATCCAGCGCATACAGCACCGGTATCGCACCGAGCAGAGCTGCTCTTCCGAGGTCCGTGACGACCATCATCGGCTTGCGCCGCCAGCGGTCCACCACAACCCCGGCTATGAGTCCGAAGAGCAGATACGGAACCCAGCGGGCGGCGTTGACGATGCCTACCTCTGTGGCGGATGCGCTCAGTGCCACGGCGGTAAGGATCTGCAAGGCCAGCCCCGTGACCTGAGAACCGAACGCAGACACAGCCGAGGCGGTCAAGAAACGTACGTACCCAGGGACTTCCACCAGGCGCGGCATGATCGGACCGTATCAGCGAAGATCACTGGCAGACGATGGCGGAACAAGTCACCCAATGACGGCAGACATGCGCCAGTGTTGTCGGCTCTCATCAATGTTTCCGAGCGATCTGATCGTTAAGCGCTGCCCAAAACCAGCGATAAACGTTGCCCGCTCTCGCTTACGAAACCAGCGCAGCCAGGCCGTCACCCGGTCAGCGGGCGGTTGGGGGACAGCCGGACGGCTCAAGGCGGCCTTCTTCCATGGCGGCGGACGGGACGGGGCGGAACGCCGCTATGCAGGAGCCGTGATCGTCGGTCGTCATGGTGATCATCGTGCCCGGGTGAAGGGAGTGGGGCAGTCGATGCCGCACGGCAGTCAGGATGCGTTCAGGTATCCCGTGGCACGGTCGGGCCTCATGACATACGAGACCTCACAGACGCCCACGCCCTCGGCGGCCGACCCCCAGGTGTCGCCCTCCGGTCGCCGACTGGGCTGGAACAAGGTGCCCGAAGTCACCGTCTACTTCTGGGTCATCAAGGTGCTGTGCACGACGGTCGGCGAGACCGCGGCCGACCTGCTCAACGAGAAGGCCGGTCTCGGTCTGACCGGTGTGTCGGTGCTGATGAGCGCGCTTCTGGCGGTCGTTCTGGTGGTGCAGTTCCGTACCAGCGCCTACCGCGCGGGTGTGTACTGGCTCGCCGTCGCCCTGATCAGCGTCGTCGGCACACTGATCAGCGACAACCTCACCGACAACATGGGCGTACCGCTGGAGACCAGCACCACCGTATTCGCGATCATCCTCGCGATCGTCTTCGTGGTCTGGTACCGGCGCGAGCGGACCCTGTCCATCCACCACATCGACACCACGAGCCGTGAGGCGTACTACTGGCTCGCCGCGCTGTTCACCTTCGCCCTCGGCACCGCGGCCGGTGACCTGGTCTCGGAGCGCATGGACCTGGGCTACTGGCTCTCCGCGGTCCTGTTCGGCCTTGCCATCGCAGCGGTCGCCCTCGCGCACTTCAAGCTCGGTCTGGACGCGGTGTGGAGCTTCTGGATCGCCTACATCCTCACCCGTCCGCTCGGCGCGTCCATCGGGGACTACCTCTCCCAGCCCAGCGGAGACGGCGGCCTGGGCCTGGGCACCGTCATCACCAGCGCGCTGTTCCTCACGGTCATCCTCGGCCTGGTCGTGTACCTCTCGGTGACCCGCAAGGACGTGGCGCAGCCGCAGTACTCCGTCCGACACGCAGCCTGAGCAGGCAAGCTGCAGCCGTTCAGGATGCGTTCAGGGTGGCGCTGCCAGGGTCGGTTCCGGCGATCACTGTTCGGAGTCGCCTGATCGCACAGGGTGCTTGTTCGCGTCGCGGGCAGGCACCCTGCTGTTCGACCGCATTGGAGCCCCCCACCTTGCAGAAACCGGAAATGCTCACCGACCTCGACGTCGCGAGTGCGACCAAGTCGGTGATGAAGAAGCTCCCAGAAGTGACGCTGGCGTTCTGGATCATGAAGATCACCGCCACCACCCTCGGCGAGACAGCCGGCGACCTGTTCGCGCAGACCCTCGGGCTCGGCTACTTCCTGACCACGATCGCGCTGTTCCTGATCTTCGTGGTGACTCTGGTCGTCCAGCTCGGGTCCAGCCACTACAACCCGTTCTCCTACTGGACGGTGATCCTGTCGACCAGCATGGCCGGCACCACGATGTCCGACTTCATGAACCGTGACGCGAGCGCCAAGTACCTCTCGGGCGGGGCCACTTCACTCGGCTGGGGTCCGCAGGGCCTCGGCATGGGCTATCCGACCGGTGCCGCGATCCTCCTCTCGATCCTGCTGGTCATCTTCGCCGTCTGGAAGGCGACCGGGATGACCTTCCAGATCCGGGACATCGTCACCTTCCGCGGCGAGGCTCTGTTCTGGTCGGCGATCCTCGTCTCAAACACCCTCGGCACCTCCCTGGGTGACTTCCTCTCCGACAGTTCAGGCCTCGGTTACGCCGGCGGCGCGCTCCTCGTGACGGGCGCACTGGCCGTCCTCGTCCTGCTGATGAAGGTGCCGGTCGTGCCGAACGTGCTGCTGTTCTGGATCGCCTTCGTCCTTACCCGCCCCCTGGGAGCCGCCGCCGGTGACCTGCTGACCAAGCCGGTCACCAGGGGCGGCCTGGACCTCGGTACGGCGGAATCTTCCGCCGTGCTGCTGGCCGTTCTGGTCGGGATGATGGCGTACGCCCAGGTACAGGAGCGCAGAACACCGCAGATGGCCCACCGGGAGCCGGTCGCCCACCGGGCCGACTGAACCACGTCATCCGGCGGGCAGGTCGACCAGGAAACGTGCTCCGGGTGTGTGCCCGGGGTCGTGGGAGACCTCGCCGCCGACGGAGCGGGCCAGGCGCCGCGCGAGCGGCAGTCCCAGGCCTGCCCCGTCATGCCCGTCGCCGGAGTCCGCGCGCCGGCCGGGCTGGAAGAGGTCGTCGAGGAACTCCTCCGGTACGCCAGGGCCGTCGTCCGTCACGTCGATGCGGACGCCGCCGGGCACCTGCCTCGCGGACGCGGTCACCGTGGAGCCGGCATAGCGAACAGCATTGGCCAGCAGCGGGCTGACGACGCGCTCCAGAAGAGCCGAAGCGACGCCCGCCACAAGCTGCTGGCCCGGCACGTCGACGACGGTCCTCAGCCGCGTCCGTGCGTCGAGGTCCTCGACCAGCCGACGCAGCACGGGAGCGACAGCGGTGGCACCGACGGCCGTGGCGGTGTTCCGCGCGCCATCGCGGGCGTCGTTCAACAGGGTGTCGCAGATGGTGCGCATGGACTGGGCGGCCTCCGCGATCACCTTGTGGGTGGCGTCGGTCTCGGCGGCCGAGCGCGGGCGGGCACGCCACCAGTCGAGCTCGACGATGATCCGGGTGAGCGGGGTGCGCAGTTCGTGGGACAACTCCCCGGTCAGCTGCTGCTCGTGACGCAGCACGGTGCGAATGCGGTCCAGTAGCGCGTCCAACGAGGTTCCCAGGCGGGCCAGTTCGGCCGGCTGGTCCTCGGCGCCGAAACGCTGGTCGGAACCGACGGCACTCCACTGGGTGGCCTGGTCGGTCATGGTGCGCACGGGGCGCAGCGCCCGTCCGACGGCCAGCCGCGTCAGCGCGTAGGTGCACGCGAGCATGACGGCGTCCAGGATCAGCGAGCCCGACAGCAGGGTGGCGGCGGAGTTGCGGTAAGGGGCGAGATCCACGGCCGTGACGACGGTGGCGGTGCTGCGATGGCCGGACACGGGCTGGGAGCACAGGCGGACGAAACGGGGGTTGTCGGTGTGCACGGTCGCACAGACAGGCTTGCCCCGGGCGGCGAGCCGGTGGGCGGCCTGAGTCAGCGCACTGTGGGCCGTGGCGGACGGCGGCTTTTCCAACAACCGTGTCCCGGTGTAGATCCACACGTTCGTGTCGAGCAGGCTGTCGTTGACCGTCTCCAGGACCCGCACCCGGGGCCCGCTGGTGTCGACGGTGGTGGCGACGGCGGCGGCACGGTTGCGCAGTTCGTCGTCCGCCTGGTGCCGGAGGTGCCGGTCCATCACGGTGTTGAACACGACGGTCAGCACGGTCATCAGGAGCGCGGCGGTGGTCAGCGCTACGAGCGAGAGCCGACCGCGCAGCGTGCGGGGCGCCAGACGGCGCGCGAGCCGGTTCATGACAGCCGATGCCCGATCCCGCGTGTCGTGGTGAGACCGAGGCCGCTGCCCGCTTCGCGCAACTTGCGGCGCAGCCGGCTCAGATACTGGTCGAGGGTGTTGTCGCTGACCTGCGCGCCGTCCGGCCAGGCGGCCCTTACCAGGTCGCGGCGGGACACGAGGGCCCCGCCTGCGGCCATGAGCGTGGCCAGCAGACGGAACTCCGTGGGAGACAGGTCGATGTGGACGTCGCCGACCTGCGCGCTGTGCCGCATCGCGTCCAGGGCCAGGTCTCCGGCGGTGGCCACGGCCGCGGGTGCGGCCCGTTTGAGTGCGGCCCGCAGCCGGGCCACGAGTTCGGCGAGATGGAACGGCTTGGAAAGGTAGTCGTCGGCTCCGGCGGAGAACCCGGACAGCCGGTCGGTGAGGTGGTGGCGGGCCGTCAGGAAGATGATCGGGGCGGCGAAACCGCCTGCGCGCAGTGCCTGGCAGACGTCCCGGCCGTCCGCGTCGGGCAGCCCGACGTCCAGGACGACGGCCGCGATGTCGGTGGTGGCCAGCCGCAGGGCGGTGGCGCCGTCGGCGGCGGGTACGGGGTCGAAGTCCTCGTCGAGCAGGCCTCGGCGCAGCACGTCACGCAAGGCGTGATCGTCCTCGACGACCAGGATCTTGTGGCGCATGGCCCTCCGTTCAATTGTCCGGCGTGCGTGGCGTACCGGAGACGAACGATGCGGGCAGCCACCGGGTCATCGTGTACAGGCACACTCCGAGCCATCCGGTGGCGAACAGCCAGCCGCCGATGACGTCGGTGAACCAGTGCACGCCGAGATAGACCCGGGACAGGCCCACCAGCACGCCCCAGCAACCGACGACGACCCGAAGCGGGGTGGCGCCGCGCGGGGTGCGCAGTGAGACCGCGACGATCAGCAGCCCGGCGGTGAGGGCCGCTGTCGTGGTGTGCCCGGAGGGGAAGGCCCAACCGCCCGCCGACGCCGCCCAGTCGGCATGCGCCGGGCGCGGCCGCTGGACGACTGCCATCACCCCGTAGCGCAGCGCCTGACCTGTTCCCAGACAGGCAAGGCTCAGCGCGGCGGCCCACATCCTTCGCCGAACGGTTCGCCCCGCGACCACACCGGCCAACGCCGCGAGGGCGTAGGGGACGGCGCCGCTGCCGGTATCGGTCACCCCTCGGGCCAGCGCCCCGGCGACCTCCGGCCGATGGTCGAGCGACCAGGCCAGGAATCCGTCGTCCGTCCACAGCGGAGCGCCGTTCTGCCCGATCACCACCATCGTGAGGACGCCGAACGCCACCCAGGCGCCGAGACCGACCGTCCCGGCCAGGTCGGCGGCGTCGCGCCGATTCATGAGGCGCTCAGCAGCCGGCGCAGGCGGCCGGAGCCGATCCAGCGGTCCACCGATCGCGACCACCGTCGCAGCACGAGCATCGCCAACAGCGCGACGAGGCCACCGACCAGCACGCCTGCCAGGACGTCGTGCGGATAGTGCGCGCCGACCCACACCCGCGAGACCGCCATCGCCAGGGCCGCCACGGCCGCGACCGCCCCCAGCCGACGCGAGACGAACAGCAGGGCCACGGCAGCCGCGGCGGCGATCGCCGCGTGGTTGCTGGGGAAGGACCAGTCGCCGGGCACCGGACACGTCTCCAGGGTCTGCACTCGAAGGCTCTGGCACGGCCGGTCCTCACGCACCGCCAGCTTCGTCAGGGCGTCCATGCCATACGCAACGACCACGACCACCGGCACGGCGAGCGCCGTCACCGCGGCCGCGCCACCGGCCCGTCGCGCGGACCACCAGCCGATGCCCGCGAGGACGGCGAACACCGCGAGCCCGTACGTCGACCAGAACGACACCGCGCCGTCCAGCCGGGCCGGCGCGTGCCGGGCCAGACGCACCACGTCGAGGTAGGTGGTGCCGTCGACCGACGACCCGTCAAGAGCCATGATCACGTGCGTTCTCCCTTGGATCGAGCATCCCGCCGAGCCCGGTACACCTCGGCAGCCAGGGGGAGCAGCGACACGAGAACGATCAATGCCACCAGCGGGAGCAGGTAACGGTCGACGTTCGGGATCGACGAGCCCAGCGCGTACCCCGCGAGGGTGAGTCCGAGGCTCCACACGAGGCCGCCGATGATCTGCCACAACGTGAACGCGCGCACCGGCACCTCCAGCGCGCCGGCCATCGGATTGAGTACGGTCCGCACCACCGGCACGAAACGGGCCAGTGTGATCGCCTTCGCGTGTCCGTATCGCTCCAGGAGTTCCTCGGCGCGTTTCGCACCCTCGCGCAGACGCTGCGAGCGGCTACGGGCCAGCAGTGCTCCACCCGCCTTCCGGCCGAGCACATAGCCGCACTGCGCCCCGGCCAGGGCGCCTGCCGCCGCCGCGAACAAGAGCGGTCCCAGCGACAGGCGCACACTCGACTCCGCCGAGCCGGTGCACAGCAGACCCGCTGTGAAGAGCAGCGAGTCGCCCGGCAGGAAGAACCCGACCAGCAGCCCTGTCTCGGCGAACATCGCCACCCCGACGCCCAGTACGCCGAACGCCGCCAGCAGCGAATGGGCGTCGAGCACGTTCACGGCCAGTTGCGACGCCGGATGGATGGGTGGGGACATCGGCGGGAGCCCTTTCCAGCAGATGATTTCCCGCAGATCCACGGTCCTGCGGGGGACCTTGCTGACAGAGCCTACCTCTACATGATGTAGTAGATGTTCCGCGGTTGGCCGACAAAGTCCCGGGAGGCGACGTGAAGTCCACCCGCTCCGCGTCCGCACCGGCGGGCGGACCGGCCCGGCGCCTGTCTCCGTGGCGGTTCGTCGTGCTGTTCGGGGGCGTCAGCCTGCTGATGGACTTCGTCTACGAGGGGGCACGTTCGGTCACCGGCCCACTGCTCGCCCGGCTGGGCGCCTCGGCGGTCGTGGTAGGTGTGGTCACTGGGGCGGGGGAGGCCGCCGCACTCGGACTGAGGCTGGTCTCCGGGCCGCTGGCCGACCGCAGCCGCCGTTTCTGGACATGGACGATCGCCGGATACGTCCTGACCGCGGTCAGTGTCCCGGTGCTCGGGCTCGCGGGTGTCCTGTGGGTGGCGAGCGCGCTGGTGATCGCCGAGCGGATCGGCAAGGCGGTGCGCTCCCCGGCCAAGGACACCTTGCTCTCGCACGCCACCGCCGCCACCGGCCGCGGGCGGGGATTCGCTGTCCACGAGGCGCTGGACCAGGTCGGCGCCCTGCTCGGTCCGCTCACGGTCGCCGGCGTCCTCGCCCTCACCGGTGACGACTACGCGCCCGCGCTGGGTGTTCTCGCGCTGCCCGGCGTGGCCGCGATCGGCCTGCTCGTGTGGCTGCGGGCCAGGGTCCCCGACCCGATCGCCTACGAGACGGCTGCCGTCGCCCCGGCGCCCGGAGTCGCGTACGCCACCACGCCTCAGGACGTGAGGCTGCCCCCGGCCTTCTGGGCCTACGCGGCCTTCACGGCGGCGACCCTGACGGGTTTCGCCACCTTCGGTGTCCTCTCCTATCACCTGGTGACCCGCCATCTGATGTCCGTCGCGACGGTCCCCGTGCTGTACGCGGCGGCGATGGCCGCCGACGCGCTGGCGGCCCTGGCCACGGGCTGGCTGTACGACCGGTACGGCGCCCGGGTCCTGGTCGTGCTGCCTGTACTGTCCGCCGCGGCTGCAGCCCTCGCCTTCACCGGCACGCTGTGGATCGCTGTGGTCGGCGCCCTGGTGTGGGGCGCCGCCGTCGGCGTACAGGAATCCACCCTGCGCGCCACCGTCGCCGACCTGGTGCCGAGCGGCCGGCGGGCCACCGCCTATGGTCTTTTCGCCGGGATTCTCGGCGCCGCCGCCCTGGTCGGCGGCGCGCTGACCGGGGCCCTGTACGACGTCTCCGTCCCCGCTCTGGTCGTCACCGTCACCGGTGTCCAAGCCGCTGCGCTCATCCTGCTGTGGACCACCCGGGCCGCGCGTGGCATGTCGGAGAGGTAGGGCGTCCGAGGTCCGAGGTCCGAGGAGAGTTTCCTGTGGCGGTCAGGGCCGGGGCCGTCCGTGCTCGCGCAGCGGTCCGACCCCGAAACCCCGTTCCGCACAGGTGTCGAGGATCCGGGGCAGGGCGCCCAGAGTCGAACGCCAGGCTTCCGGGGCGGAAGTGCAGTCGGAGTCGTGGAGCAGGATCGTGCCGCCGCCGTCCAGGTCGGCGGTGACGGTGCGGTGGACGGAGTGCGGGGTGGCGCGTGCCGTCCAGTCCTCTCCCCAGCAGGTCCACAGCACCGGGGTCAGGTCGAGGCGGCGGGCCGCGAGGTGGGCCGCGGTGGACATGACGCCGTACGGGGGCCGGAAGAGCGCGGGCGGCCGTCCGGTGATCGTGCCGACGGTGTCGCGGGCCCCGCGGAGGTCGTCATGGGTGGCGCGCGGGCCACGCAGCAGCAGGGGGCGGTGCAGCCAGCCGTGGACGGCGATCTCGTGACCGGCCGCCGCGATCTCGCGGACCAGGCAGGGGGAGCGGTGTGCCTCGCTGCCGAGCAGGAAGAACGTGGCGTGTACTCCGCGCCCGGCGAGCAGCCGTAGAAAGTGTGGGGTGGAGCGGGGGCCGGGGCCGTCGTCGAAGGTCAGGGCGATGTGGTTCGCGCGGCCGCGGGCCGAGAGGCGGGGCATGAGGCGGTTGCGCAGCGGTCCGAAGGTGGAGACGACGGGTGCGGCGTGGGCGGCGGCGAGGACGGGTACGGCGGCGAGGGCGGCCGTGCGCAGCGTCGGGGCGATGTTCACGAGTGGTCGTCCTGCGACGGGGAGGTGTGCTCCGGTGGGAAGCCGTCCGGGTCGAGGCGGTGGCTGATGGCGTGGATGAGGTCGGGACCGTCGTAGGTCGTCGCCACCCCGGTGGCGCCGGCGCAGGCGCACACGACGGACGCGAGGACGGCCGTGGCAGCGAGCCGGCGCGTTGTGCGGTGCCGGTGTACAACCGGGCGAAATGCCGGGTCGGGGACTCCTGACCGGTGCTCGCGCGCAATCTCGGCCGTAGGGCAGCTGTCGGGGGACTGAGCGAACAGGGCGAATCCGGTTGCCCGTTGGCGGTGTCCGAGCGGTCCGTCGATGAGATCGCACAGCACTGCCTTGAGGTCGGCCGGGTCGCGTATCCACACGGCCGCACCGGCCTCGTCCATGGCTGCGGCGTTGGTCAGCCCGTGCCCGGGTATGCAGCGGTAACTGGCGACGGGCAGGCCGCAGGCGAACGCCTCCAGCGAGGTGAGCCCGCCGGCGTTCTGCACCAGGACGTCGGCGGCGTGCATCAGGGAGGGCATGTCGTCGACCCAGCCGAAGGCGTGGTCGATGCCGTCGGCGCGCAGCTGCTCGGCCAGGGCCTCGTTGCGGCCGCAGACGACGACCGGGACGGCGGCGCCGCAGTCACGCAGCTCCCGGGCCACGGTGCGGACCGGGCCCACGCCCCAGGACCCGGCGACCAGCAGAGCCGGCGGGGCGTGGGACGGCAACCCGAACCTCCCCCGGGCGCGGGCACGCGCCCGTGCGTCGCAGGGCCGGAAACGGGGGTCCGTGACCGGCCCGCGCACTCGCACGTCCCGGGCCCCGGCCGCACGCGCCTGGCCGGCGGGTACGGCGTGAGCGGCGAGGTGGACGTCCACACCCGGCGCGACCCACAGCGGATGTACCGAGAAGTCGGTGAGATAGGTGAGGACGGGCACGGCCAGCCGACCGTCCAGGCGCAGGTCGCCCAGGACCCGGCTGGCCCCGGGATACGTCGAGACGACGGCTCCGGTGCCCGGATGCAGGGCGCCCAGCATCCGGTCCTGCGCCGTGCGCAGCAGCGCCCGCGCCACCGGCCCGCCGCCCCCGGCGCGCTCGGTGCTGGAGTAGATCCGCTGATAGGCCCAAGGGGCTCGCACCAGCATCCGGTGACAGCCCTCCTGAACGGTGCGGCCCAGGTGGGCGGGGAGCAGGTCCAGCAGATCAAGGCGGTCCACGGTGTAGCCCTGCGCGGTCAGACGGCGGGCGAGCTCGGCGGCGGCACCGTCGTGACCGGCTCCGACACTCGCGGAGGCGACCGCGACCCGCCCCGCGCCGGGCGGCGCGGCGGACTGCGGAGGAGGGGCGCCCGTGAGTGCGTGTCTGGACGCCGTGCTCGCGCGGTGGGGCATGGGTTTCCTCCGCAGGGGACGGGAGCAGCAGAACTCTACGAGTTGTAGTAGTTCGCGGTTCGAAGCCCGGAGCATACCTCCTACAACTAGTAGGAGGTGGCCGGGTAGTCTGTGCGGACGGTCGGCGAACGGAGGCATCCGGTGCAGGAGCGAGAGGACGGCGGCGCCCGCGGGGCGCTTGGCAGGCGAGCCCGCGGCGAGCTGGAGGGCGATGTCCTCGCCGCGCTCTGGGCCGCCGACGGCCCCCTGACCGCCGGCCAGGTCCGGCAGGCGCTGCCGGGCGACCTGGCCTACACGACCGTCCTGACCATCCTGTCCCGGTTGCACGACAAGGAGATGCTCGTCCGGCACCGCGAGGGGCGCGGCTACGCCTACGAGCCGGTGCGCGACGAGGCGTCCCACACCGCCCAACGCATGCACTCACTGCTGGAGGGCGGCACCGACAGAGAAGCGGTCCTCGCCCGCTTCGTGTCGGAGCTGTCCATACAGGACGAGCACATGCTCCAGCAGCTCCTGTTCGGGAACGGATCCCGTGCCGAGGACGACCGCCCTGGCGGGAGGTCGTGAAGCCGTGCTGATCACCGTGTACGTCCCGTTCGCCGTCACGGCCGTCCTGGCCGTGCTCGCACCCCGGCTGGCGCCCCTTCTGCCCCCGCGTCCCACCGCCTGGGCGCTGGCCTGCGTCGCGCTCGTCACCTCCGTCGGCTGGGCGGGGGCACTGGCTCTGCTGGCGTTCACCGGTGTGGCGCAGATCCCGGAGGTCGCGGAGCAGGGCCGCTGGTCGGTGGCCGCACTGCGCGCGGAGGACCCGGTGTACCTGGTCGTCGCGGCCGCCAGCGCCCTCGTGCTGGCTGTGGGCACCGTCTCGCTGGGCGTGGCCGCCGTACGGCAGACCCGTCACCTTGTCCGGGCGCGGCGGGAGTGCGCCCAGCTACCACAGGAGACGGAGCTGGCGGTCCTGGACGACGACGCCCCGATCGCCTTCGCGCTGCCCGGAAAGCCCGGACGCGTCGTCGTCTCCCGCGGGATGCTGCGCTGCCTCGGCGACCGGGAGCGCGCGGCCCTGCTCGCGCACGAGCGGGCCCATCTGCGCGGGCGCCATCACCTCTTCCAGGGCCTGTGGCGGCTCGCGGCGGCCCTGAACCCCCTGCTGCGGCCGTTGGCCGTGGCGGGCGACTTCGTCCTGGAACGCTGGGCCGACGAGGAGGCCGCAGCTCGGGTCGGCGACCGCACCGTCGTCGCCCATGCGGTCGGCCGTGCTGCCCTGGCCTCCACCGGCGTGTCCCGCCCCGCGGCCCTGGCCGCGACCGGCGGGGTGGTGCCGCAGCGGGTGCGCGCCCTGCTGGCCCCGCCGCCCGCACGTCGCAGGCTGCCGCTGGTTGCGGGCGGCCTGCTCCTGACCGTGTGCTGCGCGAGCCTCGCCAATGCCGCGTCCGACAGCGATCGGATCATGGACAGCGCCCAGTGCGCGACGTACGCAGCTTCCGCGGGCGCACCGTCGGCGGAAGACCACGGGCACGGGCCCGACTTCTGCTTCGGCGAACACGATCGCCGCGAACTTCAGGAGCACGGCCCGTAACGAGGCGGCTAGGACATGTCGGCTACGCGTACTCAGGGCGCGAGCAGTCCGCGTCCGAACCGGTCCTCGCTGGCTCGGGCCCGGGCAGGGCGACGAAGTAGCCGCCGCCCGTGGGGGACACTCGACGAGAGGTTCCTCGATCAGGCAGGGGCTGGGTGGGCTCGCACCGCCGTTGCATGTCCTGGCGGCACCGGGCAGCAGACGGCTCGACGGCGGTCCCTTTCTGAGGCCGCCCCCGAGGCGACCCGTCGGAGGCTGTGCGCGATGGACGGGGAATCCGCTGGGGGCGGGTTTGAGACCGCATTCCGGACTGGCGCGACCGCCCGGCATGACCGGACTGTGCTTGTCCCACGGCGGAAGGCGTCTTCGCCAGCTGCGGCAACGCCTGCGCGACGACACGGCTGGCCGCGGACTTTCTCGACGGGACGGTGCCGACGGGACGTGCGCTGCACAGGGCCCGGACTGCCGATGGCGCAGTGACCAAGGGCAGACGCCGCGCTCGGCGTCACTCACTGATGGGGATCGTGGTGGGTGCGCGGGCGTACCCGAGTCGGACGTGTCCGACGGGCTCGGCGTCGGCGCTCGCGGGCCGGGGCAGCGCGGTTCAGACCGAGCCCGGTTTGCGTACGGCCGGTGTCGGCACTCCGAGCACTTTCGCGAGTGGGGGCACGAGGCGGAAGCGGACGGAGTGTTACTGGATGGCCACCTTGCCCTTGCCGGTCCGGCACGGCAAGCCCGCGGGGGCGGCCCAGGTGGACATCAGGCAGGCGTGCGATTTCGCGCGCTTGAAGTCGTCGTTCACGGTCCTGACTGTTTCGTGGGGTTCCTTTCAGACGTCCAGTCAATTGCACCAACTCATGAAACGCGATCGCCCCACGTGGACCGCCGGGTGTCGTGGTGTTTCCCGAGCGGTCACCTATGAAACAACCTCGGTGTTCGGGTGTCGTGTCTTCGAGTCGGCGGACGTCTTCGCCACCGACCACGACACCGGTTCGCGTGAGTGACGTACTGGCCGCTGGTGGGTCGTACGGGTCGCCCTATTGCGGTCCCACCTCCAGCACGGTCACCGAATCTGGGACCACGTTCATGTCGAGCCCTTGAGTGAGTCACCGTGGCGGGCCGGTTTCACCGCAGAGGTCAGCGGTATGAGGGCTGGGGCATGGCATCGCGGCGGCCATCCCGATCCCGGCGACCACCGGCACCTCACGCATCCGGACCGAGTCCGGTGCGGGCTTCCACCCGCTGCTTGAGGCCGGTGTTGAAGGCGGCGTACCCGTCTTTTTTGGGTGTTCTGAGGAAGGGCCGGATCAGGGTGACCAGGGCGCCGGAGAATTCCTCGTGGTTGGTCAGGCGGGTGGTGCCGTCGTGGTTGGGGGAAAGGACGAAGGAGTGCCGGCCGTGGAACAGCTGCTTGATGCCGAGCGTGCCGACCCACCGCAGTTCCTGGCCGGGCGTCGCCACGGTGACCGTGGGCCTGAAGGTCATGCCCGGCATGCGCATCGTGAGCCGGCTTCCCACTTGGGCGGTTCCCTCGGCCGCGGAGAAGGTGCTCCATTCGCCGTAGGCGGCGAAGTCGGTGAGGACGTCCCACACCGCTTGCGGGGTGGCGTCGATGTCGATGACCGCGGTGAGGACCGGCTTCATGGTGGTTTCCACTTCTGGCTGGTGCGGGAGGGCAGGGGCGGGGTTTCGGCGAGCGAGTGGTCCGCCGGTGGCCGGTGGGGCCGGGCAGCGGCGTGGGGCGCGCTGCGCGGCAGGTCAGAGGGTCCCGCCCGGCGCGGCGCTGTGGGTGCTGGTGGCCGTGGTCTCCCGCAGGCCGTGGTCGATGAAGTCGATCATCCAGGTGAAGCTGTCGTCGATGTCGGTGGCGAACCGGAACCCGCCGGCTGCTTCCAGGGACGCGTATCCGTGCAGGACCGTGCGAAGCATCCGCAGCGCGTGGATCTGCTGGTCGGGGTCGATCCGGTAGCCGTGCAGCATGGCCGCCCAGGAGTCGACCACCCGGTTGAGGGCGTCGATGAGGGGGTCGTCTGGTCCGGTCGGGCGGGCGGCGTTGGCTGCGGCGTATCGGCCGTGGTGGTCCTTGACGAACGTCCGCATCGCCTGTGCGCCGCGGACCAGGGCTTCGGTGCCGGACCGGCCCTGGATGGCGTCGCGGATGGCGTCGGCGCACTGGTTCATGGCCAGGATGGCGATCCGGTGGGCGAGGTCGGTCTGACCGGTGACGTGCTTGTACAGCGAGGGAGTCTTGACCCCGAGCCGTTCGGCGACCAGGCCCATGCCGAGCTGGTCGAACCCGACCTCGTCGACCAGGGCGGCGGCGGCTTCGGTGACCGTCGCGGCGGTGAGTCCGGCCCTAGGCACGGCGGGCCGCCTTGGCCAGGAACGGCAGGGCCAGCGCGAGGACCTGGTCGGGGGTCTGGGCGTGCGGGTAGTGGCCGGCGCCGTCGATCACGGCAAGCTCGCCGAGGCCGGCGGGCAGGTCGGCGATGATCTTCTCCCCTTCGGCGCGGGGGTCGGCCCAGTCGGGGTCCAGACTGCCTTCGACGATCAGGACCGGGCAGGTGACGTGGGCGAGCTGGGCACCGGCGTCGGTGGGCTTGGACTTGCACATGTCCTGCAGGGCCTTCATCCGGCCGGGCTCACTCAGCGTGGCCTCGATGCGGGCCAGTTCGCTGCTCCAGTCAGCGGGCTTGGCCGGGTAGGCCACGTCGAGATACTTCTTCCAGTCCGCCACGCGTCCCCGGACGATGACCTGCACCAACCGCATGTACCCGGTCCGGAAGCGCTTGACCCGGATCAGCCCGCCCAGGTCGACCGGCTGAGCACGGGTGAACGGAGCCAGCTCGATCACCGCGCTGATCACGTCGGGCGCGGTGGCGGCCGCGATGGTCGCGGCGCCGCCGCTGATCGACTGTCCGATGATCACGGCCGGGCCGCCGAGGTGACGCACGACGGCGACCAGGTCTCCGGCGATGTCGGTGCGGCTGTAACCGTCCCAGCCGAGGCTGGACTCGCCGCACCCGCGGATGTCTACGTTCGCGACCCGGTAACCGGCGGCCACCAGGCCGGGAACGAGGAAGCGGTAGGAGTGCCGACTGTCGCCGATACCGTGCGCCAGCACGACCAGGGGCCCCTCCCCGGTCACGTCGAAGGCGATGGTGTTCTTGCCGATTCTCAGGTGCTCGGTCATGTCGTCCTCCAACAAGATGGCTAATGTCGTTAGCTAAAGACTAGTCAGATTAGCTACGAGGGTCAACACCACACCCAGCCGAGCTCGATCAAGGTCCGATCCCAGAGCAATGGGCTGCGCACGGCGTTGTGCTGCTTTCCGCGAGAAGTACGGCCACGCGGGCTCCCTGCCCGGCTACCAGAGCCTGACCGTCCACCTGCCCGCCCAGAAGGCGACGATGGTGATCCTGCTCAACACCGACATCCCCTCGAACGCCGAGAATCCCAGCATCCTCCTCGGCCGGGCCGTCACCCAGGTGATCAGCCCCGCCAACGTCTACGGCGACGCGTCCGACCAGAACTGACACCCGCCCAGGCATTGAAGCCCGTGGAGATCACCGAGCTGTGACTCCCGGCACACGACAACTGATCACCACGGACAACAAAAGGGCCCAGGTCGCTGACCTGGGCCTTAACCATCGAGCGTGTGACGAGATTCGAACTCGCACCCTCAGCTTGGGAAGCTGGTGGTCCACGACCGGTGCGGCCCTGCCGGGGAGGCGGCTCACCCCCGTGTTGGCGAAGTAGTTGTCCGTGAGGTTGTCCGCCCACCTCTCACCCGGAGCGAGGCAGACGTAGCCCTTGTCGTACTGGTAGTCCTTCTCGGCGTAGAAGGCGACGACGTCCTTGCCTCCGATGAATCCGCTGTTCATCACAGAGGACGCCAGTATCTGGGCCAGCCCCTGGAACCCGCCGGCGTCATCGCCTCAGAAGCGGTCGTCTCCCTGGTCCTGGCCGAGGAACCCGCCGTCACAGCCGTAGTCCTGCCATGCCCGCACATAGCCGTCACGGCCCGGCCACTTGCTCCCGCAGACCCAGTCCCGTGTCCCCGCCGAGGCGGAGGTGGACGGTGTCATGAGGCCGAGGGATGCCAGGGCGACGACGAAGGCGGCTGTGCCTGTTCTGCGCATGACGTACTCCTTGATGTCCGCCTCGGAGCGAGGCTTGCGGTTCCCACGGGCTGGCCGTGGAGGTGAGAGGTGGTCAGACCCGAGGGCCGACGATCTTCTTGGCGTGGTCGAGAGCCTGGTGCTGCAACCGGGAGTAGGTGTCGAGGGCGTCGCCGTAGCGGTCGCGCAGCTGGGCGACGTAGTGGCGCTCGCGCTCCTCGCCGATGGCGCGAAGGTCGGTGGCTCGCGCACACCTCGCGTCGGCCACTGCGAGTTTCCGCTCGGACTCGAAGACCTTCGGCTCGGCCACCCGGTCCGAGCGCGCGATCGCCGCCTGGCGGGAGGCTCCCGGGTCCTTGTAGTCGTAGCCCGCCTTCTTCATGCAGTGCATGCAGTGCGACCATGCGTTCTGAGCGGCGGAGAACCGCCGGTCGGCCAGCACCTTGGGCACGTAGAGCGACCGGAGATGCCCGGAGGTCTTCTCCGCGCGGAACCATTCCCGGGGATCCCCATAGAGCTTCTTCTCGGACTCGGCCACACAGCCGCCCATTTGCTTGCTCACGGTCCCGCCACCAGGGATCTCGACGGAGATCACAGGCACGTCGAGCCCGCCGTCCAGCGCTGTGTCGTACGCCTGGCGTCGCCGCTCGGGGAGGGTTTTGCGGTAGGCGAGGTTGGGGTTGGCGGCGCGGGCGACGGCGTCCTCGGCATCGAGGCGACTGCCGTAGCCGTACTCGCGGGCCCAGCCGACGTCGTCCAGTACGTAGCCGAGTGTGCGGCTCTCCGCCAGGCTGAGCCGCTCGGCTTCCCAGAACTCGAAGCCCTCGCGTCTCATGCACGTGCCGATCAGCCGTTGCTGGGCATCCGAGATCCGCAGTTGTTCGGCATCGGTCAGGGGAGCGGCCTGGGCGGCGGGCAGAGCCACCGTGTGGCGCGTGCTGTCCGCGGTGTCGGCACAACCGGTCAGGACGGCCGATACCAGAAACAGCCCGATCACAGCCTTGAGCATGACGTCCTCTCGTGTGGGGGCGGGTTCTGCGGGGGCCGGGACTGGGGGACAGCGGTTGTCGTCCGGTGGCGAGAGTCGCGTTTCGGACCTGGCCGCCCCACGGTGGTCTGACATCGCGTGCGTCGGACTCCTACGGACGGCGTTGCGCCGAGAGGTTCAGCCTCAAGGCGTGGGGCATGTCCGCGCCGTTCCAGGGCGAGGCCGGCCAGGCGGGTGGGCAGGTTGCCGTCGCGAGCCGTCCGCGACTTGCAGAGCTGTCTCCAGAACGGCGGCTGTGGCTGCGCCGAAGCGCCCACGGGCACGCATTGAGCAAACCTCCCCTCGGACATGCCGTGACCAAGACGGTGCGCCTCCACCGTCGCTGCACGTCATAAGGATGTCCGCGGTCAGTAAGACGGACCAATGCCTTTCGGCGAGAGCCGAAACGGGCAGACTGGGAGCTCCTGTCGGTTGTTGGATGACTTCGGTGATGGCGTTGGCCGACGACAGAGCGGGGTGGTGGAAACCGTGGGAGACCTCAAGGAGTTGATGCCCTTGCTCGACAGGTCTCCGTCTCTGGCCGGACTCGTCGGTCGGCCAACAACACTCATCACCGTGAGGGCACCAAGAAAGGGGACTCTCCGATGAGCGATGACATCGTCTCCAGCGGCTGGGACGTCCTGGACGACTCCCACGAAGCACTGCGCACGGCGGCCCGCGCCGTCCCCGCCGACGGCTGGCACCGGCCGACGCCCTGCGCGGCCTGGACCGTCGCCCAGGTCTTCCAGCACGCCGTCGGCGACCAGATCGGCTACGCCGCCGCGCTGACCGGCGAACCCGGCCCCGGCTTCAACCCGTTCGAACCGTCTGGGGAGATGGAGGGGGTGGACCCGGTGACGTTCCTGGAGGACGCCCTGGCCCGCGCCGCGAAGGCGTGGGCGGGGGTCGACCGGGACGCCGTCGAGGTGCCCGTGCCCGTGCCGCCCCACACGATGTCCCCTTGGTCCGGCTCGGCGGCGTGCGGGCTGGACGCAGCGGTCCATGCCTGGGACATCGCCCTGGCGACGGGCCGGCCGCCCCCGCTCAGGCCCGAGCTGGCCCGCTCCCTCCTCACGGTCGCCAGGGAGATCGTCGAACCGCTGCGCGCATACGGCGCGTACGCCGCCGCGCTGGCCCCCGAGGAGGGCGACGACGACGTGGCGGTCCTTCTGCGTTATCTCGGCCGCGACCCCAACTGGAGCACTGCTTAACCCCGCCGCTCCGTACGAGGCGGCCGGCCAATCCTGGTACTCCTGCCGCGAGTGTGAGTGCCGCCAGGAGCACTCCGTCACGCGCTTGTCGCCGCACCGTGGGAAAGGGGGACGGCCTCTACAAGCCGTCCCCCTCTCCCCGTCCCTGGGCGCCTCCGGCGCTACGCGTACGGATCGAAGCCGATCCCGGACGGCTTGTCCGGAGCGATCCCGAGTTGCGGGAGCTGGTCCAGCGGTTCGTCACGCCCAGCCGGCGATACCTGAGGTTGGGCGGTGGCATCTTTCGGCTGAACCCGGCTGAACCCGGCTGAACCCGGCTGAGCGCTCCACGTTCGTACAGGACCTGGCTCAGGATGCCCACGCCATCACCCCGGCAGAACTCGGGATCCTCTTCGAAGGCGGATGGCGCGAGCGCAAGACCGCCGCGTGGTTGGTCGCCGTGGCCCACCGGACCGAGTTTCGTGAGCTGATAGGCCAGCTTTTGCCGGCCGGTGAAGGGCAGTACGCCGGCGCGGCGTACCGCGTCGCCCTCGGGAAGTTCGGCACCCCGGCAGATGCCGAACTGCTCAGCGCACACCTTGATCGCTACTTGGCGCGTCCCGACCTCGACTTCGGCCAGGCAGTCGTCCTGGGGACGCTCCTGTACCTCGATGAGATGCTCGGCTCCCAGCACGCGACGCGGTTCCTGGTCCCAGGCGGTCCCTGGGACCGATGGTTCGAGGCCCGAGCCGTCGCGGCACTCCACCCGCAGAACTGCCGAAGGGCCGTGCTGCAACTGTGTGCCGTCGTGGACGAGACCGCTGAGGTCTTCGCTTCGCTGGGCCACGAAAGTGCATGGTGACCGAGTGAGACAACACCGCGGCGCCGAGATGCCCCATGTGTCACGGGGGGAGAAGCTGGTATCAGGCGAGGTGCCGGGCGAAGAATCGGAGCGTGCTGTCCGTCTCGAAGGCCGGGACCTCGCCGTGCTTGCCAGGGTTGGCGTGCAGCGTCTTCTCGGCTGAGCCGAAGGCATCGAACAGTGCGAGACTCTGGGACCGTGGCACCCGCTCGTCGGCCGACTGCATGAGGAACTCCACGGGGACGTCGATCCGGGCGGCGGTCTCGGATGACACCTCGGCACCGGCCAGACCCAGCACCGCCGCCCGGATCCGGGGCTCGGCGGCGACAAGCGGGGCACCGATCACGCAGCCCAGGGACACACCCCAGTAGCCGACCGGGCCGATGCCGATGTGACCGAGTTCCTGGACCGCGTCGAGGACTGCCCGCCATTCCGGCACGATCTGGCGAACGACGAGGGCCTGGAAGTCGGCGATCAGGGGAGCCAGTCCCTCACCGGCGGTAAGCCGGACCTCGTACTCGGTCGCGATCCGGGTGAACTCCGCATGGTCCGGGCGGTCACCGTGGCTGGGCGCATCGACGGCCAGCACGGAGTAACCGCGCTCGGCCACGAAACGGCGCGCCCGCTTCACGATGTCAGGGGCCTTCTTGTGCTGACCGCCGCCGTGCCCCATGGCAATCAGGGGGCGGATGCCGTCGGCCTCGCGTGGAGTCCACAGCGAGCCCGGGATGTCGTCGAGGTGGAAGAGCTGTTCCAGGACGCCGTCGGATGACGTCTGAGAGGAGAGGCGCATGGCGTTTCGGGCCTTTCGAGGACGCGGCTGTGGGGCTGTCCAATGCGGCGGACAGCCCCATCAGGGCCGGCAGGCAGTCGAGTTGGGCCCCATCACCTTGGGCCGCCCCCACTGAATCACGGGATGTGCTCACCATCGTCAGGTGACCTCCGTCGGCCCCTGAACCGCGCCGACCACCCCATCCACCACCTCGGTCAGCGGCCTCGACGCATCGAGGATCGTCGCGCCGAAGCTTCCGTAGAGCGCGTGCATCCGCGGGTTCCATTGCAGTGCTGCCGCGAGTTCTTCAGGGTGTCGGCCGAACGTGTTCGTGGTGCGGGTCGCGAGCCGGTGGCGGAGGGTGGCCTCGTCGATGACCAGGCACACGACGAGGTCGAACAGATCAAGGACGTCGGCCTCGTTCTCCGCCGACCCGCACAAGAACGCGATGCGTCCACGAGACTCCGCGGCGAGCGTCTCGACGCGTTCGCGAACGATCAGCCAGCCGTACCGGTCGAGCCAGCCCTCGGGGACCGGATCCGGGGGACTCGTCACGGCTTCGCCGCCGGCTCGGTCGATCCAACGGCTGAAGCCGTCATTGTCGGCATCGAGCGCAAGGTGGCCACGCGCTCGCAACACCTCGCACACCGTGGACTTACCGGTTCCTGAATTGCCCGTCACCCACACCAACGTCACGCCACCAGCGTAGAGAGGGGCGGTGTCCGTGTCCCTCGTGACAGCTTGCGCGTCGCCTGTGACCGCCGGGGTTACGGGTTCTTTCTTCCTGTGGAGGGAAGGAGGGGTGAGGGAACGCGCCAGCAGGGCGTGTCGGTGGGCGATGCAGTAAGCGGAGTCAGGGTCTTTTCCGCGATTCTGATCGCTGGGGGTATATGCGTGCTCGTCGCGGGAACTGTCGCCGGCGATGCTGTGCCGAGCATCCTCGGAGTGATCGCCGCGGCGAGCGGAGCGGTTCTGCCGATCCTCGCTTTCCGGGCCCGTCGGAAAACGAGCTCGTGACACGGTGAGGGCATCATGGACGGCAGCGGGCCGTCCGCTGCTCCACGGCCCAGGTTCGCAGACGGGCTGCGGCCTCTTCCCGTGTCAGCGCCCCGCGTTCCAGGTGTAGATCCTGCAGGAAGCGAATGGCGGAAGCGATCACCGGGCCTGGCGGCACGGCAAGCAGCTCCATGATCGCCTTGCCGTCCAGGGCCACCGGACCGATGAATTCGAGTCTTCAGGGGGGTCCATCCAGCAGGAAAATCCAAAGGAGGTCCGCCATGGCCAAGGTCTATTCGCACATGACGATGTCGCTGGACGGCTACATCGCCGACCCCAAAGACGGAACCGGTGAGCTGTTCGGTTGGTACGACGCCGGCGATGTCACCGTGCCGAGTGCCGACGAGCACTGGTCGTTCCAGGTCGACGCGAACAGCGCGGAGATGCTGCGCGAGGTACTCGCCGGGGCCGGTGCGCTCGTCTGCGGCCGTCGGCTGTTTGACTTGACCAACGGCTGGAACGACAGCCACCCCATCGGCGCGCCAGTCGTCGTCGTGACCCACAACGCGCCCGAAGACGCCGCGAAGTGGCCGCGCACGACCTTTGTCGACGGCGTCGCGGAAGGCATCGCGCGCGCCAGGGACATCGCCGGTGACAAACACGTCAGCATCGCCAGCGCCGACATCGCAAGGCAGGCGCTTGACCTGGGGCTGGTGGACGAGGTCTGCATCAGTCTCGTACCGGTGCTGCTCGGCAGGGGAATCCCACACTTCGCCGGGCTGACCGGTGCACCGCACCGCTTCGACGACCCGGTCGTGATCCAGGGCAAGGGCGCGACGCACCTGCGCTACCGCGTGCGACGCTGAGACTCCAGACCTCACCCACCGACTGGCCTGGTCGATATGGCGAGGCCGCCAACAACACTGCGCGAAAACCAGCCACTACCAGCGACAATGGTGGCGAACACAAACATCACGACCTGCGGCTGGAGTACTGGTCAAGTCGACGAAGTAGTTCGATCCGAACGCGGAATTGCCGGCGAACAGGGTCGGCGGTCGGCCCCAAGCGGAGTTCCTACACCTGAAGGACCATGAATTCGATGCGGTCATAAGTGTCCGCAGCCTCGGGCGGAACACTGCACTTACGGTTCGACAGCGCACCCTCCAGGGATGTGATGAACTCGACCAGACGGTACGGTTCGCGACGCGGAATGCGGAATGCGGAATGCGGGAGAGAGGGAACGGCGTGGGTGTTTTCGTCCGGGTCAGAGGCTGGCTGGAGTGTGATGACCAGCAGCTCGCCCTGGTCAAGGAGATAGTCCTGGCGGACGATGCGGACCATACGTACAGCGGTGGCTGGGCCTTTCCCCCCAGGCAGTACAACTTTGTCAACTGGGTCTTCTACGGGGCCGACATGCGCGCCCAGTCCGTCGACTGGTTTCGTGACCGACTGCGGAGCGTGGCCCGGATTCCGGCCTCGGATGATGACAACGACCGGATCACCGGCCTGTTTCTGGTCAGCCATGAAGTCGACGGCATGAGCGAGTGGCAGGTCCGCGACGGCACGGTGCTGATCCGGGCCGCGAGCCAGGATTATCGATTTCTCGACGAATAGGCCCCATCGAGGTGGGCGACGGTTCCTCGGACCGTGGGGTTGCGGTACAGCTCGCGCAGTCGGACGGACGGCAGGCCGCGGGCGCGCAGGGCGGCAGCGATGCGAACGGCGAACAGGGAGTTGCCGCCCAGCTCGAAGAAGTCGTCGTCCAGGCCGACCGGGACACCCAGCACCTCGCTCCAGATGTCCCGGAGTTCGTCGGTGAACTCGTCGCCGGTGGTGACCTGTTCGGTGTCCCGGGCGGGAGGCGCCGGTGCGGGGAGTCGTGCCGTGTCGAGCTTGCCGTTGGATGTCCGAGGAAGGGTGTCCAGGGCGGTGACCGTGGCGGGGACCATGTAGTCGGGCAGGAGGGCGGCGGCTCGGTTGCGGACGGCGGCGGGAGCGCCGCCGGAGGACAGGGTCACATAGGCGTCGATCCTGGCGGTGGCGGCGTCGGCCGGGTCGTCGCGGCGGACCGTGACGGCGGCTGTGCGCACGTCCGGGTTCTCCAGCAGGACTGCCCGGATCTCGTCCAGTTCGATCCGGAAGCCGCGGATCTTGACCTGGCTGTCGATGCGTCCGAGGTGTTCGAGGCGGCCGTCCGGGCGGAGGCGTCCGAGGTCGCCGCTGCGGTACATGGTGGCGCCGGTGACGGGATCGGAAACGAAACGCTGTGCCGTGAGGTCCTGTCGGCCGAGGTAGCCGAGTGCGACTCCGGCGCCGCCGACGCAGATCTCGCCAGCGATGCCGGGCGGCAGCAGTCGTCCGGCCGGGTCGGTGACGTACAAGTGCCAGCCGGGCAGGGCGCGTCCGACGGAGCGGGTGGCGGCGAGGGCTAGTTTCCTGGTGAGTGTCTGCTGGGTGACGTGGACGGTGGTCTCCGTGATGCCGAACATGTTCACGACCCGGCAGGCTGATTCCGGGTGCCGGTCGAACCAGGGAAGCAGCATGCGCGTGTCGAGCGGCTCTCCGCCGAACACGACGAGACGGACCCCGATCGGCGTGTGGTCGACATCCAGCAACTGCGCGAAGGCGGACGGGGTCTGGCTCAGCACGGTGACTTGTTCCGCGACGAGCAGGTCGCGGAAGCGTTCGGGTTCCCGGGAGACGAAGTACGGCACCACCACCAGGCGTCCGCCGGTGAGCAGGCAGCCCCAGATCTCCCAGACGGAGAAGTCGAAGGCGCTGGAGTGGAACCAGGTCCACACGTCGTCGTCACCGAAGCCGTGCTCCTCACGGGTCGCGTCGATGAGGGCCGTGACGTTGCGGTGCGGTACTACTACGCCCTTGGGTCGGCCCGTGGAGCCCGAGGTGTAGATGACGTAGGCCGGGTCGTCCGGGGCGGCGGTCGGAAGCGTCGACTCGGCCGGTGCATGGAGGAGTTCGTCCGGCGTGACGCATGCGCAGCCCGGTATCTCCGACAGGTGTGTGACCATCACAACCAGCCCCGCGTCCCGCACCGTGTGGGCGATCCGGTCCGCCGGGTAGGAGGGATCGATCGGCACATAGGTCGCTCCCGCCTTGAGCACGGCGAGCAGGGTGACGACGAGGTCGGCCGTCCGCTCCAGACATACGCCCACCCGGTTGCCCGCGGCCACTCCACGTGCCCGCAGACCGAGTGCCAACTGGCTGGCCCGCGCATCTAGTTCGCAGTAGGTCAGGCGGACGCCGGAGTCGGTCACGGCAACGCGGTCGGGCGCCGCTGCCGCGACCCGCGCGAACACCTCGGTCACGCTCGCGGGTCCGCCGGCCAGGGGGTTCGGCGGACGGCCGAGCGCCACCAGGCGGGTGGTCTCCGCCTCGTCGAGCAGCTCGACGTCCTCGATCGGAGTCTCCGGGTGGTGCACGACCTGCCGGTGTACGTGCACGAGGTGCCGTACGAACTGTGCGGCGATCTCGGCGGAGACGTGACTGCCCAGGTGGTCGCAGCGCAGCCGCAGCCCGCCGGAGTCCCGGTGGACCGAGACGGTGAGGGGAAACGCGGGGGCGAGACAGGGCACGTACTCGGTCTCCGCCACGCTGCCGGCAGGGGGATCCGAGTTGTCGAAGAGGAGGCCCGCGAGCACGGGTCCCGTGGCTGTGACGGGCCTCGACCGGCCGAGTGTGGCGGCCGGTTCGACGGTGAGGCCGCCCCGGTCGGTGCCGATGACCGGTGGGGTGTCCGGGTCGTAGCGGCGCAGGGTGACGGCGAGGGCGACGAGCCAGCTCGCCTCGTCACCGATGTGCTCCAGCGGGAGGACGAAGGCTCCGCCCAACCCGTCTCCGCCCAGTCCCCAGGAGGGCGGGGGCGCCTGGGGGACCGTCACGAAGACCGGGGCGGTCTCCTGCGGCCCTGTGGACTCCCCGGCCGTCAGTCGGTCGAGGGCCGTGCGGCCCAGAGGTCCCCGAGGTGCGACGGCGATCAGGTCGGACAGGCCGTCGGAGTAGCGCAACAGGACCTGGCGCGGCCCGCCTGCGGTTCGGGCGAGTTCGACGGCCCGTCGGCGTGCGGCGAGAGGGGCCGTCGCAGGCGCGGGGACGTCCTCGACCCACAGTCCCGGCCGGGCGGCCGTACCCGGGGTCCGTACGCGTAGGGCGTGGCAGTGGGCCGCGGGGAGGAGCGGTCCTGACATCGGGGGGTTCCTTGTCGTTCGGGGGACGCGCTGGGTGTTCAGCGGATGCTGAATCCGCCGTCCACGGTCAGGACCGAGCCGGTGATCTGCCGGGAGTCGTCGGAGGCGAGGAAAACGACCGCGGCGGCGACGTCGTCGGGTTCGATCAGTGCGTTCATCGGCTGGGCCTCGACGAACGTCTTCTCGTGTTCGTCCACCGGCACGTCCAGCGCGCGTGCGATCTCGGCGAGCATGCGCCCCTCGGCCTGAGGGTCGTCGCGCACCGACCCGGGGCAGACCGCGTTCACCCGCACCTTGGTCGGCGCGTAGTCGAGTGCGGCGGCCTTGGTCAGCCCGACGACGGCGTGCTTGGCGGCGACGTAGCCGGCGAAGTGCCGGTAGCCCACGATGCCCGCGGTGGAGGCGACGTTGACGATGCTGCCGGCCCGCCGGGCGCTCATCGCCTTGCCGACCTCTCGGATCACCCGCCAGGCGCCGGAGAGATCGACGTCGATCATCAGGGACCACTCCTCCTCGTCGATCTCGTGCACCGGTTTGCCCGAGGGTGCGGCGATACCCGCGTTGTTCACGGCGACGTCGATCCGTCCGAACCGGTCCTCGGCGAGGGTCACCGCCTCCCGTACGGCTCGTAGGTCACGGATGTCCGTCGGGGCTGTGAGAGCGGCGGCGCCGGCCTCCCGGCACAGCGTGGCCGTGTGTTCCAACTGGCCTGGTGTGCCCAGCGGATACGGCACTCCGGGCAGGTCGGCGCAGATGTCCAGCAGCATGAGGTCGGCGCCCTCGGCGGCGCAGGCGAGGGCGATCGCCCGGCCGAGTCCGCGGGCGGCGCCGGTGACGAGGACCGTCTTGCCGTCCAGACGCATGGGGGAACTCCTCAAAGGGTCGGAAAGGGGTCAGACCAGCTTCGTGACGATCACGCGCACCAACTCGGCTGCGGCCTCGGTCAGATACATGTGACCGCCGGGGACCTCGACATGGTCGAAGTCGCGGCCGGACACCTTGCTCCAGGACGCGGCGGCGTCGAGGCTGACCAGGTCGTCCTCCTCACCCCGGACGACCATGACGGGCACGTCCAGGGGAAGCCGGGTGCTGCGCACGTAGTTCTCGTGCATCTCGACGTCCGCGCGCAGGGTGGGCAGGAGCAGCTCGCGCATCTCCGGGTCGTCGAGCGCGGGATGGCTGTAGCCCGCGAACTCGGCGACCCGGGCGAGGAAGTCCTCGTCGGACAGTCCGGTGGCCCGTCGGGCACGGTCGTGGTCGGGTTCCGGTGCTCCGCTGACGAACAGGTGGGTCACCTCGAACCCGGGCTCGGCGACCAGCCGGTGGGCGAGTTCGTAGGCGAGCACGGCGCCGAGACTGTGCCCGAAGAGGGCCACCCTGCTGCCGCTCTCGCCGAGCCTTTCCCGCAGTTGGGCGAGCAGTCCGTCGACGGCCCGGTGGACGTCCCGATACGGTTCCTCATCGATCTGCCGTTCTCGGCCCGGCAGTTGCAGCGCCACGATCTCCACCGTGTCCCCGGCCAGGGCGGTCCAGGGACGGAAGAACGAAGCGCCCGCTCCGGCGTACGGAAGGCACACCAGCTTGGTCGTGTCCTGCGTGGTCATGGTGCGGAGATCTCCTTGTGCGTGAGGGGCGCGGGCAGTCACTCGCCCATGGCCTCGATCAGGCTCTTGGGGCGCATGTCGGTCCAGTGCTCGTTGATGTGGTCCAGGCAGGACCGGCGGCTCGCGGGGCCATGGGCGAGGGTCCAGCCGGCCGGGACCTCGGCGAAGGCGGGCCACAGGGAGTGCTGGCCCTCGTCGTTCACCAGGGCCAGGTGCTCGATGCTGTCGTCGTCGAAGGGGTTGGTGGTCATCGGAACTTCCTCCAGGGGTCGGGCGGCCGGGAACCAGCCGGATCACTTCGCGAGATGGCTGTCCAGTACCGGGCCTATGGCGTCCAGCGACGCCGGCCTGGTCATCTCCCCGTGCGCGCACGGGATGTCGTGGTTGACGACACGGCCTCGGACGTACGGCTGCCACGCGCCGTACTGGCCGGGGACCGCGTCCGGATCCCGGGCGGCGGTGAAGACCAGCAGGTCGCCGCGGTAGGACGAGGGGGTGAACTCGCCCAGCAGACGTCGGTTGTTCGCCGTCACGTCGACCAGGGCAGCCAGTTCGGCATCGCTCAGACTGCCGGCCATGTCGGGCACGCCACGGACCAGTTCGGCCCACCGGGCGTCCGTCAGCGGCTGGGCCTCGGGCCCGGGGACCGGGCGGCCCAGGATGGCGAGGAGGCTGCGCAGCAGCGCCGGGCGGTCGGCCGGGGGTGGGCCCTGCCGGATCCAGCTGCCGGGAAAGGCGTCGAGCAGCGCGAGGAGGGCGACTTCCTCCCCGGCCGCCTGGAGGCCGACGGCCACCTCGTACGCGACGAGCCCGCCCATGGAGTAGCCGAGCAGCTGGTACGGGCCGTGCGGCTGGGTCTCGCGGATGAGTGCGGTGTGCTCGGCGACCGCCGCGGCCAGGGTGGCGACCGGCCGGCGGCCCGGGATCAGACCGTGGGACTGGAGACCGTAGAGCGGGCGGCCGGGGGCGAGGTGCCGGGCCAGACCGGCGAAACCCCAGGACAGACCGGAGGCCGGCGGCAGGCAGAACAGGGGCTCGCGGTGCCCTCGGGGCCGAAGCGGCAGCAGCGGGCCGAGGGGAGCGGCGTTGTCGACGTCTCCGTCCGCTCGGCGGGCCAGCGCGGCCACCGTCGGTGTGTCGAAGAGGACCTGCAGCGGTACTTCCAGTCCGAGCACGGCGCGGATACGGGAGGTCAGGCGTGGGGCCAGCAGGGAGTGGCCGCCGAGGTCGAAGAAGCCGTCGTGGACGCCGACCCGAGTCGGGTCGAGTCCGAGCACCTCGGCAAAGACTCCGCGCAGCGTCTCCTCGCGCGGGGTGCGCGGGGTGCACGTGGCGGTCCGGGACCTGTCGGGGGCGGGCAGCGCCTTGCGGTCCAGCTTGCCGCTGGCGGTGTGGGGGAGCGCGTCGAGCGTGACGAACGACGACGGGATCATGTGGGCGGGCAGGGCGCGAGCGAGGTGCTCGCGGAGGTCGTCGGCGGGCGGGGCGGCGACCCCGGGCCCGGCGGCTCCGGCGGCTTTGGAGGGCTCGGTCGCGGGCCCGGTCGGCGGTGCCGAGGGCACCGCCGACGTACCCACCCCACGGCCTGATGTTCCGGCCGGGACTACGTAGGCGACCAACTGCTTCTCACCGTCGTCATCCTGACGAACTGTCACCGCGGACTTGGCGACGGCCGGATGCGCGGTCAGTACGGCCTCGATCTCGCCCAGTTCGACACGGAAGCCGCGGAGTTTGACCTGCTGGTCTGCCCGGCCGAGGAAACGCAGCATCCCGTCGGGTCCGCGTACCGCCAGGTCGCCCGTCCGGTACAGGCGTTCCCCCGGTTCGCCGAAGGGGTCGGCCACGAACCGCTCGGCTGTCAGACCGGGTCGGCCGAGGTAGCCGCGGGCAGGGCCGCCGCCTGCCACGTACACCTCGCCGACGGCCCCGTCGGGCACGTGACGCAGACCGTGGTCGAGGAGATGGACGTGATTGCGGGCGAGCGGGCGGCCGATGGGCGGCCCGCTGCTGTCGTGCGGAGCACCGACGACGGGGTCGACGTCGGACTGCCACGCGGTGGCGTAGACGGTCGCCTCGGTGGGGCCGTAGAAATTGACGAGCCGTGCGCCGGGGAAGGCGGCCTCGATGTCGGCGCGCAGCCGGGCCGGGATCGGTTCGCCGCCGAGCGCCACGGTGTGCGGTACGACGGCGGGCTGTTCGGCCAGGAGAGCGGCCATGACCGTGGGGACGCCGCTGATCAGCCCGGCGTCCCGGGGCACGCCGTCAGTGAGGGCGAGGAGGCTCTCGACGATCTCCAGGCGGCCCCCGCACAGCAGCGGCGAGAAGATCTCGAACACCGAGACGTCGAAATTGAGCGAGGTCGAGAACAGCACCCTGGCCAGCCGCTCGGAACCGAACGCGGTGTGCGTCCACTCGACGAACTCGACGGCGTTGCGATGCGTGGCCAGGACCCCCTTGGGGCGGCCGGTCGAGCCGGAGGTGTAGGTGATGTAGGCGAGGCTGTCGGGTGTCGGTGCACTCGCGGAGTCGAGGTCGGTCAACGCACGCGCACAGCCCGCACTGTGATGATTTGTCAGTTCCTGGTCGACGTCGAGCGTCGGTGTGCCCTCGGGCAGCGCCCGGACCGACTCGGCACCGGTGAGGACGACGACCGGGCGGGCGTCGGCGACGATGTACGCCAGCCGGTCGGCCGGATAGGCGGGGTCGAGCGGCAGATACGCGGCACCGGACTTGAGGACGGCGAGTACCGCCACGACCAGCTCAGCCGTACGGGGCAGCGCGATGCCGACGACACGCTCAGGGCCTGCACCGAGCGCCCTGAGCCGGTGGGCCAACTGCGTTGCCCGGGCGTCCAGTTCGCCGTACGTGAGACAGCGGCTGCCGTGGAGCAGGGCATCGGCTTCCGGGGTGGCCGCGACCTGGGCGGCCCAGAGCTCGGGAAGCGTGCGGCCCGCGGGAGGCGGCAACGGGCCGCGGTGCGGGAGTTCGTCGGGGGCCAGGAGTTCCAGCCGCCCCTGGGGGAGGTCCGGATCGGCGGCCATGGCCTCCAGGATCCGCACCAGACTGGCGAGCGTCCTGTCGGCCCAGTCGGTGGTGAACAGCCCGCTGCGGTAGGCGAGTCGGAACCGGGGGCGGGTGCCGGGAAGGGCTACCAGGGTCACGGGGTAGTGGGTGGAGTCGCGGCCGCTCGAACCGACGAGCCGGAGCTCGCCGTCGCGCTCGGTGCCGTCACCCGTGGCGGTCGGGTCCACCGGGTAGTTCTCGAAGACGACGAGGGTGTCGAAGAGTTCCGGGACACCGGCCGCCCGCTGGATGTCGGCCAGCCCGAGGTGATGGTGGTCCAGGAGGTGGGCGTAGCCGTCCTGGACCTCGTGGAGCAGGCGGCTCACGAGGGTGGCGGGGCGCAGCCGGACCCGGGTCGGGACGGTGTTGATGAACAGGCCGACCATGGACTCGACGCCCGGCAGTTCGGCCGGGCGGCCGGAGACGGTGGTGCCGAAGACGACGTCGTCGCGTCCGGTCAGCCGGCCCAGGAGGACCGCCCAGGCGGACTGGACGAAGGTGTTCAGCGTGACGCCGAGGCTGCGGGCGCGCGCGTGGAGCGCGGCGGCGGTCTCGGCCGACAGTTCGGCTCGGGCCTGTGCCGACTCGCCCGCGCCCGGATCAGCGCCCGGTGCCAGCCGGGTCGGCTCCGTCACGCCGGTCAGCCTGTCCCGCCAGGCGGCTTCGGCTGCGCGGCGGTCCCTTCGGTCCAGCCAGCGAAGGAAGTCGCGGTACGGCGGCACGGGTGCGAGGGCGGCCGCGCTGTCCCCGGTGGCGTACAGGGCGAGCAGTTCCCGCAGGAGCACCGAGACCGACCAGCCGTCGAGCAGGATGTGGTGGTGGGTGACGAGCAGCCGGTGGTGCCGCTCCGAGGTGCGGACCAGGGTGCACCGCAGCAGGGGAGGGGTCGCCGGGTCGAAGCCGCGCTCCCGGTCCCGGTCCAGCAACTCCGTCCAGGCCTTCTCGGTGTCGACGCCCGGCGCGGTCAGGTCGGCTTCCGTCCACGGCAGTGTCGCCCGGTGCGGGACGACCTGGACGGGCTGGCCGCCACGGCGCCGCCGGAAGGCCGCCCGCAGGTTCGGGTGCCGCTCCAGCAAGGTCTGTGCGGCGGCTCGGAGACGGCCGGCGTCCACCGGCCCGTCGAGTTCGAACACCAACTGCACGATGTACACGTCGGGGGCGTCCCGTTCGTGCTCGTACAGGGCGTGGAAGAGCAGGCCCTCCTGGAGCGGGGTGAGGGGGAGTACGTCGGCCGGCATGGGCTGTGTCATGTCGTCATCTCGTCTCACGGTCTCGTCCAACTCGTCCCTCGTTCAGGAGTCCAGGCCCGCGGCGAGCTCGGCCAGTTCGTCCCGGGACATGCCGGCCACCGTCATGTCCGCGGCCGACGGTCCGGCCGTGCCACCGGCACGGGAGACGAGCGAGGTGAGTGCGGTGAACCAGGACTCGGCCAGCGCGCGCACCTCCGGCTCGGCCAGGACACCGTCGGGCCAGGACCAGTGGGCCAGCAGCTGAGGCCCCGTGCCGGTGTCGCGGACGACCGCGCCGAGTTCCAGGACGTGGGCGGCGGCGAGGGCGGAGTCGGCGCCGGTGCCGAGGGCCGCCGACTCCGGGGCGAAGGCCCAGGGTGTGGTGCCGGTGGGGTCGGGGGTGGTGAACCGGCCGAGGTAGTTGAAGCCGATCGCCGGGGCGGGCGACTTGGCGAGCTCGGCTGCGGTGTCCGGGTTGAGGTGGCGCAGGAGGCCGTATCCCAGGCCGCGGTCGGGCAGTTCGCGCAGGTGCTCCGCGACCCGGGCGACGGCGAGGTCGGCGGCGGGCCCGGCGGTCAGCGCGTCGGTCACGTCGACGCCCGCCAGGTCGAGGTGGACGGGGTACAGCGAGGTGAACCAGCCCACGGTCCGGGAGAGCGCCAGCCCGGGTGCCAGTTCCTCCCGGCCATGGCCCTCGACGTCGAGTACGACGTGCGGAGAGCCGTAGCGGTCGGCGACCGCCAGCGCGAGGCCGGTCAGCAGGATGTCCTGGACACCGGTACGGAAGCCGGTCGGGACCGTGGTGAGCAGCGGGCCCGTGGTCTCGGTCGGCAGCGTCAGCCGCAGCGAACGCGTCGTGGCGGTGGTGTCCCGGTCGGCGTCCAGCGGGCGCGAGCCCAGCGGCAGGGGCCGGGCAGCCGCGACGCGCTGCCACAGTTCGGCCTCGGCAACCCGCGACGGCGCACTCGCCTCCTCCTCGAGTACGGCGGCCCAGCGCCGGAACGAGGTGCCCACGGGGGGAAGTTCGGCACGCCCCCCGGCCGTGAGGGTCTCCCAGGCAGCCTGGAGGTCCGGTACGAGGATGCGCCAGGACACACCGTCCACGGCCAGGTGGTGGACGAACAGCAGCAGCCGGCCTGGACGGTCCGGGCCGGCGTCGAACCACACGGCACGCACCATCACGCCGGCCACCGGATCGAGGAGCCCCAGGACCCGTTCGAACTCCTCGGCCACGGCGCCGTGGAGGTCGGCCGTGCCGGAGACGTCCCGCCGGTCGAGCAGGTCGGTGGCGCGGACCGTGCCGATCGCGGCGACTTCCAGGCTCGGCAGGCTCTGCGCCTGCGGACCGATGACGAGCCTGGACCGCAGCATGTCGTGGTGGTCGAGCAGGGCTTGGAGGGCGTCGGCCAGGCCGTCCGCACCGGCCTGGGCGGGCACCGTCAGCAGGACGGACTGGCTGAACCGGTCGATCGGGCCGCCGCGTTCGAGCAGCCACCGCATCACCGGGGTGAGCGGCACCGGACCTACCGCGTCGTCCGTGCCGCCCGCGGTGGCGACGGGGCCACGGGCCACCGCGGCCAGCTCCCGCACGGTCTGGTGCTTGAACACGTCCCGGGCAGTGATCACGACCCCGGCCTCGGCCGCCCGGCTGACCAGGCGGATCGAGGAGATGCTGTCGCCACCTAGAGCGAAGAAGTCCTCGTCGAGGGGGACGTGCGACAGGTTGAGCAGTTCACCGAAGAGCGTGGCGAGGATGCGCTCGGCCGGGGACGCCGGTTCCTGCGCCGCGGGCACGGGCAGGGCTTCGGGCTCCGCGCGCTCGGGCTCCCGTGAGGGCCGCCGTGCGCCGTCGCTCCCGAGGTCCACGCCCTCGATCCGCGCCCCGGGATCGGCGGCGACGGCGCTCAGGAAGCGCACCAACGCCCGGGCCAGCCGCTCGACCGTGGCCGCGTCGAACAGGTCGGTGCTGTACTCGGCGATGCCCTCGATGCCCACCGGTGCGCCCGCGGCGTCGCGGTGCTCTTTCAGGTACAGGGACAGGTCGAAGCGGGCGGCCCCGGTCTCGACGGTCTCGACGCCCACCTCCAGTCCGGGCAGGGAGGGTGCGGGCTGCGCACTGTGTCCGGTGAACGCCAGCACGACCTGGAACAGCGGATGCCGGGCGAGGCTGCGCTTCGGCGTGAGGGCGTCCACGAGCACGTCGAACGGCACGTCCTGGTGGGCGTAGGCGGCGAGGTCGAACTCCCGCACCCGGTGCAGCAGTTCCCGGAAGGTGGGGTTGCCCGAGGTGTCCGTGCGCAGGGTCAGGCTGTTGACGAAGAAGCCGACCAGGTCGTCCAGCCTGGCATCGGACCGCCCGGCGACCGGGGTGCCGAGGACGACGTCCGGGCCCGAGCCGAACCGGGTCAACAGCGCTGCGAAACCGGCCTGGAGGACCATGAAGAGGGTGACCCTGGATTCGGCGGCGAGGGAGGCGAGCCGCGCGTGCAGGTCGGCGTCGATCGTGAGGCCGGCTCGGTCGCCGTCGCCGCTGGGCTCGGCGGGCCTCGGCCGGTCGGCCGGCAGGGGCAGTTCTTCCGGCGCGCCTGCCAACGCGGCACGCCAGAAGGCGATGTGACGGCTCATCGGGCTGCCGGGCTCACCCGCGGACCCCAGCAGCTCGCGCTGCCACAGCGCGAAGTCGGCGTACTGGACGGGCAGTTGGGCCTGCTGCGGGAGATCGCCGGCGGTGCGTGCCGCGTACGCGGCGGTCAGGTCGCGCATCAGCGGTGCCATGGACCAACCGTCGACGGCGATGTGGTGGGCGAGCAGCAGCAGGACGTGGGTGTCGGCGCCGAGCGCGTACAGGGTGGTCCGCAGCGGGGTTTCGGCCGACAGGTCGAAGCGGTGGCGTGCGGCGGCAGTGAGCAGCGCGGGGAGTTCGGCTTCGGTGGTGGGCACGATGTCGAGGTCCGGGCGGCCTGCCTGCGGGGCGAGGATCCGCTGGTACGGGGTGCCCTGGAAGTCGGGATGGAGGGTGCGCAGCGGTTCGTGGCGTTCGACGAGATCGGCCAGGGCGGCCCGCAGCGCCTCCCGGTCGAGTGGGCCGGTCAGACGCAGGGCCCAGGGGACGGTGTAGGTGGTGCCGCCCCCGTCGAGGCGGCTCATGAACCACAGGCGCTGCTGGGCGTACGACAGCGGGATCGGCGCGTGGCCGCGTTCGCACGGGGCGAGTTCGGGCCGTCGTACGCCGTCGGTCTCGCGCAGCCGTTCGGCCAGCCCGGCGGGTGTCGGCGCCTCGAACACCGACCGGACGGGCAACGCCGTACCGAGAGAGGCCCGGATGCGGTCGGCGAGACGCATGGCGAGCAGGGAGTCGCCACCGAGGTCGAAGAAGGCGTCGTCGGCTCCCACCCGGTGCGGCGGCACGTCGAGCACATCGGCGAAAAGGCCGCACAGGATCTCCTCCTGCGGGGTGCGCGGGGCACGGCTCCCGCTGCTCTGCGCCGACGGGGCCGGCAGGGCCGCCTGGTCCAGCTTGCCGTTGGGGGTCAGCGGCAGCCGGTCCAGCCGTACGACCGCGGCCGGGACCATGTGCTCGGGGAGGGTGCGTGCCGCGTGGCGGCGCAGCTCGTCGGCGTCGACGGCCGCCGCGACGACGTACGCGACGAGCCGCCCGTCACGGACGAGGACGACCGCCCGGGACACGTCCGGGTGACCGGTGAGCGCGGTCTCGACCTCGCCGGGTTCGATGCGGAAGCCGCGGAGCTTGACCTGGTCGTCGGCCCGGCCCACGTACTCCAGCCCACCGTCCGCCGTCCGTCGCGCCAGGTCGCCCGTGCGGTACATGCGGGCGCCGGGTGCGCCGAACGGATCGGCGACGAACCGCCCGGCCGTCAGATCCTGCCGTCCCAGGTACCCGCGCGCCAGACCGTCTCCGGCGACGTACAACTCGCCGGTCGTGCCCGGCGGTACGAGTCGCAGCCTCGCGTCCAGGACGTACGTGCGAAGGTCGGGGATCGCGTGCCCGATCCTGCCCCTGCCCTCGCTCGCCATGTCCTCGCTCAGCGGCAGAGCGGTGACATGGACCGTCGTCTCGGTGATCCCGTACATGTTGACCAGGACGGGCGCGTCCTGGGGATGCCGGGCGTACCACTCGGCGACCCGCGCCATGTCCAGTGCCTCCCCGCCGAAGACCACGTAGCGCAGGGCGAGTTGGTCTCCGGTGTCCGGCAGGGCGGCGTCCGCGCGCAGGAGTTCGCCGAAGGCCGACGGTGTCTGGTTGAGCACCGTGACCTGTTCGCGCACGAGGAGACGCCGGAACTCCTCCGGGTCACGGCTCACCGCGAACGGGACGACCACGAGCGTGCCGCCGTGCAGCAGCGCTCCCCACAGTTCCCAGACCGAGAAGTCGAAGGCGTAGGAGTGGAAGAGGGTCCACACGTCGTCCGGGCCGAAGTCGAACCACTGGCGGGTGGAGGTGAAGAGCCGTACGACGTTGCGGTGCGGTACGGCGACGCCCTTGGGGCGGCCGGTGGAGCCGGAGGTGTAGATCACGTACGCGGTGTTGGCGGGGTCCGGGAGCGGCGACCGCGGTGGGGTCGAAGGGTGGTCCAGCGACTCGGCGACCGTGACGACGGGGGTCTCGCTCCCCGTTGGCGCCGTCGCGTCCGCCGAGACCAGCAGTACCGGATCCGCGTCGGCCAGCATGTGGGCCAGCCGCTCGGCTGGATACTCGGGGTCCATCGGCACATAGGCGGCACCGGTCTTGAGGACCGCGAGGACGGCCACCACCAGGTCCGGTGTGCGGGGCAGTGCCAGCGCGACCAGGCGCTCCGGGCCGGCACCGCGGTCGGCGAGCAGGTGGGCGAGGCGGTTGGACCGCTCGTCGAGTTCCGCGTAGGTGAGGCGGGTGCCGTCGTGCACCACGGCTGTCGCGTCCGGGGTGCGGGCGGCCTGGCGGGCGAACAGTTCGGGCAGGGTGCTGTCGGGCGGCGCTGTGCCGGTGTTCGTCTGCTTCAGCAGCTGTTCCCGTTCGCCGGGCAGCAGCGCCTCGATCTCACCGACAGGTCGTGCGGGGTCGGAGGCCAGGGCCGTCAGGACGGTGGCGAGGCGGTCCAGCAGGGTGCGGGCGCCGGTTTCGTCGTACAGGCCGGGCCGGTAGGACAGGCGCAGGGCCAGTCGGCGGCCGGGCAGTGCGGCGAGGGTCAGCGGGTAGTGGGTGGCGTCGCGGCCGGCGAGCTGGGTGACCTGGGACGTGTCCGCGGCGGCGGGGTGGTTCTCGAAGGCCAGCAGGGTGTCGAAGAGGTCGCCCGCTCCGGTGGCCTGCCGGATGTCGGCGAGACCGAGGTACTGGTGCGGGAGCAGGGCCGCCTGCCGGCCCTGAAGGCCGGTGAGGAACTCGGCGACGGTGTCCCCCTCGTTCCAGCGGACGTGCAGGGGAACGGTGTTGATGCAGAAGCCGACCAGCGACGTCACGTTCGGCAGTTCCGGCGGCCGGACCGTGACGGTCTGGCCGAACACGGCGTCGCTGCGGCCGGTCAGCCGACCCAGCAGGACGCCCCAGGCGCCCTGCACAAGGGTGTTGAGGGTGACGGCGAGCGAGCGCGCCGCCGCTTCGGCGAGGCGGGTGGCGCTCTCGGGCAGTTCCACGATGAGTTCGTGCGGAAGTACGGGCGAGGTGGGTGCCCCGGCGGCGAGCAGTGTGGGCGTCGTCGCCTCGGAGAGGGCGTTCCGCCAGGCCGCTTCGGCGGCGGTACGGTCCTGCCGGGCCAGCCAGGCCAGGTAGTCGCGGTACGGCGGCGCGGGCGGAAGCGCGGCCGGGTGCTCGCCCGCGTGGAGGGCGCCGAACTCACGGAAGAGCAGGTGCTTGGACCAGCCGTCCAACAGGATGTGGTGGTTGGTGATCACCAGCCGGTAGCGGTCGGAAGCCCACCGGACGAGCAGATGGCGCAGAAGCGGCGGCCGGGCCAGGTCGAAGCGGCGGCCCCGCTCCTCGTCGAGCAGCCGCCGCCAGGCCGTTTCCCGGTTGTCCTCGTCGAATGCGGACAAGTCGGCCTCGGCCCAGGGGAGTTCGACGTCCGAAGGCACGATCTGGATCGGCGCCCCGGTGTCGCGGCGGCGGAAGCAGGCGCGCAGGTTCGGGTGCCGGTCGAGCAGGGCCTGCCCGGCGGCTCGTACGGCGGCCGGGTCGACCTGGCCGGTCAGCTCCAGCACCTGCTGGGCGGCGTAGACGTCGGGGCCGTGGCCGTCGTCGTACTGGGTGTGGAAGAGCAGCCCCTCCTGCAAGGGCGACAGGGGCAGGACGTCGGAGATTCCGGACCGAGTCACCGTGGGTTACCTCCACTCGCTTCCGAACTCGGCTTCGAGTTCGTCGATCTCTGCTTGGGACAGCGACACCAGCGGCAGGTCGGACGGGGTGTGTCCGCCCGCCGCCGTGGTGTGGGAGAGGGCGGTCAGCGCCTCGGACCACAGGTCGGCGAGGGCGCTCACCTCGTCCTCGGACCAGATGCCGGGCACCCACGACCAGGTGGCGCGCAGCCCCTCCACTCCGGCCACGGCGGTGATCTCCAGGCCGTGGGCGACGGGCAGGGCAGGGTCGTGGTGGGTGCCGAGGGCGAGCGTGCCGGGGAGTTCCTCGGGGGCGATCGACCAGTCATCGGACCGTTCACCGGAGGTGCGGCCCAGGTAGTTGAAGCCGATTGCCGGTGTCTGGAGGGCGGCCAGGAGCGGGCCGGTCTCCGGGTTCAGGTGGCGCAGCAGGCCGTGCCCGATGCCGTGGTCGGGGACGGCCCGCAGCTGCTCCTTCACGCCGCGCAGGATCTGCGCGGGATCGCCGAGGTCGAGCCCGGTGAGGTCGAGGCGGGCCGGGACCACGCTGGTGAACCAGCCCACCGTGCGGGAGAGGTCCACCCCCTCGGCCAGTTCCTCCCGCCCGTGCCGCTCGATGTCCACCAGCAGCGCCGGGTGTCGTCGTCCGCGGGCGAAGGCGAGAGCGAGGGCGGCGAGGAGGACGTCTTCGGGGCCCGTGCGGAAGGCGGCGGGGACCGTGGTCAGCAGGTCGGCGGTGGGCTCGGGCGCCAGGACGCGGGTGAGGTGGCGCAGACTGCCGACGACATCCCGCGCGGGGTCGGGGTGTCGTACGCCCGGCGTCGGGGCCGCCAATGTGCGGCGCCAGAGGTTGAGTTCGGCACCGCGCGCCTCGGCCTCGCGGTGCAGCAGCCGTGCCCAGTGCCGGAACGGGGTACCGGACGGCGGCAGCTCGTCTCCCCGCCGGGCGGCGGCCAGGTCGGCACGGACGATGCCCCAGGACACGGCGTCCACGGCCAGGTGGTGGATCGTCAGCAGCAGTCGGCCCGGGCGATCGGGGCCGGCGTCGTACCAGACCGCTCGTACCAACTCGCCCCGATCCGGGCTCAGTCGGGGCGCACGACGGGGGAGTGCGGACTCGAAGTCGCCGTCCGGTACGCCGATCCGCTCCAGCGGAGCCTTCACGCTCCCGGCCGGCGGGATGTGCGAGGTCCAGTCGCCTTCCGTCGCCACCCGAAGCCGCAGCGCGTCATGGTGATCGATTACGGCCGTCAGGGCGGCGGCCAGCCCTGTCTCGTCGGTGCCCGCCGGGGTGACGAGGAGCAGCGACTGGCTGAACGCTCCTACGGGTCCGCCGCGTTGGCGCAGGCGGTGCATGGCCGGGGTGAGCGGCAGGTCACCGACGCCCGACTCCCGCGCGGGCCCCCGGGACACGGCGGGCCGGCTCGCGGCCACGGCGGCGAGACCGGCCGCCGTGCGGTGCTCGAACACGTCCCGCGGGGTCAGCCGCAGCCCGGCCGCGAGGGCCCGGCTGACGAGGTGGATGGAGGCGATGCTGTCCCCACCGAGGTCGAAGAAGCCGTCCTCCGCGCCCGTTTCGTCCGGGTCAAGCCCGAGAACCTCGGCGAACAGATCGCGCAGGATCATCTCCTGCGCGGTGTGCGGGGCCCGGCTCCCGGTCCGTGCCTCAGGGGCGGGCAGCGCTGCCCGGTCCAGCTTGCCGTTGGGTGTCATCGGCAGCGCGTCCAGCACCACGAACGCCTCCGGGACCATGTGCCCGGGCAGCCGCCGGGCCGCGTACGCCCGTACGGCGGCGACGTCGGCCCCGGCCGGTCCCACCAGGTATCCGACCAGCCGCCGGACTCCGGGGGCGTCCTCGCGCACCACCACCGCGGCCTGCTCGACCCCGCCGTGGGCGGTGAGGACGCCCTCGATCTCGCCCGGCTCGATCCTCAGGCCCCGGATCTTCAGCTGGCCGTCGGCCCGGCCGCGCAGCACCAGAGTGCCGTCGGCGCGGCGCACGGCCAGGTCGCCGGTGCGGTACATCCGGGTGCCCGGCGGGCCGTACGGGTCGGCGACGAACCGCTCGGCGGTCAGGCCGGGCCGGTTCAAGTACCCCCGGGCCACCAGGTCGCCGGCCACGTACAACTCGCCCTCGACACCGACCGGGACGGGGTTCAGCCAGGCGTCCAGGACGTGCGCACGGGTGTTCCACATGGGGCGCCCGATCGACACCGGGCCCGACGGCAGGACGTCGCCGGGGTCGATGCGGTGGTCGGTGCAACCGACGGTGACCTCGGTCGGCCCGTAGTGGTTGATCAGCCGCACACCGGGGTGGTCCCGGCGCCAGGCGCGCAGGGCCTCGCCCACCAGTGCCTCGCCGCCCAGCATGAACTCGCCGCTGGGTGAGATGTCGTGTGGTAGCGCGGGCAGCAGCGCCAGATGGCTGGGGGTGGCCTTGAGGAACGTGTAGCCGCCGGGCAGCGGCTCGGTGCCCGCCTCGTGCACGGCCGCGATGTGTACCCGGCCCCCTGCCGCGAGCGCTCCGTGCAAGGTCGTGACCGTGGCGTCGAAGGACATCGTCGCGTGCAGCAGCGAGGCGCCGCGCAGACTCGGGTACGTCTCGATGCAACGGGCCACGTACGTCGTGAGGTTGCGGTGCTCGACGACGACGCCCTTGGGGCGCCCGGTGGTACCGGAGGTGTAGATGAGGTAGGCCGGGTCGGCGGGCCGGGCCTTCGCCAACTCGCCCTCGAAGATGGGAGCTTCCGCGTCCGGGCTCACCACCGGGCAGTCGGTGTCCAGCGGTTCCCGGGCGATGACACACACCGGGTCGGCGTCGGACAGCAGCTGCGCGGTGCGCTCGGCGGGGTGCTCCGGATCGAGCGGCAGGTAGGCGGCACCTGTCTTGAGCACGGCCAGTACGGCAACCGCGATGTCGACGGAGCGGGGGAGCGCGAAGGCGACGATCCCGCCCGGTCCGGCCCCGTGCGAGACCAGGACCCGGGCCAATTTCTCAGCCCGCAGGTCCAGTTGACCGTACGTCAGCTCGTTGCGGGTGTGCGAGACGGCCACCGCGTCCGGCTGCTCGGCCGCGCGGGCCTCGAAGAGCCGCGGGAAGGTCGTCTGCGGCACATGGCGCGCGGTGTCGTTGTACTCGACGAGCAGGCGGCGCCGTTCGTCCGCGCCCAGGATGTCCAGCGCCCCCACGGGCCGGCCGGGATCCTCGACCGCGGCCCGCAGGAGCCGCTCCAGCCTGGAGGCGAACTCCGTGGCCGTCTCGCGGTCGAAGAGGTCGGCATTGTACTGGAGGATGCCCTCGATGCCGTCCGGGGAGCCGTCGGGGGCAGTGCGCTCGCCGAGGTTGAAGGTGAGGTCGATCTTGGTGGCCCCCGTCTCCACGGGGACCGTTTCGGCGGTGAGACCCGGCAGTTCGAGGCGGGGTCCGGTGGTGTCGGGGTGGAAGGCGAGCATCACCTGGAACAGGGGGTGCCGGGCCGTTGAGCGAGGCGGATTGAGGGCCTCGACCAGCTGCTCGAACGGCAGATCCTGGTGGGCGTAGGCGGCGAGATCGGCCTCCCGGACCCGGTCAAGGAGCTCCCGGAAGGTGGGGGAGCCGGAGGTGTCGGTGCGCAGGACGAGGGTGTTGAGGAAACACCCGACCAGGTCGTCCAGTACCTCGTCGGAGCGGCCCGCGACCGGGGTGCCCAGCGGGATGTCAGTACCGGCGCCGAGACGGGTCAGCAGGGCGGCGAGCCCCGCCTGGACGATCATGAACGGTGTGGTCCCGGTCTCCCCGGCCAGCTCACGCAGCCGCCGGTGCAGCTCAGGGTCCAGCCGTACGGGCACATCGCCGCCCCGGTGCGTGGCGCGGGTCGGGCGGGGACGGTCGACGGGGAGCGCGAGTTCGTCGGGCAGGTCCGCCAAGTTGTTTTGCCAGTAGGCGAGTTGCGGGTCCAGCAGGGTGCTGTCGAGCAGGTGCTGCCGCTGCCAGACGGCGAAGTCGGCGTACTGCACCGGCAGCGGCGCCCAGTCGGGTTCGCGGCCTTCGTGCCGGGCGCGGTAGGCGGTCGACAGATCGCGGACCAGGGGATCGAGGGAGCGCCCGTCGGCGGCTATGTGGTGCAGGACCAGCAGCAGGACGTGTTCGTCGGGGCCGAGGGTGAGGAGGTGGGCGCGGATCGGGATGTCGTCGGCCAGCCGGAACTCCTGACCCGCCAACTCGGCCAGCCGCTCCGGTAGTTCGTGCGGCGCGGCTCGCTCACCGTGGAGCCGGGGCCTGGCCGTCGCCGGGTCCAGCAGCCGCTGACACGGGATGCCGTCGACGTCCGGGTAGACGGTGCGCAGGATCTCGTGCCGGGTGACCAGGTCGGCCAGCGCCTCACCGAGGGCGTCCGGATCGAGCCCCGCCCCTCTCAGCCGTAGGGCGAGCGGGACATGGTAGGCCACGCCCGACTCCTCCAGCCGGTCGAGGAACCACAGGCGCCGCTGGGCGGACGACAGCGGGGCCCGGTCGGGGACGGCCCCCGGCACCGGCCGGGAGACCGGCCGTACGACGGTGCTCGGGTCGACCGCAGCGGCCAGCGCCGCAGGCGTGGGCGCCGCGAAGACATGGCGCAGCGTCAGTTCCGTACCCAGGGTGTCGCGGATGCGGCCGATCAGCCGCAGGGCGAGCAGCGAGTGGCCGCCGAGGGCGAAGAAGCTGTCGTCGGGACCGACGGCCGGCAGCCCCAGGACGTCGGCGAAGAGACCGCAGAGGGTCTCCTCCAGCGGGGTGCGCGGGGCACGGCTGTCGCCGCTCCGCGTGAACGGGGCCGGCAGGGCGCCGCGGTCGAGCTTGCCGTTGGCGGTCAGCGGCAGCCGGTCCAGGTGTACGACGGCGGCCGGGACCATGTGGTCGGGCAGGTGCTCGGCGAGGTGGGCGTGCAGGGCGTGCGGGTCCGTGCCCCCGGTCGGGTGGGCGGGCGGTGCGTCCGCGTCCGTGCTCCCGGTCGGCAGGGTGCGCGGGGCCGTGCTTCCGGCCGGCACCGTATAGGCGATCAGGCGTTCCTCCCGCACCAGCACCACGGCCTGGGCGACCGCCGGATGCGAGGTCAGGACGGCCTCGATCTCGCCGGGCTCGATGCGGAAACCGCGTAGCTTGACCTGGTCGTCGGCCCGCCCGTGGAACTCGAGTTCACCCTCGTCGGTGAGCCGGACGCGGTCTCCGGTGCGGTACATGCGGGCGCCGGGCGGGCCGTACGGGTCCGCGGTGAAGCGTCCGGCGGTGGCGTCGGGGCGGCCGAGATAGCCGCGGGCCACGCCGGGCCCGGCGACGTACAGGTCACCGACCGTGCCGTGCGGAACAGGGCGCAGACCGTCGCCGAGCACGTAGCAGCGCATGCCGTCCAGCGGGCGTCCGATGGGCAGCGCGTCGGGAATCGTGGCCGGGTCGGTGCAGGGGCGGCTGGTGGCGAACGTGGTCGTCTCGGTCGGGCCGTAGCCGTTGGTGACAGTCAGCCCCGGGCAGGCTGCCAGGACCCTGCGCACCGAGGCCGCGGGGACGGCCTCGCCACCGGCCCACACCTGACGGAGCCCGGCGAAACAGCCCGGGTCCTGTTCGACGGCGAGCCGGAACAGCCCCGCGGTCAACCACACCGCGGTCAGCCGGTGCCGTGCCGTCAGCCGGGCCACTGCGACGGCGTCCACGTCCTCGTCCGGGCCCGCGACCACGGCGGTGCCTCCGCCCAGCAGCGGCACCCACACCTCGTACGTCGATGCGTCGAACGCCGTCGGCGAGTGCACCAGGACCCGAGCGTGCGCCCCGCCGCCGAACGCCGAGTCGGCGGCCAGCGCGGTGATGTCCCGATGCGTGACGGCGACGCCCCTGGGCACGCCGGTGGAGCCTGACGTGAAGCTGACGTACGCCAGTTGGTCCGGGTGCACGAGCACAGCGGGCGCGGTGTCCGGCTCCGCGGCGAGCGAGGGATCGGTGACGCAGACGACGCGCAGACCGTCGTACGTCTCACCCTCGCTGTCGGTCAGGAGCACCGCCGCGCCGGTCTGCGCCAGCAGCCGCAGGGTGCGCGCGGAGGGGGCGCGCGGGTCGAGGCCGACGTAGGCGCCGCCCGCTTTCAGGACGGCCAGCAGGGCTGTGAGGAGGTCGTCGGAGCGGCGCATCAGGACCGCGACCCGGTCCTCCGGGCGGACGCCGAGCCGCAGCAGGCGGTGCGCGAGCCGGTTGGCGCGTTGGCTGAGCTGCCGGTAACTGGTCGTGCGGTCTCCGTGGACGACGGCCGGGCCGTCCGGGTCGGCGGCCACGCGGGCGGCGAAGACCGCGGGAACCCCGCCGGCCCCTGCGACGGGTGGCGAGCCGTCGAGCCGCGACTCCTCACCCGGCAGGGCCGTCTCGACCCCGCCCACCGCCGTGCCCGCCTCCAGGGCCGCCGCCGCGAACCGCTCCAGGAAGCGGAGCAAACGGCGGTGGTGAGCGCTGAGTTCGTCTTCGCCGTAGTGCTCGGGGCTCGCGTCGAGGTCCACGCGGATGCCGTCGCCGTCAGCGCGGTCGTAGACGTTGACCGCCAGGTCCTCGACCGGCCCCGTGGACAGGTTGTGGCGGGTCGTCGGGTGCCCGGCGAAGCGCAACTCCGGCCCGAAAGCCATGATGTTGACGACCGGACCGAAGAAGCGGCGCCCGTCCTGCGGCCAGTCGAGCGCCCGGCGCAGATCCTCTCCCCGCAGGCGCTGGTGTGCGAGCAGGCCGCGGGTGGCGCGGGCGGTCTGCCGCACGAGGTCGGCGGCGGTGGTGTCCGGGCGCACCGAAAGCCGCAGCGGAAGCACGTTGGACGCCATGCCCGGAGTGGAGAGTTCGCTCTCGCTCTCCCGGCCGGTTACCGCGAGGCCGAGCACGACGTCCCTGGTTCCCGTGAGCGCGTGCAGATAGGCGGCGGTGCCCGCGAGGACCACACGGGACCAACGGGTCCCGGCGCGTTCGGCTGCGGCGTGCACCAAGTCGCCCGCCGCAGCGGGGAGATGACCCGTACGGCGCAGGAAGCCGCCGGCGATGCGCGGAGGGCGCGCGGACAGACTCACCGGGTCGGGGCGGTCGGTGAGGGCACGCATCCAGTACGCCCGGTCCCGTTCGTGCCGCCCGTCCGCGCGGTACGCGTCGTCGGCGGCGACCAGCGGCGCGAGCGGCAGCGGGGACCGCTGCTGGTCGAGGGAGGGCGACAACCTGCGTGCACCCTCGGCGAGCGCGTTGTACGCGTCGGCCACCCGGCGGGCGATCAGGGAACAGCTGAAGCCGTCGACGGCGATGTGGTGGTACGCCTGGTACCAGATCCAGTGGTCGTCGGCGAGCCGCAGCAGCGCGTAGCGGAAGAGCGGGCCCCGCTCCAGATCGAAGGACATGGCGAAGTCGTCCGCCATCCACCGCCCGGCAGCCTCGGCGTCCGACGCGTCGACCACGGGCATCGCACACGTGGGATCGGCGTCCAGGAGCAGTCGTACGCCGGTGTCGGCGGCCGTGAACCGGGAGTGCAGCGTCTGTGTGGCGTCCACCACCCGCTGTACGGCCGTGCGCATCAGGCCCGGATCGAGAGGGCCGTGGATCTCCGTGTACTCACCCACGTTGTAGGCGGCACCGGCGCTGTCGAGTCGCTGTCCGAACCATATCGAACGCTGGGCGGCGGACGGTTCGATCCATCGAGTGGTGGTCATCGGCGTGCTCCGGTGGGGGTGGTGACCGATGTCGGCCGGGTGATCAGGCGGAGGTGCGGACGGGTCAACGGGCCGCTCCCGAGCCGACGGGCGCGTACGACAGGCGCAGGCTCACCTGTTCGGCGACCCTGCGGGGACCGTCGCCGTCCTTGGGCCACGGGACGCGCAGCCAGGGCTCGGCGGGGACGAGCGGGATCTCGCGGGCCTGCCGGGCCCGTCCGCCGCCGGTGATGTTGAGCAGGACCAGCTCGTCGCGATCGACGCACCCGGCGCGTACCGCGTCGGCGAGGGCCGCCAGGGCGACACCGGCGCCGGGCTCGATGTCGATGCCCTCGATCTCCTCGAACAGCGCCATCGCGGCGAGCGCGGCGGAGTTGTCGACGCACAGGACGTCGCCGCCGCTCTCGCCGAGAACCTCGCGCACCCCACCCCGCACGGTGAACGGCGGGCGGCGGTTGGTCAGTTCACGGGCCAGTGGATCGCGCTCACGGTCCGCGGGCGCCGGGCCGCCGCGATGCCATGCCTCGAACAGCGGAGCGAACGGAGCGTTCTGACACATCAGCAGGCGCGGCATCGGTTCGCCCGCCGAGCGGATCCGGCGCGCCGCCTCGTGTGCCCCGATGGCCCCCGTGCCGCTGCCGACCGCCTGGACGTACGTCTGCGGGAGGCGCCCGAGGGTCTCGGCCGCGGCGAGCATCACGGTGCCCAGGCCGTCGCGGCGACCGACGTTGCGGGCGCCACCCTCCGCCCGGTGGCCGGGGAGCCGCGCCAGCAGGTCGGCGCAGGCGATGGCATCGCTGTAGGTGGCGCCGCCGTCGAGGACGACGATGCGTACGCACGGGGCCAGCGGGTCCGGGAAGCACATGCCGTCCAGGGCCGGGGCGGGCACCACGATCAGGCAGGGCACCTGATGGCGGGTCGCGGCCCAGGCGAAGGCGGCGGCGGTGTTGCCCGCCGAGGGGATCACCAGGACGGGCGGGTCGGCGGGCAGTCGGCCGAGCACCGTGTACGCCTCCAGGTCCTTGAACGTGCAGGTCGGCAGCGACGCTCCGCGTTCGGGCCAGTGACCGTTGAAGGCGACCCACAGACGGTTGAGTCCGATGCGGCTCCCGAGCCGGTCGGCGCGGTGTACGACCGGGCCGGGCGTGTCGGGGAAGGCCCTGGCCACGGGCAGCAGTCGGGCGTGCCGGAACAGGCCGGTCGCGGTGTGCGGGGCCTGGGCGCCGGCGTACTCGGTGCGCAGGAACGCCGGTTCGTGCGCACCAGGGCAGTCGAGGATGAGTCCGTCGTCCTCGTAGCGGGCTCCGCAGGAAGAACAGACGATCGAGTAGTGACGGTTTCCCGCGTGTACCTGGGGGTGTACTCGGGACATTCCATTGCCTTCCGAAGGGCCGTGCTTCGCGGGCCAATTGCACCCGGGAATTCCTGAAGAACGGGCGGACCGAAGGTTACGATCTCCTCAACTGTCGGTTGACATTGCGCCCCGAACATCGGACTGGTCCATACCTTTGGACTGTTCAGTTCCGCTTCATCTCGCCTTACCTGACGTGCACGTGACGGCGTGTTATGCCTGTTCGCGTACCTCGGGGCGCAGGCTCCCGGACGAGAGGACGGCGAGGAATTGAGCGAGAGTCCTATGCATGAAGTGATGCCGGGAGGGGCAGAGAATTCGTTTGCTCCTTCTCCGTCGCCATGGCTGCCATCCCGGTTTCCGGTCCGCCTTCTCCAGGAAATAGCAAAGCCTCGGCAATCGAACGGTGACGTCGAATACCAAATGCCGGAATCCGCACTGCTGCTCAGCGCGTACCGGAAAATGGTCGTCGGCCGTCGCTTCGACGAGCAGGCCACCACGCTCGCCCGACAGGGCAGGCTGGCGGTGCACCCGTCCAGCCTCGGCCAGGAGGCCTGCCAGATCGGCGCGGCGCTCGCCCTGCGCCCGTCCGACTGGCTGTTCCCCACCTACCGCGACTGCGTGGCACTGGTCAGCCGGGGCATCGACCCCGTCGAGGCACTGACCCTGCTCCGCGGTGACGGCCACTGCGGCTACGATCCCGTGAGCCGTCGTACGGCACCGCAGTGCACCCCGCTGGCCACGCACGCCGCGCACGCCACCGGACTCGCCCACGGCGAGCGACTCAAGGGCACGGACACCGTCGCCCTCGCACTCGTCGGCGACGGCGCCACGAGCGAGGGAGACTTCCATGAAGCCCTCGGCCTCGCGGGCGTACTGCGGGCCCCCGTCGTCTTCCTGGTACAGAACAACCGCTACGCCATCTCCGTCCCGCTCGCCGCCCAGAGCGCGGCACCGAGCCTGGCGTACAAGGGCATCGGCTACGGCGTCCGTTCGGAGCAGGTGGACGGCAACGACGCGGCGGCCGTACTCGCCGTCCTGACCAGCGCGGTCGAGGACGCCCGCGCGGGTGGCGGCCCCTGGCTGGTCGAGGCGCACACCTACCGCATGGCCCCCCACACCAGCGCCGACGATCCGTCCCGCTACCGGTCACCCGAGGAGACCGAGCAGTGGCGCGGACGCGATCCGATCGACCGGCTGGAGAACTGGCTGCGCGAGCGCGGTCTGCTCACCGAGGACGACATCGCGGCCGTCGCGGCCGAGGCCGAGGCGTACGCGGCCGAAGTGCGCACCCGGTTCACCGAGGAACCGGCCCTGGATCCGCTCGGATTGTTCGACCACGTGTTCAGCACCCCGACGCCTCACCTGACCGAACAACGGGCGCGACTGCGGGCCGAGTCGGGGAGGATCTGAGATGACGGAGGCAACGCAGGCGACGGGGACGTCGGTTGGGGCGAGGTCGGGTGAGAACCGAACCACCGGGACCACCATGGCGAAGGCCCTGAACACCGCCCTGAGGGACGCGCTCCAGGCGGACGAACGGGTCCTGGTCTTCGGCGAGGACGTCGGCCGCCTCGGAGGTGTCTTCCGGATCACCGACGGACTCCGGGACACCTTCGGCGAACACCGCTGCTTCGACACCCCGGTCGCCGAGGCGGGCATCGTGGGCCTCGCGGTCGGTCTGGCGATGGCCGGGTTCCGTCCGGTGGTGGAGATGCAGTTCGACGCGTTCGCCTACCCGGCGTTCGAGCAGATCGCCTCCCACGTGGCCAAGTTCCGCAACCGCACCCGCGGCGCCCTCGCCCTGCCCATGGTGATCCGGGTCCCGTACGGCGGCGGCATCGGGGGAGTCGAGCACCACAGCGACTCCAGCGAGGCGTACTACGCGCACACCGCGGGCCTGAAAGTCGTGGCCCCCGCCACGGTCGCCGACGCGTACTCGCTGCTGCGGGAGGCGATCGACGACCCGGACCCGGTGGTGTTCCTCGAGCCCAAACGTCACTACTGGTCCAAGGACGACGTCGAACTGCCGCAGCACACCGAGCCGTTCGGCACCGCGGCGGTACGCCGCCCGGGAACGGACGCCACGCTCGTCACCTACGGCCCCTCCCTCGACGTGGCCCTGACGGCGGCGCGCGAGGCGGCGGCCGACGGCCTGGACGTGGAGGTGCTCGACCTGCGCACCCTTGTCCCGCTCGACGACCACACCCTCACCGCGTCGGTACGGCGCACCGGCCGCTGTCTGGTGCTGCACGAGGCCCAGGGGTTCGCCGGCGTCGGCGCCGAGATCGTGGCACGGGTGCAGGAATGCTGCTTCGACGCGTTGCGCGCGCCGGTGCTGCGGGTCACGGGTCTCGACATCCCGTATCCGCCGCCGTTGCTGGAGGGCGTCCATGTGCCGGACGTGGGCCGGGTGTTGGCCGCTCTGCGCCGACTGCTACCCACCGGCGGATCGGGAGCGCGGCGCCGGATCCCCGCTTCCGACGACCGGTCGGAGACCGCACACGGAACCGTCCGGACTTTCCGACTGCCCGACCTGGGCGAGGGATTGACGGAGGCTGAGGTACTGGAGTGGAAGGTCGCCGTCGGCGACCACGTCACCCACGACCAGACCGTCGCCGAGGTCGAGACGGCCAAGTCCGTCGTCGACCTGCCGAGCCCCTTCGCCGGAACGGTCACCGCCCTGCACTGTCGCGCTGGAGAGAGCGTGCAGGTCGGGGCACCGCTGCTGTCAGTCACGGAGTCAGGCCCGGAGACGGGATCGGGCGCGTTGCTCACCGGGTACGGGACGGGCCGGGCCCGGGACGGTCTTGTACGCATGCCGAAGCCGACCGAGACTCCGCGCACCGATGACGAGGGAACCGGCGAGAGGCCCTTCGCCCGAGTCCCTCTCGACGCCACCGCCGGGAAGTTCCTCACCACCCAGCGCGATGTTCCCGCCGTCACCATCTGGGCCGACGCCGACGCCACCGGCCTGCTCGCGGCCCGGGATGCTCAGGGCGTGGGCCTCCTCCCGTTGCTGGCCAAGTCCTGCCTCGCCGCCCTCGCCGCCTTCCCTGAGCTGAACGCCCGCGTGGACACCGGGAGTTCGGAGGCCGTGCGGCTTCCGTACGTGCACCTCGGCTTCGCGGCGCAGACCGACCACGGCCTGATCGTCCCCGTCGTACGGCACGCCGACAGGCTGCCGTTCGAAGAACTCACCGCCGAACTGCGCCGCCTCACCGCCCTGGCCCGGCGTGGCGCACTCCCCGCCGAACACCGCACCGGCGGCACCTTCACCCTCAACAACTACGGCCCGCTGAACGTCGACGGAGCCACGCCCCTCCTCAACCACCCCCAGACGGCCATGCTCGGCGTCGGCCGAATCCTCGACCGCCCCTGGGCCGTGAACGGCCGTGTGGAGGTGCGCAAGGTTCTGCACCTGTCTCTGACCTTCGACCACCGTGTCTGCGACGGCGGCACCGCGGCCGGCTTCCTCGGCCATGTCATCGACGGCATCACACTCTGAGAACTCGGAGACGTTCGCGGTGGCCGCCCGCGCCGCTTGCCGTCGGCTAGCCCGCTCTGCGGAGGGGGCGGCCGAGTCGGCGCGGGCTTGATGGCATGGAGTGGTGTCGCGATGGGTGCTCGCCATTGGCGTCGCCGTCGACGACTCCCCATCCGGGCAGGCGGCACTGATGCCCGGTTCACTCTGTGGTGGGCCACCGGCCACGCCTTACGGCCTCAGCCACGGCCAGGCTGATGGTCGTGGCCTTGCCGCAGTGAGAGCGCACCGGTCCACTCGTCCCCGCCGGCAACCTGGCGATCCTGCGCGGTCAGAGCGCTGGCCACTGCGCGCCGGGCGTACGGCGACGGCTGTGCACAGGGTCGCGAGCGGGAGTTCGGCGACCAGGGCCATGACGACGGCGACGGCCAGTTCGGGACCGGCGGCGGAAGTGACGAGGTCGATGCACGCGCCGGCGAGGAGGAGTACGGCCGCGGCTGCGAACGCCGTCCAGTACAGGAGCCGCCACCCCCCGGGTCGCCGGAGCCCGCCCGAGCGGTACGCACCCTTCCGCCTCGCCATCGCGCCCCCTACTGCATGACCCTGCCGTGCCGCCCCGGCCCCGTCTCCACCGTGCCCGAGGAGGTGCGCTCGGTAAAGCGTCCGCCCCTGATCCGAACTTCTTTCCAGGCAGGCGCCTACGACGCACGGAGCCCGGCCGGTGCAGAGCTCCGTAGGGTGAGGCTCCGCGGTTGCTGCTCCCGACGCTCGCCCTTCGGCCCCACCCGTGCTGAAGGAGGCGAAGGCTCCGACTGCCCTGTCGTGCGAGTTTCTGCCGGGGCCCGCGCACGGTCGGTGCCATGAGCGAGCGCCCGACAGCTGCACCGGGCTCGGCCGTGGACTTGCTGAACTGATGGTCAGTGTGGGCGCACAGAGGCCCCGTAGCCGTCGGTCTGGCGGAGCACCTGTGGTGCTTGAGCAGGTGTCGGCCAGGCCTGGATCAGGTACCACTCGGTGATCTGGTCCGGGGCCTGGTCGATGGCGGTGTCCCGGCCGCGGGCGTGTACGCGCAGCCGGTAGTCGCCGGGACCGTGGAACGACAGGGTGGGCAGTTCTTCGTCCAGGTCGTCCATCATGCCGCGGACCATGAGGTCGCCGGATGCGGAGTGCGCTGAGACTTCCACGATCTCCTGCCAGTCCCTGGTGTCGGGTGCGGGTGCGGTTTCATGGAGGGTGACGGTGACGTCGACGTCACCGGTGTGGATGCCGGTGATGACGATGGTGACGCCGTCGGCGACCCGGACCAGTCCGTTGTGCCCGCGCTCCAGGTCGGGTCCGGTCGGCCCGTCCTCGTCGCTGATGTCGAACTGGTGGTACTGCACCGGGACGTGTCCGTTGCCGCGTTCGACCTCGTCGCTCATCTCAGTCCTCCGCGGTGGTGCCTACTTGATCCACACCAGGAACCTGTCCTTTTCGATGATGCGGTTATACAGGTGGAAGCGGCTCAGGGCCCGGCCGCCGTCCTCGTTCTGCGTCCCGTTGAGCATGCGGCGGCTGTAGTCGCCGCCGCCGGTGCTTGTGCCCTGCCAGGTCGAGGCGAAGGGGTACTCGTCGCACTGCTTGCCAGCGGACGTTCCAGGCTCGGGCTTTATTCAGGACCACCTGGCCCTACGGTGGAGTCCTGGGCAGATATGCCACGCGCTGCGCAGGTCTTTCCCCGACCGCCCGGAGATGCACGTGGTCCACGAGACGGTCTACCAGGCCCTCTACGCCCAGTGCCGCGGCGAGGCTGAAGCGGGAGCTGACCCGCCCACTGCGCACCGGACGTGAGATGCGCCGCCCCCACCGGCAGGTAGCGAGCCGTAGACCGCGGTTCACGCACGCGATGGTCATGATCAGCGAGCGACCTGCCGAGGTCGCCGACCGGGCCGTTCCCGGCCACTGGGAGAGCGACCTCATCGTCGGCCCCAACCCCCGCTCCGCGAGCGCCACTTTGGTCGTGCGCAGCACCCGTTACCTGATGCTCGTACATCTCTCATACGGTGACACGGCCGACGTCGTCCGCAAGGCACGCACCGAGACCGTCCAGGCCCTTGCGCCGCACCTGATGCAGTCCCTGACCTTGGACCAGGGTGTCGAGATGGCTGCACACCGGCAGTTCACCGTCGCTACCGACATCCCGGTCTACTTCTGCGACCCAGCCAGCCCTGGCAGCGCGGATCGAACGAGAACACTAACGGCTTGTCGTGCCAGTACTTCCCCAACGGCACCGACCTGTCCCGCCACACCCGCGAGGGCCTGGACACCGTCGCCGCCGAACTCAACAGCCGCCCACGCAGAACGCTCGGCTGGGAGACCCCAGCCGAGCGTCTGTCTGAACTGTTCGCGGCTTGATCAACTCACCACGTATTGCAACGACCCCTCGAATTCGCCTACTTCGCCGGGGGCCCGCCGTGTTTCGTCACACTGGCGCCCAACCGGGGCTACCGACGAAAATGCGGTTCGCAAGGCGGCGGAATGCCGTGTCGGCCGCTGACGCAGTGTCACGCGGGGGGTGTCAGCGGGCGCGTGACAGCCGCGACCTCCGTGCCGTCAGGAAGACCAGCGCGCCGGCCGCCACCAGTAGGACGGCGGTGCCCGCCCGCAGCAGGACTGCGTCCGTGCCCGTGGCGGCGAGCCCGCCGCCGGTCGTCGTCCCGCCGCTGGTTCCCGTCCCGGAGCCGGACGGGCTCGCGGTGGCCGTGGCCGACGGGAACGCGGAGGCGCTGGGCGACGGACTGGACGTCGCCGAGCCGGTTGCCTTCACCGCGATCGCCGCGGTGTCGTTCGCTGGGTCGTCGTCACGATTGGGGTACTCGGGGTTCTCCACTGCCCGCACGCTGCCCTGCGCGCCGGGGACGACCTTGTCGATCCGCACCGTGAACTCCTGGGTCACCGAGTCGCCCGGCTTGAAGTCCGTGCTGGCGATGTCGCAGGTGTAGGCCTTCGCGCCGGCCTTGCCCGGTGAGCAGTTCCACAGCGGCCCGGGGTCACCCTGCTCGCCGGCGCCGGGGGCGCCGGTGATGGTGGTGCCGGCGGGCGGGGTCACCACGAACGTGCCGGAGTTGTCGGCGTCCATCCACCGGAAGTTCATCCAGCCCGGCCCGTTGTTCCGCACGCCCACGGTGATGCTCACCGTCTCGCCGACCTTGCCCTCGACGGTGTCACCGAGCGCCTGGTAGTCCGCGTGCTGGGTGGTGGCGAAGGTGCCGTACCCGGAGCCGGTGAATCCGGAGCCGGAGGCGACGGACTTCAGGCCGAGCGGCGCGCCGGTGCCGGTCCCGGTGAAGTCGGACGGGTCGAAGGAGTCGGGCGCGGTGCCGCCGACCGGCCACACGACGTAGGAGTTGTAGCCGTACATCGTGTCCTTGGAGGCGGTGTAGCGCAGCGGCGCGTCCGTCTCGTAGGCCGCGCCGGGCGCTACCGGGGTGTCGAACCGGCACCAGGCGCCGGCGTCGGGCTGGTCCGCGTAGTGGCAGTTGGAGTGGTCACGGGCGAGGGAGACGCCTTCTGAGTCCTGCACCAGCAGCATGACGCCCTTGCCGGCGGGGGCTGTTGCGGTGTTGGCGAAGGCGGGGGTGCGCTCGAAGACGGCGCCGGGCGCGATGCCCTTCAGCGCCGGATAGGGCCGGCTGACGAGCTTCGGCCCGCCGACCAGGACGTCCGTCTTCCCTGTCACGGTGGCCGCGTCGGAGGCGGTGGCGGTGTAGGTGATGGCACCGGTGTCGCCCGCCTTGGCGGCCGCGGTGGGCTTCAGGAGGAACGGGTCGATCGACTCCTTGCCCGACAGCGGGCCCACGTCGCATCTGACCTTCAGGGTGCCGGTGTTCACGCAGTCCCCCGTGACCACCATCGTCGCCTTCCCGGCGAGGGACGACGCGTCGACCACGACCGAGACGTCATGGGCGTCCCCGCCCGAGGCGGTGATGCCCAGGCCCAGGTTCGGGCCCTCGCCCCCGGTGGGAAGGTAGTAGTTCTCCTGGGTGTCCAGGACGAGCGTCGTTGTGGCGGCATGCGCGGCCGGGGTCGTGACCGCCATGACGGCGGTCACGAAAGCGGCGGCCGCCGCTGTTCGCCATGTTCTGCGTATCGTCAGCACACAACGTGGACACGTCAGAACACCGGAAGGTTGCGCCAGAACGTCCGTCAGCCGGCGCACAGGTTCCGACGGGGAACCTCTCCAGAGCGCCTGGACCAGCGACAGTCGACGGCCGGACTGTCACGACAACACAGCGCCGACGTGGAGGGAACTGAGGTGGTCCGACGGCCGTTGGGCGCGGCCGAGCACTGTGACACGCACCCCCTCGGCGCGCAGTGCGGTGACAACGGCGCGGCCGATACCGCCGGCGCCGCCGGTGACGAGGGCCGTGCGGCCCTTCGGCAGAAGGTCCGTGGAAGGTCTGTCGCTCCTCAGTCGTGGCCGTGCCGTGGAGTGATCCGGAAGTCGAAGGGCACCGCGCCGGGGTCGATGACCGTGGTGCCGCCGTCGACGGTGAGGGTGGTGGCGATGCAGAAGATGCCGAACGCGGACAGTCAGGCGTACCAGCTGAAGTGGTCCGGAAGACCGGGCACCGAGATGCCCTTGGGGAAGGCCTGGCTGACCATCGGAGTGAGCACGTGGGCGTTGCCGACGAGTGCCGTGCCGCCGATCGGGGTGCCGTGGCGGGCACTGACGCGGGCGAGCGGCTTCGGCGACCGGCCGTCACGCGCCCTCGTCAGGACACCGCGGGTGACGGGGACGGAGACGCCGATGGAGACGGCCGGCAGGTCGAGGAGGATGACGAGTTCGACCGGCCGCCCCAGCCAGGTGGCGTCGTACTCGCCGGGTGAGGCGAGCGCAGTGAGCGGGGCGCCGGCGTTCTTGGCGACGGCGGCCACGAGGGGCGGGCCCCCTTCACGTACGACACGGCCGCCGGCCTCACCGGCCCCGGCAAGCGACCGCCGTGGCCGCCAGGAAAGCCGCCCGGGCAATGGCCCGCCCGGCCGCTATTACGTTCCACAGGGACGAAGAGTGGTACGAGGCGGCAGGGATCATGGTCGAAGTGATGTGGCATGCGGCCGAGGCCGCCGGACTGCCGCCGCTGGAGGGGCGCCCAAACTGCCAGGACCACCTCCGAGGCTTCATGGGCGGTGAGATCCCCCAGCGGTGACAGAACGGCGGGGCAGCCGAACCGACCAGCCCAGCAGGACGACCGCTTCGCCAGGCATCCGACACCCGACCCGGCGAGCCCGTGAGGTTGCGCTGGGTGTTGCGACAAGTACTGCGGTAAGTGCTGCGGGATTTGCCAGGCCCCGCTCGCATCTGTGCACGTCAGTAAGCGGTTTTGGCGTGGTCGGGCTGCTGCCATCCCTGTTGCGACCCTTCGCCCATGCCCGGGCTGGAGTTGAGGCGTGGGAGGACGGGATGGGCAGGCGCGGACGCAGTCGGGAATCGCCGCCCCGTGATCCTTTTACGAGGTCCAAGAGCCCGAAGGCGGAGGCCGCTCAGGTCAGCTTCTTCCCCGGTGAGAGGATTTCGTCGCCCGGGTCGGTTCAGTCCCCATGAGGGGTGGGTCGAGTCGCTTCTCGCCGAGCCGCCGGCTGCCCCAGGGCCTTTGCAGATCCATTGGCGCCGGAGCCGTCCCCGCCTATCGCGGCCCCGTCGGTTCGGCCGGTCGATTCGGCAGAGCCTTGGCATTCTTGGCGGCGGCTGCCGCGACGGTTGCCAGGTCTTCGCCCGAGAAGCCGGCGCGGCTCAGCACGGCCAGGGATTTGTTCGTCGCCAGCGTGCACAACGCCAGCTCTGCGGCCGCCTGTTCATCGGCGCCCGCTGCCAGCAACGCCTGTTCCAGCCTCGCCCGCAGGCCGTCGATCATGGCGCGGACCATCGCCTGGCCCTCCGCGTCGAGGGCCGGGAACTGAGTTGCCGACACCGTGAGCAGGCAGCCATCCGGGACCGTCGGGTCGGCGATACGGTTCAGGGCGACCTGCAGGTAGGCGGCCACGACGGCGCTCGGGCTCGGGTGGGGGCCGGACAGTGCCTGCTCGTACTGCGGGTGGTAGGTCTGCGCGTACTGCTGGAGGCTTTTGCGGAACAGGGCGCTCTTGTCGCCGAAGGTGCCGTAGAGCGAGCCCCGGCCCAGGCCCGTGCCCTCGGTCAGGCGGTCGATCGAGGCCTCCGAATAACCCCAGCGCCAGAAGACGTGCATCGCACGTCGGAGCGCCTCGTCCACGTCGAACTGCTTGCGGCCTGCCATGGTCCGTCAGCCTACACATCTTGTACCGATCGTTCAAAGATGGGTAGGGTCGCCGGCATGACACGCTTACGTTCGCTGCGACTGCCTGACGGATTCCTTGACGTCTTCACCAGCCGGCTCGTGGAGGTGAACGGGCTGCGGCTGCACGCGGTCACCGGTGGGGACGGCCCGGCCCTGCTGCTGATCGGCGGGTGGCCCCAGACCTGGTACGCCTGGCGGGAGGTGATGCCCGCGCTCGCCCGCCGGCACACCGTCGTCGCCGTCGACTCGCGCGGCGCCGGGCTCTCCGACAAGCCCGACCACGGGTACGACGCCGGCACGCTCGCTGCCGATCTGCTCGCATTGATGGCCGCGCTCGGGCACGACCGGTTCGACGTGGTCGGCCACGACATCGGCACATGGACCGCATACGCCCTCGCCGCCGATCACCCCGAGCAGGTGGGACGGCTCGCCATCCTCGAAGCAGTGATCCCCGGCCTCACGCCGTCCCCGCCGCTCTTCGGCCCGGCCGCGGCCAACCAGCGGCTCTGGCAGTTCGGCTTCAACCGGCTCACCGACCTCAACGAGGAACTGGTCCGGGGACGGGAACGGCTCTTCTTCGGCTGGCAGTTCGCCACCAAGGCCGCCACCCCGGCCGCGATCCCCGCGTACGCCGTCGACGTCTACGTCGACGCGATCACCGCGGATCCTCGCGCACTGCGCGCGAGCTTCGCCTACTACCGGGCCCTGGACGAGACGATCGCGCAGAACGAGCAGCGCAGCAAGACCCGGCTGACGCTGCCGGTGCTCGCCCTCGGCGGCGCGCTGTGGAGCGGCGCGGCTGCCGCCCAGACGATGCAGCTCGCGGCCGACGATGTCACAGGGGTCGTCCTCGACGACTGCGGCCACTACCCAGCCGAGGAGGAGCCGGCGCGATTGGTCGAGATCCTGGAGGACTTCCTTCGCGGCCAACCGGCAGCAGACACGCCACACGGCTGAACTTCGCGAACGGCAGGCGGAGTTTCACACACTCCGCTACGTCGTCGAGCAAGCCATCACCTCCTCCACCAGTTCAAACGCCCCGCCATCCGACGGGAACGACGCCTCGAACTCCACGACGCCTTCGTCTCCCTGGCATGCAGCCTCATCTGCTGGCGACGCCTCAAGAAGGCCCACCCATGATCGTGTTACGACCTCTTGGCTCCCTGCCGTCGCGCCGGACCTGCCCGACCGCCCGGACTACCCCCGCATCCTCGCCGTGTTCAACCACGCGACCGGCAGCTACGAGCCAAAGACGTCTGCAAAGCCCTTGGCCACGAACTGCTGCCGACGAACGTCGAAGGCACCCGCGCCAAGCTGAAACGCCTGGTCGAACTCGGGATCCTCACCGAGGTCGACACCGGCACCTTCGCCAGGAGGCAATAGCTGACGGAACCCCTCACCAGCGACCTTGCCCCGACCTAAGCCAGAAACGGATATCACCCCACGAACCGTCCACTCAGAGCAGGGCACGAAGTTCACGGGCCGCGTCGGTGGCGTCGAGCAGGCGGGTGCCGTCCGGGAGCAGAACCAGCTGGCCTGAAGCAGCAGCCCGTGCCGCGATGCCCGCCCGCTCCCAAACCAGGACGATCTGCAGGATGACCGCCTGGTAGGCACGGTGGGCGTCGCTTCCCCGAGGTTTCCCGAACCGGCCGTACAGCTCTTTGTCCACCCGGTTCCGGGCCTGCTCATGTCCCAGCCCGACGCCTGTGAACACCGCGACGAACGTACTCGCGGCGAGAGCGACGATCTCCTCACCGAGCAACGCCTCGACACCGGCACCCGAACTCTCGATCATGACCGGCACGTTACCAATCCGCACGCCTCCACCGCGGGTAAAAGTGGTCGGCGCTGTGCTCCTGGCCCATCTGCGCCCCCAGCGACCAGCGGCTGCGGATCACGCTGACGCTCGCCCAGATGCGGCAACAACACCTGGAACTTCGCAGCCAGGACCGCCTCGATCCCCTCCAGTCTCCCCGTCCAGAACAACGAGTTCCGAAGCCGGAAGCCATGACTTGATTCCCGGCAAGCCCTTATGGCCCAGGTCCACGTTTCCGTGCGCGCTCATTTTGTGCAGTCCGATTCTGTGAATATCAATGGGGAAACGACGGTCGAAACAGTGGGCGTCACCGTCGACGATTCGTCAGGTCGCCAGGACGCGTTGCACCCCGGCGCCTACGATCAGGCGTTGTCTTCCCGGACCGTTCTGCGACGACTTGCGCCATCGCCTCGGTGGTGTACCAGGTCCGTGGAACTCGGCTTCGCACTGGCCCAGTCGCGTTGCGGGGATGGCGTTCCCTCGGAGGTCTCCGCTGGGAGGTGGTCCTCTGCCCACACGGTCAGGGCGGTCAGGGGTATGAGGAGTGCCTTGCCGTGGGAGGCGAGCGTGTAGACGGTGCTTGTGGGTCTGCCTGGGTGGGCGGTTCGGGCCACCAGGCCGAGGGCCGTCATCTCTCGGAGGCGTCGGGTGAGCAGGCCGTCGCTGAGGCCGGGGACGCGCTCGTGAATGAGGTGGGGGTCGGCCGGGCCCTTGGCGAGGGCTGTGATGATGAGCCCGGTGCCGCGTGTACCGAGGAGAGCGAAAGCCCTGGTGAGGGCTTTCAAAGGCTCCGGCAGCCGCTCTGGGCCGGGTTGGTGCACCGTCTGGGTGCGCAACGGAGTCATGTCGGTTCCCTTCCCGGTTCCCGGTACGGCGCGCGGGCCGAGTTCGTGGCCCCTCGCGCCGCCCGTCTTGGTGGATCTGTCCGGCAGTCGGTTGGTGCTAGGCCGTCGTCTGAGCGGCCGTTTCCCGGTCTGTGTCGTCGGTCTGCGTCGTCGGGACAACGGTGCCGGGCTTGCCGGGACGGCGCAGTAGGAGGGTGACGACGGCGGCGGCCAGGAGGGTGGTTGCGGCGCCGCTGATGAGTGCGAGGTGCATACCGGAGGCGAAGGCGTCGCGGGCCTCGTCGATCAGTGCCGGGTTGCCTGTGGCGTGGCCGATGTGGTCGGCGGCGGCGAGGGAGGAGCGGGCTGCTTCCGCGACCGGGGCGGGGAGGCCGCCGGTGTCGAGGGAGTCACGGTACTGGGCACTCATGAGGCTGCCGAGGACGGCGATGCCCAGGGCGCCGCCGAGTTCGCGTGAGAGGTCGTTCACGGCGGATCCCACGTTCTGCAGGTGGGGCGGCAGGGCGTCGGTGATGGCGGCGGTGGCCGGCGTCGTGGCCAGGCCCATGCCCGCACCGAGCGGCAGGAGCCCGCCGACGACCAGCCAGTAGGAGCTGCCGGCGTCGAGCTGGGCCAGCACGACCAGGCCGGTGGTGACCAGGACGAGGCCGACGGTCCAGGGGGCTCGGATGCCCCGCCGGGCGACCAGGAGCGGACTGAGGCGGGCACTGGGGATCATCGCCGCGGACATCGGCAGCACGCTCACCGCGGCCATCAGAGCGCTGTCACCGCGCACCAGCTGGAGGTACTGCATGGTGACGAAGATGAACCCGAAGAACGCGAAGAACTGCAGGGTGGTCGAGATCGATCCGGCCGCGAACAGCTTGTTGCGGAACAGCCGCGGATCGAGCAGGGGGTGCGGGTGCCGCAGCTCCCAGGCGACGAAGACGACCATCACGGCGAGCCCGACACCGATGCCCGCCAGGGTGCGGGTGCTGCCCCAGCCGTGCTCGGGCGCCTCGATGACCGAGTGGACCAGCACCCCCAGCCCCGCCACCGTGAGAGCTGCTCCGGTCACATCGATGCGCTGCCTGCCCGGCTGCGCGGACTCCGGCACGAAGAGGTAGGTGCCGATGAACGCCACCGCGGCCATCACCGCGTTCAGCCAGAACACCGATCGCCACGACCACACGGAGCTGGCACGCTGACGATCAGCCTCGTGGAAGCCGGCCGCGGCCAGGACTGCGACCGGGTCCTGCGCGAGGCCGCTACGCTCGCCGACGCCGTCGAGCGCGACGGGCGAGAGACGAGTACGCCGGGGTTGGCCCCCCTGCGCATCGCCCAGGGCCGGCGCCACTACCAGAACGCCGACATGGAGGCGGCCGCCGTTCTGCTGCGCCGTGCCGTCACCCTCGCTGAACTGCACCCGAGGCCGACCGTGCTCTTCCTCGGTCTGCTGTATCTCGCGGACGCCGAGCTCGCCTGCGGCGACCGGTCAGCCGCCCGCGCCGCACTGGCCCGGGCCCGCGAGGTGGTGGACGAGGAGCCGGTCAGCGCCTACGCGCAGCGGCGGCTCGAGGAGAGCGAGGCGCGGTTGGGCCGGGTCGGCGCCCGCACCGCCGTACGCTCCGGTGTCCTCGCGGAGGAACTGACCGACCGCGAACTGTCGATCCGGGCCCTGCAGGGGTCGGCGACCCAGCGGGAGATCGGGGCCGCGCTGTTCCTGTCCATCAACACGGTCAAGGCATACAACAAGAGCCTGTACCGCAAGCTCGGCGTCGCCTCCCGGCAGGACGCCGTCGCAGCGGCACGTGAACTCGGCTTGATCTGATCCCACCCCGGGTGCTTCTCCCGGCGGGTGGTGCGCAGCCCTCCAGGCGGCGGGTTTCCTGGGGCGTATGGCCCTTTCCCGTTACGAGCTGACGCTGCGCGGACCGATCTCCCGCACCCTGCTGGACATGATCCGGACCAGGTTCGACCACGTGTCGACACCCGGCGCGGACGGCACGGTACTGATCGTCGAGAACATCGACCAGGCATCGGTACGTGCCCTGCTCACCCTGCTCTGGGACACCGGCCACCATGTGCTGTCCTTCGAGGAGACGACCGTCTGAGAGAACCCCGAACGATGTTTGCACTACCGGTAGTTGAGCTCGGCGAGTTCGGTGGCGAGCTTCTTCGGCATGCCCGTGTGGCCGAGCAGGGGGGGAGCACTGTGTTGCGTACTCCTCGGGTCACCGGGTTGCGCGTGGTGGCCACGCGGGTCATCCGGTGGGTGAAGGCAACCACCCGCTGGTCCACGGGACGGCGCCGCACCTCGTAGCCGTCCAGCTGTCCGGACGCGATCGCCCGGCCCAGGGCATAGCCGTCCTGGATGCCCGACGCGAGCGGAGACCTTCCCGTTACGGGCCCAAGTACCGTGCAGGGCACCGGATATGAGCGCGCCGTCACACTTCGACATTGTCCGCATCCTGAGATAAGGCGGCTTCGGGCCGTCTGCTCCACTGGGCCAGGACTATGCTGCTGTACAAGCGTCCCAGACCCCGGCGGCTTGTCGTTTGGCGACACAGATGGCTGCGGGGAGCGGACCTCCCGTCCGTCACCCGACGCGTCCCTGGAGAGAACCGGGCGGGTCCTGTGCCCTGTTGCACAGGCCGTCGGACCGGCCCGTGGTTCCGCCTCCGCCGCACGTACACCCCTACCAGCAGCGCGCCAGGAGGAGCCGGGAATTCCGGCGTTCCCCTTACGCTGCCGGATGGTCTTTGGAACCGAGGCGTCATGCCCCTCCCACGGCTCACCATCTATCGTCATGACCGACGGAAACGGGCACTGATCACCCTGGCTGGTGAGATCGACCTGGATTCGGCACCGCTGGTGTGCGCAGCACTGGCGCGATGCCTGAGCGACGGCATCCGCATCGTCGATGTCGACCTGACCCCTGTGACCTTCTGCGACTGCAGTGGCCTCAATACCTTCCTTTACGCCGCGCAGCGGACCCGGGAGGCCGGCGGGATCCTACGACTGCACAACCCGCCAACGTCACTGGGGCGGATCCTCGACCTCGCCGGCTGCGGGTTCCTGCTTCTCGGCCTTCCGCCCGGGCATCTGCCACCGTCTCGCGGGGACGTCCCTGACCCGGTCGCTCCGGCGTTGCCGGACCGGAGTGTTCCGCTGGTGGCTGTCCTCTCGGGCGATGTGCGGTGATGGCCCGGCCCAGGCAGGGGCAGTCGCACGAGCGGCATGCGGGCGAGTCGTCCACCATGGACGCGGTGCGGTTGCGCCGCGTGAACCGCTGGCTGGCGCAGGACTTGGCCGGGGAGCTGGCCGATCTGTACGTCGACTCCCACGAGACGTCCGCCGCTGAGGCGTACCGCAGCCGCAGCCGCCGAGACTTCCTGAACCGGCTCAGCGGCGACATCCGCCGGCCGGGGTTCGCCATGGTGATCGCGGAGACGGACCACCTGGTGGGATGCGCCTTCGGGTTCCCGGTGGGCAGGGACGGAATTTGGTGGCTCGGGTTCGACGGAGCACTGCCGCAGAGCATCGAGCAGCTCACCGCGTCCGGTGGCGTCTTCGCGATCACCGGCATCCTGGTCCAGCCCCACCCACAGGACCAGGACGTGGCCCGCCGTTTGCAAGAGCGGCTGCTGAGCGGCCACCAGGCATCCCTCGGCGCCACCTTGGTGGATCCGGACGATCACCTGACCCTCGCCTCGCTCCGTTCCTGGGGATGGCTGGACATGGGAGAGGTGTGGCGGCCGGGGGGCCCGACCATGTTCCGTGCGTTGGTATTCCCCCTCGGGGAACGAACCACGGCGCGGCTGGAGAGCCTGGCCCACGAGGCCTGGACCCGGTGGCCCGGATGAGGGCCGACAGGCGGTCGGCCCGCATCCAGGTGCTGGTGGCCGAGCAGGCGGCCCGGCGCGGCGCCCGGCCCAGTGTGGTCGATGTGTGCGCCGCGGCCGTGGCCGCATTGCCGGTCGGCGGAGCCGGGGTATCGGCGATGTCCCGGACCGCTGCAAGCCATCCGCTGTGCAGCACCGACACCATCAGCGAGCAGTTGGAGGAGCTCCAGCTCACCCTGGGCGAGGGCCCCTGCGTGGACGCCTTCACCCACGGCTCGGCCGTCCTGACCCCCGATCTGCTGACCGGCGGGCTGCAGGACCGCTGGCCCTTGTTCGCCGACGCGGCCTTGGAAGCCGGCGCACGCGCCGTCTTCGCACTTCCCCTGCAGGTCGGGGCGATCAGCCCGGGAGTCCTCGACCTGTATGCCGACGTGCCGACCGTGCTGGACGCGGAGGAGCTGGCCGACGCGCTGGCGTTCGCCGATCTCGCGACGCTGCTCCTGCTCGACGCGCGGATCGACGAGACGGGCCCGCAGGTCGGCGCACCGTCACCGGACCACGGCTTCGAGGACCTGGGCGGATACCGGGCGGAGATCGACCAGGCCACCGGCATCCTCACCGTCCAGCTCGAAGTCGGCATCGACGAAGCCTTTGTCCGGCTCCGCGCCTACGCCTATACGCAAGGGCGCCGGCTCGCCGACGTGGCCGCCGACGTGGTGGCCCATCGGCTCCGATTCTCCCCGGACAGTGAACCGAAGGGGGCCGACAACGGCAACTGACCCATCGGCTCAGGCCGACGAACGTGCTGCGCTTCCCGCCCCCTCCCGGCGGGAGCAGTCTCAATCGAGGGTGTCACGATGAATCAGCAGCTCCTGGCCAAGACCTTCGTCGAGCTGGCGGACAACCTGGTCGCCGACTTCGACCTCATCGATTTCCTGCGCCTGCTCACCGACCGCTGCGTGAGCATGCTCGATGCGAGCGCCGCCGGGGTGCTGCTCGCCGACCGCGACGGCAAACTCCGCGTGATGGCCGCCTCCGACGAACAGGTGCGCCTGCTGGAGCTCTTCCAGCTCCAGAACGACGAGGGCCCCTGCCTGCAGTGCTTCAGTACCGGCGCACCGGTGATCGTCCCCGATCTGACCCGCGAGGTCGACCGCTGGCCCCGCTTCGTCGCGGCGGCCCACCGCAGCGGGTTCGGCGCCGTCCAGGCCCTGCCCATGCGTCTGCGGGACGAGACCGTCGGCGCCCTGAACCTCTTCCGCGCCGCCCCCGGCCCCTTCGACCCGCCCGCCACACTCATCGCCCAGGCCCTGGCCGACGTCGCCACCATCAGCCTCCTACAGCAACGCTCCGCCCAGCGCAGCACCGTCCTCAACGAACAACTCCAGACGGCATTGAACAACCGCGTACTGATCGAACAGGCCAAGGGAAAACTCGCCGAGCGCCAGAGCATCGACATGGAACAAGCGTTCACTGCGCTGCGGAGCTACGCCCGCGCCCACAACCGGCGGCTGTCCGATGTGGCCCGCATCTTCATCGACGACTCCGAACCCCTGCCCGGATTGGTGGCCTGACCACCCTGGCGCGGGCTGTCGCCTCCGCAGACGCTGCCGACGCGGCTCTGGCAGTGCCTCGGGGCAGCGTTCACAGCCGGCGCCGGCGAGCGGAGGCGAAGGAGAAGACGCCGAAGAGGATCAGCCCGATCGCGACGGCGACCAGGTGCCACGGTTCCGCCGGTGTCTGCGTGAAGCTGCGGAGCGTCGCGTCCACGCCCTTGGCATCGTCCGGATCGAAGCGGACGGCTGCCGCCAGGATGAAGATCCCGGCCGCGGCGAACAGCACGCCCCGTACCACGCCTCCGCCCACGCCCAGAGCGCTGACGACCTGCTTCGTACGGTGACTCATGGCGGCGGTGTCCAGCTGCCCCAGGAAGCTCCGCAGGGCCGCCCGGATGGCGAGTACCCCGCCAATGCCGATCAGAAGGCAGCCCCGATCCCATCAGCACTTGCCTGTACGACAGTTTGAGCGCCGATGTCATCCAGTCCTGCGACTGCGTGTTGCCGCTGGCGCTCTGTCCGCCCCGGCGGCGTACGCCGCCGGGGTCCAGCAGACGGTGGTGTAGAAGACCGCCCACCCGCCGTCGAGGAGTCGCGAACCCGCCTCTTGTTGGCGCCCGATGTTGCTCTGGCGGGGACTCCCTGCCAGAGCAACATGGCCGCGAAACTTACCGTCAGCGCCCAGAGCATCACTCTCCCGAAGGGCTGCGTCGCGATCTCGTGCAGCGCGCCCTGCCGGTCCGCCCTGGTCGCCGCCGCTCCCGACACCGATCCGGATGTACAGCAGCCCGATCAGTACGTACATGATGCCGCGCGCGACAAAGCCCGCCCGCCCTGCGGCACGGTCAGCGTCTCGCGCTCCGTGGAACGGGCCGCGGAGTTCGCTCCCTGGCCACGCCCCTGCGTGTTGGAGGACGTCACGATGGCCTCCCCATGGTGTGGGCGCGCGACACGCGCCCACCGCAACTGGCCTTGTCGCCGGACTGCTTCAGGTACTCCCGAGATCTGTTCGGTCCTGCCGGGCCGCTGCAGTCGCCTGTTGCGGTTGGCCCGGCCGATGCGTTCGGTGACCCGGCCCTTCAATGCCTGTGCCTTGTGCCTGATTGTCCGTCCGACGCTCATGGGAGCCGCCTGCCTGGCTGGTGAGTGTGCACCCGCGCGTGATCGCCGTACAGGTCGTTGCCCCTGTGGGCAGGACCGACCTCCGGAACGGACTACCGGCGGCTGTACCGGCGGCCACCGCCGCGCCCGCGCATGGTGAAGCCGACGATCCAGAGGACCAGGAGGACGGCGGCGACCCACCACAGGATCTGCAGGGTGAAGCCGAGCCCGAAGACCACCAGGATCAGCAGAACGAGAAGAAACCAGATCATTGCCGGGCCTCCGGATCGCGGGGATTTCCTGATTTCCGCGGGGTCCGGGCGAAGCGGGAAGGCGGAATGCTGCGCCCGAAATGATCCGGAGTGGCATGGTCCTACGCCGTGTTGCCAGTCAACGCCCGGCATCCTCCCTTGTCAACGCGGTGTCGACACTGAGGAGTTGTGGGAGCTGGGCAGGGGCCGCCGGGGTGAAAGGAGCCTCGGCGGGTGGTTCGGTCGGCTCGGTCGGCGACGTCGGCAGGATGTGGTCCTCCCACCAGGACAGGGCCATCACGACGGTGAGCAGGACAAAGGGGGTTGAAGCCGTAACGATCAGCGCGTACATGCGTGCCGCCTGGTTTGGGATGCGTACGACGCAGCGGGCACCAGATCGTTGCCCGCTTGAGGCGTATCGGGCGCGCCGGGATCGCGTGACGCTGAGCGTGTGCGGGAACGGCCTCGCTCGTGACGCGGTGGGTCCCGGCACCGATGCGCAGGGTGCGCCCCCGGAAGGAGCGCGAGAGGTGATCGACGCTGCCGGGGGCAGGGGCGGCACGTCGCACGCTAGCCCTCGCAGCGGTTCACCGACAGGTGTCAAGCAGCCATCCATGCCGGGTAGATGCGCTGACCTCGCACGGTATCCACAACCGTTGTGCAGGACTACGCTCAGGTGTGAGGCCCCAGTCCCCGGTATCGATGCAGTGTCCACTCCCGGGGAGGCCCGCCGTGTTCGTCCTGCTTCTCATCCTCATCGCCGCCCTGTTCGGCTTCGGCTTCCTCCACCCGATCTGGTGGGTGGCCGCAGCGGTGCTGGTCTACGGCGCGACCCGGCACGCCCGCGATCGTGGCGGAGGCCGGAGCCGCGGCGGCGGTTCCGATCTCGGGGACTACCGGGACTACCGGGAGCGCCGGGATCGTCAGGACCGCTGGGACCGCCGCTACAGCCGCCAGAACCGGACGCGCTGGAGGCGCGAGGACCGCCGGGACCACGAACACCACGGGTGACTCCGTGGAGGGGCCGGCAGCCACGGTTTCCGGGCGGCTCCAGCCGGACCGGACACGTCGAACTCATCGAGAGGCACATGTCATGCATCGCACAACCCTGCTACATGAGGACTACTGGAAACTGCGGGCCGAGGCGACGTGGGGGAACGCAGCCGCGGGAGAGGATCTCGTCGCGCTGCGCGCCGAGAACGATCAGCTGCGGCGGGCGCTGGCCGGCCGCGCTGTCATCGACCAGGCCCGCGGCATGATGATGGTCCTGGCCCCCTGCAGTCGCGGGACGGCGAGGGACCTCCTGGTCGACATCTCTCGGCAGTGCAACACCAAACTTCCGGAGGTGGCCGCGGCCATGGTCGCCGCCTGGGAGGGCAAGCCGCTCCCGGAGCGGATGCAGCGGGGGCTGCGGCGTACCCTGCGGCGGCTTTACGCGGAAGACCGACGGTGCGACTCACCCCCCGGCAGATGAGCGGTCCAGGGAGAGGCCATGATTCACGCAGCAGACGTCCGGGATTGGCGCGACCGCGATGTCGTCGACACCGAGTCGCACAAGATCGGTGTCCTGGAGGCGGTCTACGTGGACACCACCACCGACGAACCGGCCATGGCCACGGTACGGACCGGACACCCGGCACCGCCTTCCCCCTTCAGGACGCGATCGCCAGACCCGACCATCTCAAGGTCGGCTATGTCAGAACGTTGGTGAAGCAGACCCTGCCGATCGGCACCGACGGCGTGCCGTCGCCTTGAGCCGCAGGTCGTAGTCCCACGCCGCCACCCCGGTCAGGTGAACGGCGCCCGCCCGCAGGCCACAGGCGAGCGAGAGCGGCACGCAAGGCACCAGTCGTAGGCGTTGAGAGACAGACGAGCCGGGTCGTACGGCTCGATGGTGATCTCGTCCGCCGTCTGTGCGGCGGCGATGGCGGATCCGGTGAGGATCACGAGGCCACCGCCCGCACTTTCGCCAGGTCGCGCCAGTAGCCGGGCGGCTGCGAGCTCGTGGCCGACTGGTACTTGCCGCAGTAGAGGGCGACGGGGCCGGTGGCGGCGAAGAACATGATCTGCCCGACCCGCATGCCCGCGTAGACGTGCAGCGGGCGGATCGGGTCAGCATCAGGGTCCACTGGCCGTGGAAGCCGAGGTCCCCAAAGGGGGCGGTGATCTCGACGAACAGGCCGAGCCGTCCGACGGAGGAGCGTCCGAACAGCAGGGGGCCGATCGTGGCGCGGGGCCGGGGGCTACACTGTTGAGTAGACGCCCAGGACCCCGGCGGCACCCAGTTCGAGCTGATCGTGATGCATCGGGGGCGGTCTCTTGTTCGGCCTCGTGGCATCCCCGAGGAGATCCAGACGTGCACCGGGCTCGATGCTCGGAGCGCCCACCTGGTGACCTGCCTGCCCCATCCCTCGTAGGCCCCGACTTCGGGCCGCCACTCAGGGCGCGAGGCCCGAGGCGTCGCGGCGCCGAGTGAGTCTCCAGCAGATCTGAACAGAGGCGTCGTGCGCGTTCCGCAGCCGAACATCCACCGACCCGCCCCGCATCGGCGCGCCCCGGTCGCGCACGCTCCCACGGGCGGTGCCTGATGACTGCAGGCCAGGTGCACAGGCCATCGAGCATGGGGGAGAGCCGCGAGCCGACGGCCACCGAGCCGATGCGTCTGCGCCGGCTGAACCGCTGGCAGGTCGTGAGTCTGCAGGGGGACCTCGCGGACCTGTACCTGGACTCTGCTGTCGCGGGGCCTCCCGGCGAAGGGGTTCGCGGGGAGATCCGGGAGGGCTTCCTGGAACCTTGCGCCGGCGCCCTGCGGCAGCCCGGATTCGCCCTGGTGATCGCGGAGACGACGGGCCTCGCAGGACGGGCGTTCGGATTGCCTGTACGCGGTGACGGAACCTGGTGGTTCGGGTTCGACGGAGCGACTCCGCTCAGCATCAGGCAACTCACGGGCTCCGACCGTGCCTTCGCGATCACGAGGATCCTGGTCCACCCTCACCCGCGCGGCGTGGACGTGGCCCGACCGCTTCAGGAACGGCTGCTCACCGACCACCAGGCGTCGCTCGGTGTCACCTTGGTGGACCGGACCGACCGGTCGTTGCTCACCGCCCTCCGCTCTTGGGGCTGGAGGGACATCGGAGATGTCCGCAGACTGACCGACGACACTGTGTCCCCGTCGCTGGTTCTCGCGTTGGGGGAGCGAACGAGCGTGAGGCTGGAGGGACTTGACCATCCTTCCTGGACCCGGGAGTCCGCATGATGCCCGGCGGCCGGTCGGAGCGGATCCAGGTCCTGGTGGCCGAGCAGGCGGCCCTGCGGGGCGCCAGTGTCGCCGTCCTCGACGTGTGTACGGCGGCAGTGGCGGCGTTGCCGGTCGGCGGGGCCGGGGTGTCCGCGATGTCCCGCGACCGGGCCAGTCATCTGTTGTGCAGCACCGATGGCATCAGCGAGCAGCTGGAAGAACTACAGCTCACGCTGGGCGAGGGGCCGTGCGTGGACGCCTACGTGCTCGGCTCGACGGTCTTGTCGTCCGATCTGCTGGCGGGTGAACACCGAGAACGCTGGCCGATGTTCGCCGACGCCGCCCTGGACGCGGGCGCCAGGGCGGTCTTCGCCTTCCCGCTGCAGATCGGGGCCATCAGCCCCGGCGTACTCGACCTGTACTCCAGCAGCTCGGTCGAGCTGGACGCGGACGAAGTGGCCGACGCGATGGCCTTCGCCGTCACCGCCACCCTCCTCCTGCTCGACAGCCGGATCAGCGATGCCGGTTCATTCGTCGATATCGACCGAGCCGACACATATCGATCTGATGCAAACCGATCCGGCGGCGACCCGCCCGACACTCACCCCCAGGGTGGCGGTCGGATCGACGGCCTGGGCGGCTACCGGGCCGAGATCGACCAGGCCACGGGCGTTCTCATGGTCCAGCTCGGTGTCGGCGTCGAGGAGGCCTTCGTCCGGCTGCGCGCCTATGCCTACGCCCATGGGATCCGCCTGGGCGTGGTCGCCGCCGACGTGCTGGCTCACCGGCTCCGTCTCTCCTCGGACATCCCGCCGTCCGACGCGCAGCCGCCCGCCGAGGAGTCCTGATGTACCCGCCCCCATCCGAACGATGGCGCCCCCGCTTCTCCGTCCCCCCGCGGGCGGGACCAGCCCCCGGAATCTCCCGACAGAGGTATCTCCGATGAAGGAACAGCTCATGGCCAGGACGTTCGTCGAGCTCGCCGACAACCTGGTCGCCGACTTCGATCTCATGGACTTCCTGCGCCTGCTCACCGACCGCTGCGTCGACCTGCTCGACGCGAGTGCGGCGGGCGTCCTGCTCGCCGACCGTGACGGCGTGCTGCGCGTCATGGCAGCCTCCGACGAACGGGTGCGCCTCCTGGAGCTCTTCCAGCTCCAGAACCACGAAGGCCCCTGCCTGGACTGCTTCCACACCGGGATCCCCGTGTCCGTTCCCGACCTGCGGGAGGAGGCCGCACGCTGGCCCCTGTTCACCGCCCAGGCCCAGCGCCTCGGGTTCACCGCCGTCCAGGCCCTGCCCATGCGCCTGCGCGACGAGGTCGTCGGCGCCCTCAACCTCTTCCACACCACCCCGGCGCCCATCAGCGCCGCCGCCACCCCCTTCGCCCAGGCCCTCGCCGACGTCGCCACCATCAGCCTGCTTCAACAACGCACCACCAAGCGCGACACGCTGCTCAACGAGCAGCTGCAGACCGCCCTCAACAGCCGTGTCCTGATCGAACAGGCCAAGGGGAAACTCGCCGAACGCCAGCACACGGACATGGAAAAGGCCTTCAGCACGCTGCGGGCCTACGCCCGCTCCCACAACCGCCGCCTCGCGGACGTCGCCCGCGCCTTCATCGAGGATTCCGAACACCTCCCCGGCCTCAGTGCCCGAAGTTCCTGAGCCGACCCCCACAAGAAGGGCTCGTCATGCCCCTCGATCCTCCTCCCGAGACCTCCCTCGACACACGCGACAGCCCCGACGGCCCGGACCGCCCCGACGAGAAGGAACTGATCGCGCTGGACGCCCACTGGCGGGCCGCGAACTACCTGGCCGTCGGGCAGATCTACCTGATGTCCAACCCGCTGCTGACCGAGCCGTTGGCGCCTGAGCACGTCAAACCGCGGCTGCTGGGGCACTGGGGCACCTCACCGGGGCTGAACCTGGTCCACACCCACCTCAACAGGGTCGTCAAGGCGAGGGACTTGGACGCGATCTGTGTCTGGGGGCCCGGTCACGGCGGGCCGGCCGTGGTGGCGAACTCCTGGCTGGAGGGCAGCTACACCGAGACGTACCCGGACATCACGCGGGACGCGGCCGGCATGACCCGCCTCTTCCGGCAGTTCTCCTTCCCGGGCGGCATCCCCAGCCATGTCGCACCGGAGACCCCGGGATCGGTCCACGAGGGCGGCGAGCTGGGCTACTGCCTCTCGCACGCCTACGGGGCCGCGTTCGACAACCCGGGGCTCCTGGTGGCCTGCGTGATCGGCGACGGTGAGGCCGAGACGGGCCCGCTGGCCGCGTCCTGGCACTCCAACAAGTTCCTCGACCCGGTACGGGACGGTGCCGTCCTGCCGATCCTGCACCTCAACGGCTACAAGATCGCCAACCCGACGGTCCTGGCGCGGATACCGGAGCCCGAACTCGACTCCCTGCTCAGGGGATACGGCCACGAGCCCCTCCACGTCACCGGCGACAACCCCTACGACGTGCACCGGGCGATGGCCCGCGCCATGGACCAGGCACTGGACCGTATCGCCGCGTTCCAGCGGGCCGCCCGCACTGAGGGCACTGCCGAACGCCCACGGTGGCCGGTGATCGTCCTGCGTACGCCGAAGGGCTGGACCGGGCCCGCCGAGGTCGACGGCCTCCCGGTGGAGGGCACCTGGCGAGCGCACCAGGTGCCGCTGTCGGCCGTACGCGAGAACCCGGATCACCTGAGGCAGTTGGAGCGGTGGCTGCGCTCCTACCGGCCCGAGGAACTTTTCGACGAGCACGGGCGCCCCCGGGAGCAGGTCCTGGCGTGTGTCCCCGATGGCGCACACCGGTTGGGCGCCAACCCGCACACCAACGGCGGCCTGCTGTTGCACGACCTGCCCCTGCCGTCCCTGGAGCGGTTCGCCGTCCCGGTCGACAAGCCCGGTGCGACGGCGCACGAGCCGACCCGTGTCCTCGGCGACCTGCTGGCGCAGGTGATGACGGACACCGGCGGGCGGCGCGACTTCCGGCTGGTCGGCCCGGACGAGACGGCCTCCAACCGGCTCCAAGCCGTCTACGGGGCGAGCGGCAAGGCGTGGGAGGCCCAGGTCCTGGACACCGACGAGCACCTGGAGCGCGGCGGCCGGGTGATGGAGATCCTTTCCGAACACACCTGTCAGGGCTGGTTGGAGGGCTATCTCCTGACCGGACGGCATGGTCTGTTCTCGTGCTACGAGGCATTCGTCCACATCGTCGACTCCATGGCGAACCAGCACATCAAGTGGCTTCGCGTCGCCCGTCGGCTGCCCTGGCGCCGCCCGATCGCCTCCCTCAACTACCTGCTCACCTCGCACGTGTGGCGCCAGGACAACAACGGCTTCTCACACCAGGACCCCGGTTTCGTCGATCACGTACTCAACAAGTCGCCGGAGGTAGTACGGGTCTACTATCCGCCGGACGCCAACACCCTGCTGTGCGTGGCGGATCACGTGCTGCGCAGCCGCGACTACGTCAATGTCGTCGTCGCGGGCAAGCAGCCCTGCTTCGACTGGCTCGACCTCGGTGCCGCCCGCGCGCACTGCGCCCGCGGCGCCGGCATCTGGGAGTGGGCGGGCACCGAGTCCGACCCCGGCGAGCCCGATGTGGTGCTCGCCTGCGCGGGTGACGTCCCCACCCTGGAAGTGCTGGCCGCGGCCTCGCTGCTCCGCCGCCATCTGCCCGACCTCGCGGTACGGGTGGTCAACGTTGTGGACATCGCCCGGCTGCTGCCCGTGGAGGAACATCCGCACGGCATGCCCGACAGCGAGTACGACGCGCTGTTCACCCCCGACAAGCCCGTCGTCTTCGCGTACCACGGCTATCCGTGGCTGATCCACCGGCTCGCCTACCGCCGCGCCAACCACCCGCACCTGCACGTGCGCGGCTACAAGGAGGAGGGCACCACCACGACCCCGTTCGACATGGTCGTACGCAACGACCTCGACCGCTACCGGCTGGTCATGGACGTCATCGACCGGGTGCCCGGCCTCGCGGTCCGCGCGGCTGCGTTGCGGCAGCGGATGGTCGACGCCCGTTACCGCCATCACGACTGGATCCGTGCCCATGGGGCGGACCTGCCCGAGGTCGCCGAATGGACCTGGAGTCAGTGACCACGGAGTCGGTGACCACCCGTGCGGCGGAGCTGCGGGTGGGGGACGCCGCCGCCGAGGATGCGAAGGCCGTGCTGGCCGCGCTCGCGAGCAGCCCCGACGGCCTGTCGGGGGGTGAGGCGGCCGAGCTGCTCGCGGCCGTCGGGCCGAACGCCGTGCGCACTCACCACGTCCGCGTCCTGGCGGTCCTCGGGCGGCAGCTGCGCAGTGCCCTGCTGATCCTGCTCGCGGTGACGGCCGGGGTCTCGTACTTCTTCGGCGAGCGGACCGGTGCGGTCATCATCGCGGGGATTCTGGTGCTGAGTGTGGCGCTGGGCTTCGTCAACGAGTACCGGGCGGAGAAGGCTGCACAGGCCCTGCACTCGCGGGTGCGGCACACGGCTGTGGTGATCCGCGGCGGCGCGGCCACCGAGGTCGATGTGACAGAGCTGGTGCCGGGCGATGTCGTCCGGCTGGCGCTGGGGCAGGTGGTCCCGGCGGACCTGCGCCTGCTGGAGTGCACCGCGTTCGCCTGCGACGAGAGCGTCCTCACCGGAGAGTCCGCCCCCGCCGACAAGGACCCGGAGCCGGTCGCCGCGGGGGCGGCACTGGCCGAGCTGACCTCCTGCGCGCTGATGGGAACGGTGGTGCACGCGGGCAGCGCGATCGGAGTGGTGGTCGCCACCGGGGGCCGTGCCGAGTTCGGGCGGATCGCGCTGGGACTGGGAGAACGGCAGCCGGAGACCGACTTCCAGGCGGGGTTGCGCCGGTTCTCCATGCTGCTCCTCCAGGTAGCGGCCGCCCTCACCACGGGGATCTTCGTCATCAACGTGCTGCTCCACCGGCCGCTGCTCGACGCCCTGCTCTTCTCGCTGGCCATCGCGGTGGGCATCACCCCGCAGCTGCTGCCGGCCGTGGTGAGCACGAGCCTGGCGACCGGCTCACGGCAGCTGGCCCGGCGCAAGGTCCTCGTCAAGCGGCTGGTGTGCATCGAGGACCTGGGCGACATGGATGTCCTGGTCACCGACAAGACCGGCACGCTCACCGAGGGCCGCATCCGTTTCGAGGCGGCCGTCGACCCGACCGGCACACTCTCCGACACGGTGCTGAAACTCGGCCTGCTGGCCACCGAGGGCGACCTCGACCACGTGGGCGGCAACGCGCTGGACAGCGCGCTGTGGCAGGCCACGGGCACACTCCCGGCCAGACACCACCGGCTCGCGCTGCTGCCCTTCGACCACGACCGACAGCTGGGCTCCGCGCTCGTCGAGCGCCCGGACGGCAGCCGCCTGCTCGTCGCCAAGGGCGCGCCGGAAGCCGTCCTGGCCCGCTGCGGTCACGTACCGGAGGCGGCCGCGGCGGTGCTCCAGGGGCACTTCGCGGCGGGCAGCCGGGTGGTCGCCGTGGCCACCCGGGACGCGGACGGGCAGACGTCCCTCACCCCCACCGACGAGTACCGGCTGCGCCTGGCCGGCTTCCTGGTCTTCCTCGACCCGCCCAAGACCGGTGCCGCCGACTCACTGCGCCGCCTCGCCGACCTCGGCATCACCGTCAAGATCTGTACGGGCGACAACGCGCTCGTCGCCCAGAAGGTCTGCGCCGACCTCGGCCTGCCGCCCGGCCGCGCCCTGACCGGCCGGGACATCGGGGAGCTGGACGACGACCAGCTGAGCAGGGCGGCCGAAAGCACTACCGTCTTCGCCCGTGTCTCGCCCCAGGACAAGGCCCGGGTCGTACGCGCGCTGCGGCGTCGGGGCCGGGACATCGGGTTCCTGGGCGACGGCGTGAACGACGCGCTGGCCCTGCACGCCGCCGACGTGGGGCTGTCCGTGGACACCGCGACCGACGTGGCCAAGGACGCGGCCGACGTCCTGCTCCTGGAGAAGGACCTCGGCGTTCTCGCCGACGGCGTCGCCGAGGGCCGCCGGATCTTCGCCAACACCATCAAGTACGTCCTGATGGGCACCTCCAGCAACTTCGGCAACATGTTCAGTGCGGCCGGAGCCTCCCTGGTGCTGGCCTTCCTGCCGATGCTGCCCTCGCAGATCCTGCTCAACAACCTCCTCTACGACGCGGGGCAGTTGACCATCCCCACCGACCACGTCGACCCGGAGCAACTGCGCGCGCCCTCGCACTGGGACATCGCCTTCATCCGTCGCTTCATGCTTTTCTTCGGACCCGTCAGCTCCGCCTTCGACTTCCTCACCTTCGCGGTCATGATCGAGATCTTCCACACGGGCGCCGATCTGTTCCGCTCCGGCTGGTTCGTGGAGTCCCTCGCCACGCAGGCGCTGGTCGTCTTCGCGATCCGCACCCGCCGGGTGCCGTTCTACCGCAGTCGGCCGAGCCGACCCCTGCTGGTCAGCGCCATCGGCGTCGTCGCCGTCGGTGTCGCGCTACCTCTGTCTCCGCTCGCTGGACCACTCGGTTTCGAGTCCCTGCCGCTCGGACTCCTCCTCACCCTGGGCCTGATGGTCGTGAGCTACCTGGTGCTGATCGAGGGTGCCAAACACGTCTTCTACGCCCGCCTCGACGCGCGGGCCGCACATCCGCGTGTACGCCACCGCACCCGCCGGCACCGCATCCAGCGCCGGGCCGGCCGCTTCAGCCACCCCGGACCGCTGTGACACCGTGACCGGCGCGCGTCGTGTGCGTCGTACGGCCGTCGCGGGCGGCCGACCGGCGGTCCGTACAGCGCGGCCGTCCCGCGCGACCGACCACCAGGCCGTCGACGCGGCAGTCAGTCGGGGCGTTGGGTGCGGTCCTCGTGGGTGAGTCCGTCCGGATGAGCGGCTGTACGCGGCCCGACGGACAGGACCAGGGCCAGCAGCACCGTGCTGTCGCCCGAGCGACGGACCTCCCCGATGTCCCGCCATCCCCAGGACCGGAAGGCGGCGAGGGACACGACGTCGTCCTGATCCACGAGCGTGGCGCCGAGCGAGGAGTGATGGTCGGCGAGCAGACGCTCCTGCAGCCTGCGGGCGATGTCCTGGCCCCGTGCGTGCGGGTGCACCACGGTGTCGGTGATGGCGAAGGCGTGCCCGGACGCGGTGAGTTGTCCGACGTTCCGCGGCAGGGGCCCGCAGAACCCCTTCCACCAGGTCCCCTCACGCCCCACCGGGAACCCGAAGACACACCCCGCGAAACCCGTGTCCTCCGCGACCAGGAGGGCGAACCCGGGCCGGCGGATGTCGCCGGTCAGCCGTCGCAGAAACGCCTCCCGGCCCCGGTACTCCTCACCGGACCGCGTCCGGACGGACTCCACGTAGAGATCGGCCAGGTCCTCCCGCCGGGTCTCGGCCTGCCAGCGGTTCAGCCTGCGCAGGCGCGTCGTGTGCATGGGGGTGGGCGCGTTCGCCTCACCTCGCGGCGGCTGCTTCCGCGGCGGCGAGGCCGTCACGGCGCACCGCACGGGATCCGGTGGTACCGGAGGATGTCTGATGGTGGGAAGGACATTGACGCCTCGGTTTCTCGGTGTCCGTCGGAGCATGCGCGACGCGGGCCGGACCCGGCCTTGTGGTGTACCAGCGGTACGCCCTGAGGGGCCGGACGGCTTGTCCGGCCTCCCAGGCGCGTGGTGTCCGACTGACGCTGTGCGCTGGGTGGTCAGTGCTGTGACGTGTGACGGCCGACGTTGTGATGCGGAGCCGGCTCTCTCTGCTGTGCGCGTGACCGGCGGGCCGTCCGGGGTCAGCCGTTCAGCGCCTCCTCGGCGTCACTCCTCGTCGGCCAGTTGTTCCGTCGCTCCCGTGCCACTTCCGCCCGGCCGCCGATCCGCTCCCCGGGCAGCGAGGGCGACGGCACGACGACCGGCGCCGGGGTGGCGGGTCCGGGGATCGCAGCGCCCGTGGAGAGCGCGGGGCGCCTGGTGGTCCGGTGTACGCGCCGTCCGGCGGACTCGCCGTCGCTGTCCCCGCTCTGGCGCTCGAAGAAGCGAAGCATCTCCACGGGGAAGGGCATCACGAGGGTGCTGTTCTTCTCGGCGGAGACGTCCACCACGGTCTGGAGCAGGCGCAGTTGGAGTGCTCCGGGAGTGTCGGCCATGGTCGCGGCGGCGTCGGTCAGCCGCTGGGATGCCTGGAATTCTCCATCCGCGGCGATGACCCGGGCACGACGTTCCCGCTCGGCCTCGGCCTGCTTGGACATCGAGCGCATCATCGACTCCGGAAGCGCGATGTCCTTGATCTCCACGCGTTCGACGCGCAGCCCCCAGGGCTCCTCGGTGGGGGCGTCCATCACCTTCTTGAGTTCCGCGTTGATGTGGTCGCGGTCGGAGAGCAGCGTGTCCAGGTCGGCCCTGCCGATGACCGCGCGGAGCGAGGTCTGGGCGATCTGGGAGACGGCGCTGGGGTAGTCGCTCACGTTCACCAGGGCCTTGACGGGGTCGACGACCCGGAAGTAAACGACCGCGTCGACGGTGAGAGTCACGTTGTCGGCGGTGATGGACCGCTGCGGCGGGATGCCCAGGACCTCGGTCTGCACGGACACCTTCCGTAGCCGGTCCCCGATCGGCCTGATGACACGCAGGCCCGGCCCTCGGATGTCCGGCAGCAGCCGCCCGAAGCGGAACACCACGCCCTTCTCGTACTGCTGGACGCTGCGCAGGCTCAGGGCCAGCAGGGCCAGTCCGGCCACGGCGCACACTGCCAGCACGGTGATCAGAACACCCATGGTTCTCACCTTCCTCACGTCGATGACGGTCCCGGACCCGAGTGGTCCGGAATGCACACGACACGGGAGGACCCCGGTCCGTCGTCTGCGGTGCGGCCGGGGTCCGGGGCTGCTGTCGTAGTTCTGTCGCGTCGACCCGGCTCAGCCGGGTGAACTCCGCGGTACGTCGGCCCGGGTGATGGGGCCCAGGCGGCCCGTCGGTACGCCGAGGAGGCCGGGCAACCGGCTCTCGACGTCGTCACGTGACCGCAGCCACCGCACTGCGTCGAACGTCCCCGTGCGCCGGGGCGCCGTCGCCATCACGGGACCGCGGTGCCGGGACGCACCGGCTCGTCGCCGGAGTCGGCCAGGAGCCTGACGGTGTTCATGGTGACTTCCTTCCCTCGCCTCCGGACGTGCCGTTCCGGCCGTACTGGGTTGTCGAGCAGGCGGATCAGCAGCGTCCCCAGGGCGATCATCGCCAGGATCACACCCACGGTCACCAGGGTCTCCACGGGCTTCAACGCCCCCTCGCCGGATCGACCGGCGCGGCGGAAACCGCCGGGATCCGTGGACGTGCGCCCGGATCGCGGGCCGCGCGGACCGAGGGGGCCCCTTCGGACTCCCAGGCGGTCTCCACGGCCAAGTCGGTCTCCGACACCGTGCGCAGGCGCGCCGCCTCCGACATCAGCCCGCGCACGGCCGATGTACGTAGGCCGTCGCTCCCGGCCGCCATCAGCTGGGCAGCCGAGACGGGAGGCGACCACACCTGCCCGGCGACGGACATGTCACCCGAACCGGCAGGCGGATACGGCGGATTCGCCGTGCCCCGCGTGGTCCGCTCCCACAGCGGATGGGGCAGAGCGATCGGGAAACCGAGGAGGGCCGGAGGCAGTGGGGGAGACGAAGCGGAGGGCCCTGCTGGAATCGGCGTGGGGGAAGCGGTCGCAGTCATGACGCGGACCCTGCCCCGGACCGGCCGGAACCGGCCCGGCGTAGTCACTCGCCGAAAGTGACACAGGCACGGAAGCCGATGCACGGAATACCCTCGGTAGCCCAAGGCTACTCCGTCGGCGCCTCAAACGGGCTCCACGTCCGGACAGCATGCCGGCCTTGGACCGGGCGTCCGCCCCATGGACCCCGCCCCGCCCGGCTGTGGCTGCCGGGTTCCGGTCCGTTCACGCCGCGCTGTTGTCCGCCACGGCACCGTCCCTACCATCCATGAGCCGTTGCGCCTCCGCCTCCGTGGCACCGGGCGGCCACCACCAGGTCCCACCGGCGGCGGCCCGGAGCGAACAGGCAGACCGTGGAGGGGCATGCCGGGCAGTCGTCCGGAGCAGGCGTACGACCTCGCCGGCGACGAGAAGCCGGCCCGGGAACGGGGGCCACACCGCCCCGTCCACCAGGATGCTGGTGATTTACCCCCAGGTATGCGGGAGTTCGTCCAGCAGCCTGGGCAGTTCGGACGCCAGATCGTACGAACGGGGCCACCAGGTGCCGTCGATGCGCTCGGGTGTGAGGCCGCGTGACGGCTGAGCCACCGGGCGCAGGCGGACGTCGGACAACGAGGAGACCGAGGGCGGAGGGGCGAGTGTCATGAGAACTCCTGAAACTGATGCGGTGGTGTTCGGCTTGACGCGCGGCTGTCGTATGCCGAGGCGGTCTGCGCCGGGCCGCCGGGTGGGGTGCGGAAGGCGGTTGCGTTCAGGGAAGTGGCGTACGGGTTCGACCTGATCCGAGGGTTGGCTCTGGCATCAGCGGACGTGACCCGCCGCAACCGCTTGAGCTCCTCGCGCTCGGTACTGCTCAATTCGCCGGACGCGCCCCCGCCCCGGTCCACCTTTGCATTGCGGTACCAGCCACGCAGGGACTCGGAGCTGATGCCGAGCTCCCGGGCGACCGCCGTGACCGTCTTGCCCGAGGAGTCGACGAGCGCGATCGCGTCCCGCTTGAACTCTTCGGTGTACCGCTTCGTGTACTTGCTTCCCACCTGGTGCTACTTCCTCTGGACCCTCAGGCCCCAGTCTCCAGGTGTCCACGATCAAGAGGAAGGTTCACGGGCTCGCTCGACGGCTGCCTTGCGTGGGATGCCCTCCAGCATCAGCGGCAGCGCCACGTGCTCCTCAGCCGGCAGCTCCGGCAGCAACTGGCCGGACTGGAACACGAACCCGAACCGCTTGCGGCGCAGTGTGCTGAGCCTGTTCTCGCCCAGTTTGTCGATGCGCTCGCCGCGCAGCAGCACCTGGCCGCCGTCGGGCTGGACGATACCGGCGAGGGTGTGCAGCAGGGTCGACTTGTCGGACCCCGACGGGCCCATGATCGCCAGTGTGTCGCGCTTGCGGACGTCTGCGTCCACGTCGGCCAGGGCGGTGGTGGAGTCGTACTTCTTGACGAGGCCGTGTCCGGCCAGGACGGTGCTCATAGTGTGTGGTCGGCCCTTCTCAGCGCTCGAATTTCCAGGTGACGCTCTTGGCGCCGGCCTTGGTCACACGGACGGGGATCTTGATGGTGGCACCGTCGCTCTTCTTGCCGGTGCAGGTGAGGGTTGCCCCGGTCACGGCCTTGAGGCCGGTCGGGCAGGTGACGTCGGAAAGCTTGTCGCCGACCCAGGGCAGCGGGTGGTACTTGCTCTCGGTGCGGCCCGCGACGATGTTCGCCGCGAGCGCCCGGTGGCCGTCCACCGATGCCGTGGTGTGGTCGTCCAGCCCGGTGGTCGACTCGGTGCCGGCGAGCAGATGCGTTCCGAGACCGCCGAGCGCGACCACAGCTGTCACGCCGCCGCCGACGCCGATGAGGAACTTGCTTCGCTGCATCGCGTACTCCTGGTGTCCGGTGGTGAGGATGCGGCTCCACCCTCGCCCGTGGGCCCGGACATGCGCCTCGGCCGAACGGTCAGGACCGCAGGCCGGACCTACCAGACCTTCAGCCGTTTGGCCGATGCCGCTGCCTGGTCCGGCCTACGGTCATCGGCATGAGGGCTGTTTTGGCCCGGGGGGCTGCGGGCCTTGACCCCGGCCATGGGGGAGGAACACCAGCGGGCAGGCCGGCGGCCCTCAGTGCGAACGCCCGGGAAGACAGAACACCCTGCCCACACGGATACGGACTCAGCAGGGCTCAGAGGAACTCGCGGAATGTTGCACACATTGGACGTACGGGACGCCTGTCGTCATTCGTTTCGTTTGACGACACTCAGGTGAGGGTTCCGGCGACCACGTCGACGGCGTGGCGGCGATGTGCGGCGAAGAGATCGAGTGCGGTCTCGATGTCGCGGGAGCGCAGTGCCGTGACGAGCTCGCGATGTTCTCGCGGGATGCGGCTGAGGTATCCCTCAGTGCTGTGGCTGATCCGTGTCAGCAGGAACAGGTGGACCTGGCAGCGGAGGGCCTCCCACGCGTCGGCGAGGCGCTGGTGGCGGGCGGCGGCGAAGACGGCGTCGTGAAACTCGATGTCGCAACGGACCATTTCGTGTGCGTCGGCGGCGCGCTCCATTGCTTCGGCGGTCTTCGCGATGGTCGAGAGGTCCTCGTCCGAGGCGTGAGTGACCACCTGCCGGACGGCCAGGTCCTCCAGTGCGGCTCGCAGGCTGTCGAGCTCGGCCACATCCTCGGGGGACAGCGTCGTCACCGTGGTGCCTCGGTGCCATGCGCAGTGAACCAGGCCCTCGCGTTCGAGCAGCCGGAGTGCTTCGCGCACCGGGCCGCGGCTCACGTCCATCACGCCGGACAGCTCGACCTCGCGCAGCTGGGCACCGGGAGCGTAGGTGCCGCTGAAGATGGCCTCCCGGATGCGGTCGGCGACCTCGTCGGCCAGCCCCCGGCGGCGCGCCGGTGCCACTTCGTCCCGATTGATCATGGCCTCCCCTTCTCGTTGTTCTAATGTTAACATTCCAGCGTTGTCGTAATGTCAACATTCCTACATGTGTCGGGACGGTGCGCCCGGACCCGTCACAGGAGGGCAGTGTCATGAGCGTTCTCGACTCCCCGATCCCGCGGTTCCACCTGGCCGTGCCGGTCGATGACCTGGCGGCTGCACGCCGCTTCTACGGCGAGCTGCTCGGCCTGGAACAGGGCCGCAGCGCGGACACCTGGGTGGACTGGAATCTGCACGGCCACCAGTTCGTCACCCACCTCGCGCCGCAGCGCGCCCAGCGCATGCACAACCCGGTCGACGGCCACGACGTCCCGGTGCCGCACTTCGGTCTGATCCTGACGATCGAGGCGTTCGACCGGCTCGCCGAACGGCTGCGCGCCGCGGGCACCGAGTTCGTCATCGATCCCTATGTGCGCTTCGCGGGGCAGCAGGGCGAGCAGCGAACGATGTTCCTCCTCGACCCGGCCGGCAACGCACTGGAGTTCAAGGCGTTCGCCGACGACTCCCAGGTCTTCGCCGCCTGACCGGTGATCCGCACGTTCGAGCCCCTCGTACGACGTCCGCAGAGAAGCGAGAAGATCATGAAGGTATTCCAGATCGGAGCTGCCGGAGGAGTCGGCCGCCCCCTCAGCAGGCTGCTCACCGCCCGCGGGGACGAGGTGACCGGCATGCACCGCGGGCCCGAGCAGGGCGAGAGCGTGCGTGCGGCCGGTGCGACACCGCTGGTGGGGGACCTGATCGGCGACTCGGTGGACGAGCTCGCGCAGAAGATGCGCGGGCACGACGCCGTGGTGTTCTCGGCCGGCGCTCATGGCACCGGCTTGGACAAGACCACGCTGATCGATGGCCGTGGCCTGGAGAAGGCCGCCGATGCCGCGGCGAGGGCGGGGGCGAAGCGGTTCGTGCTCGTGTCCGTGTTCCCGGATGCCCTCCGCGGTGGCCAGGGCGGTGAGGGCTTCGAGCACTACATGAAGGTCAAGAAGACCTCTGATGTGTATCTGACCCGTACCGCTCTGGACTGGCTCATCGTCCGGCCCGGCACGCTCCTGGACACCCCCGGCACCGGTCGAGTCACCGCCGGTCCTGCCGTCGAGTACGGAGAGGTGCCCCGCGAGGACGTGGCGGCGTTCATCGACGCCGCGTTGCACGAGCCGGCCCTGAGCCGTTCCGTCGTCGAGCTCACCTCGGGCGGCACTGCGGTCGCCGACGCCGTCGTACTCCTCGCGGCGCCGGACGCCCGAACTGCACCTCATCAGCACGAGCAAGGTAAATCTCAATGACCGTGTCAAGCCGCCTGCGTGACCGGTGAGACGGTGGTGAACAGCCTCTTGTCGCGCAGCATGGCCCACAGCACGTCGACCCGTCGCCGGGCGAGCGCGAGCAGGAGGCCGAGTTGGCCATCCATCGCCGTGCTGCCGGACTGCTGGGTGAGGTGACGTCCCCAAAAGGCGGTTCGAAGCCATCCGCGTGATGGCCGGTGAGCATCTGCCGGTGCAAGTGGCCTGCCGGGTGCTGTACGTCGCCGAGTCCGGGTACTACGCCTGGCAGGACCGTCCGCCGTCGAACCGCCTGGTCAAGCACGCCTGACTGGCCGAGGCCGTCGTCGGCATCCACACCGTCGCCCGCGGCACCTACGGCTCCCGACGGGTCCATGCCGAACTCGGCCTGGGCCTGCGCGTCCATGTCGGCCACGGCACTGTGGAGCTGCTGATGTAGTGCGTCGGCCTGCCCGGCAGCCGGCGCCCCGCGCCAAGCACGTCACCCCATCCGTCGCTCACCTGGTGGAACGGAACTTCACCCGTCACGCCCGGGACCACCTACGGCGCGGCCCACCGCGAGGTCATGCCCTCTGTCGGGCACCGGCAGTCGAAGTACCTGAACGACCGGGCCGAGTACAGCCACCAGCCCACCAGCGCACCAGACAACGCGAACGCGCGATGAAGGGCTTCCGCAGCGTCGGCGCAGCCCAGCGGTTTCTGTCCGCCTTCAGTGGCATCTCGCCCCACTTCCGCCCCCGACGGCACCTGATGAACGCCCCCGACCACCGCACCGAGATGACCACCCGCTTCACGATCTGGGACCAGATCACCAGCATCGTCGGCCAGCCCACCGCAGCTTGAATCAAGAGTGGAGGCCAGGGCCGGCCACACCCTGGCACCATGTCAGATTCCAACATGCTCAACAACGTGACAGCGCCCCCGCAGTGCCACCAGCGGGCGGGCGACGGCAGACCGGGTCATGTGGCTCTCACCGCGCAGGGCCTCGATCCGCTCGGTGCCGGCCTCCTCAAAGGCGGCGTTGCCGCGCATCCACATCGCCCGGCGGTGGTCGCCGGCGGCGCAGGCGAGAGCGGTGACGGCCTCCAGGCAGTCGCGGCGGATCGCCTCGCCGTGGCTGACGCGTATCGACGGTTCGGCGGCGCACTTCTGGAACCGGCCGCTGACGATCGAGCCGCGGACGTTACTCGTGACGACAGGGCGAAACGGACACGCCTACGGCCCTCAGCTCGCTGTCGCGTACACGATGAGGTTGTCGACAGGGTGCCCCTGCGCGTCGAAGTCGCCGTCGCACGTGATGAGCCGTAGAGCACGTTCCTGGGTCGGTCCGTAGACCTTCTCCGTAGGGAAGGCGTTCTTGGCGACGCTCTCCGTGGCCGTGACGGTGAAGTGGAGGGCTTTTCCCGTCTTGTCGGTGACGGTGATGTCCGCACCCTCCTTGATCTTCTTGAGGTCGTGGAAGACGGCCTTGCCGAAGCGGGTGTCGTTGTGGCCGATGATGACGGCCGCGCCGATCTCACCGGGCACCGCACCGCCCGTGTACCAGCCCGCGGTCATCCCCTCCTCGGCCGGCGGGACCTGGATCGTCTGGTCCGTGTTGAGGCCCAACTCCATCAGCGAACTGGTGATCCCCACGGAGGGAACGGCCACCTTGGCAGGGGCCGCCGGAGCGTCGGCCGCAGGCCGCTCGGACTTGGGAGCGCCCGACGCGGCGGCGGGGGCGGTGGGGGCGACCTGGACCGTCGGGTCGGGGCCGGACGAACAACCGGTGAGCAGGGTGACAAGGGTCAACAGGGTGAGGGTCGCGAGGTGGGCCCGGGACAGGGCCGGACGGTGTGCAGGGGGCAACTCGGGCTCCAGAACAGGGTGCGAGGGTTCGCCGGAACGGACAGGGCGCCGCCTGGTGAAGGGCGGCGCCACCGTTTCGTACGAGAGGTCGTGCTGCCGGGTCAGCCTTCGCGGCGGGCGGTGGTGCGGCGGCGCAGTACGTAGGTGCCGGCGCCCGCGAGCAGCAGCGCGCCGGTGGCCGAACCGATGAGCGTGCCGGTGTTGTCGTCCTGGGCGGGGGCCTCACCCGCGGCGACACCGCCACGGGGGTAGCCCTTGCCTCCGGTCTTCTGGGCTTCGGCGGCCTTCTTGGCCTCGGTCTCCTTGCGCGTCCTGGCGTCCTCGGCCTTCTTCTTCGCCAGGGCCTCCTTGTCGGCCTGGGTCGCGGCGGTCGCGCTCGGCGTCGGGTCGGTGGCGAAGGCCGCGGTGGCCGGGACGAGCAGCGCGCCGGCCGCGACGCCGGTCAGGACGGCGATACGCAGCGGGCGCAGGGTGAGACGGCGGGACATGTAAGGGCTCCAGTTCCAGCCCGGCTTGGTCGTTCCTGGTTGCCGATCCGCACCAGGTTCCGGGCATGACCACACCCTGACGGCCACTTGTGAAGAAACTGTCAGAGCGCTGTCGTCATCCCATCAGGGCCGACCGGGGCCCTCCGGCTTCCGTGACTCGGCTGTCGGCAGCCGCAGGGTGAAGGTGGCCCCCTCTCCCTCCGTGCTCGCCACGTCCACCGTGCCGCCGTGGGCCTCGGCGAGCTTGAGGACGATCGCCAGGCCGAGGCCGCTGCCGCCGGTGCTGCGATTGCGGGACTTCTCCGCCCGCCAGAAACGGTCGAACACGTACGGGAGGTCGCCCTCCGGAATGCCACTGCCGGTGTCGGACACCTCCACGGCGAGCTCGCCCCCCGGGTCGGTGACGTATCGGCGCAGGGTCACCGTGCCGCCGGCCGGGGTGTGGCGCACCGCGTTGGAGAGCAGGTTGCTGACGGTCTGCCGCAGCCGTACGGGGTCGGCGTCGAGGAGCGGCGGGTGAGGGGCGCCCGGTGGCGGTGTCAGGACCGTGAGGGTGATGCCCGCAGTCTCGGCCAGCCCCTGGTGCGCGGCGGCGACCTGGCCAAGCAGCTCGTCGATCCGTACCGGCTTCCGGTGCAGCCGCAGGGCGCCCGCGTCGGCCGCGCCGAGGTCCTGGAGGTCGTTGATGAGGTGCTGGAGCTGCACCGCCTCCTCCAGGAGCGAGGAGACGAACGCGGGGTCCGGCACGGCCAGTCCGTCGTGGGCCGCCTCCAGCCAGCCCCGGATGTTGCTCAGCGGCGTTCGCAGCTCATGGGCGACATCGCTGACCATCACCTTGCGCTGCTCCTCCAGACGGGCCCGGTGCGCGGCCATGTCGTTGAAGGCCGCCGTCAGCCGTCCGATCTCATTGTCGGAGACGACGGGCACGGGCACCGGCGTCGCGTCCAGGCCGTCCCGCATGCGCTGAGCGGCGCCGGTGAGCGCGTGCAACGGGCGTACGAGTCTGGCTCCGGCGAGCACCGAGGCGCCGACGGTGAGGGCGAGGACCAGGGCGGTGACACCGGCGATGCGCGCGGTGTTGGCGCGGGAGAGGTCGAAGCCGGGCACGCCGGCGGCTCCTGGGCCGTCGATGAACAGCAGTGCGGGATCTGCGACATAGCCCGTGAGCTGTTCCCGGCGGGCGCTGTCGACACAGTTGGCCACGGCCCGGTCGTACGCGCTGTCGCGGATCTCGCCGGGGGCGTAGTCGAGTGCGCCGCCGGATGCCGCCTCGCGTTGGGCCGTCGCGGCGTCCTCCGCCTTCTTGGCGGCCAGGGCCTTCGCCTCCCGATCGCTGAGGCCGTCCTCGGTAACGGGGGCCGCGTCGTCCCGCCCGTACCCGTAACTCCGGTCCCAGGACAGGTCCAGGTTCAGTTTCACGGCGGTGCGGCCCTGTCGTTTCAGGCAGGCGTCGGCCAGTTGGTTGAGGGCGCTCAGGGCCTTCCGCTCGGTCGCGGTGGGACCGACCGGGTAGGACGACAGACACTTCGCCGCCATGTCACGGTCGGTCACGCTGTCGGTCCCGCCCTCGGTCTCGTCGCTCACGAACTGGACGCGGGGCCGTCCGCCCGGGCTCTCGACGACGTCGGCGGCGATACCCATCTGACTGAGGCACTCCACCCTCCTGGCGGCGGCCTTCCGCAGTGCGTCGCGTTCCTTCGCGGGCAGCCGGAAGGGCCCCACGGCCCGTGGATCGACGCGGTTGGCGCCGGCCTTGGCCGCGTCGGGCACCAGCACGGGGTCGACGGAGCGTGGATCCACGACCGCCGAGGCCTGCTGAGCGAGCAGATCGTCGGACGAACCGCCGCCCGCTGAGCGGGGGTCGGCCGAGTCCACGATCGGGCGTCGGCCCGGCGTGGTGAGCACGATCCGGCGCCCGGACTCCTGGGCCAGATCTCGCACGGTGGTGTCGACGCCGTCCCAGTCGGGGTGGGTGGCCGCGTAGCCGAGCAGGGTGTTGTAGATCTTCGCGTCGGACTTGAGGTTCTGCCCCTGCTCCTGGCGGATCGCGACGGAGGTCGTCTGCACGGCCAGCCAGGCGGTCGCGGCGACCGAGCACGAGGCCACCAGCGCCGTCACGGTCAACAGCCGCCCCGCCAGGCTCTTGCGCAGCGGCAGCCGGGCGGCCCCCGCCGCACCTCCCTTGTCAGGACGACGCATGGCGCACGTTCTTCGCGGGGTCCGTGAGTTTGTATCCGACGCCGAAGACGGTGATGAGGCGGGCCGGCCGTCGTGGGGCGCGCTCGATCTTCTTGCGCAGGTTCATGACGTGCACGTCGACGGTCCGGCCGCTGATGTATTTGTCGAAGCCGTGCAGCTCGTCCAGGAGCCGTGCCCTGGTGAAGACCCGGCCGGGCTCGGCCGCCATCGCCGCCAGAATACGGAACTCACCGGGCGTGCACTCGACGGGTGTCTCGTCGACCGAGACCTCGTGCCGCGAGGGATCGACCCTGAGCGCGCCGACCGTCAACACCTCGTCGTCCGGGGCCGCTTCGGGCTCCGAGACGGGAGCGGAGACAAGTGCGGTCACCGGAGCCGGATCGGGGCCGCGCCGGTTGCGCCGCAGCAACGTCCGTACGCGGGCGGTGAGTTCACGCGGGCTGAACGGCTTGGTCATGTAGTCGTCGGCGCCGAGGTCGAGGCCGAGCAGCAGATCGTCCTCGGTGCTGCGGGCCGTCAGCATCAGCACCGGTACCTCCCGGCGTTCGGCGCGCAGGATCCGTACGACGTCGAGGCCGTCGGCTCCGGGCATCATCACGTCGAGGACGACCAGGTCGGGTTCCTGGTGCCGGACCGTCTCGAGAGCCGTCCGGCCGTCCTCGACGACCGTGACGGCGTGACCCTCGTGCTCCAGGTAACGGCGCACCAGTTCGGCCTGCTTCGCGTCGTCTTCGGCGACCACAATGTTTGCGCACACGCCGCAGATCGTAGCGACCGTCGGCGCCGGGAGGTCGGAAGTGTCCTTACCGAAAGGGCGGTTGGGTGGTGGACAGGCGAGGGTGCAGGGCTGCCGTCGAGCGTCCTGTGAGGTCGGCTTCGTAGGTGACAGCGGGCTCGGTCCACTTCGTGCAGTGTGGTCACACTGAGTGAAAGTTCAGATAGGAGGTGCACCAGCAGCCCTGTAGTGAGAACGATCCTGTGGCCAGTTCTGCATCCCCGTTATCGACAGTTCGCTGAGTGGCCGTACTCATGTGCAGGGTCTGTCACTGCTGCAGGCGGACCTTATGTGGTCAACAAGCCGTCTTGGGCACCGGTGGTGAGAATGGAACGCGGAAGTGTGCCGTCGACCGGTCGACAGGTTGGGGTCAGCCTGGCGCTCCTCATCGTCGACTTGCTGGTCATCGGGTGGTTGGTGTTCCGCTATGGGATGACCGGCTGGGCCGACGGCTGCGATCAGGGCAGCTTGCCCGGTGCGCCCACGATGGCGTGGCTGGGAATGTGGCTCCTGGTCGGTGGTGCACTGGTCACAGGCGGCGGCCTCTTGGTTCTGCGGTGGCGCGGCCCAGCCATCACGCTGTTACTGGCCTTGATGACCGCCGCCCGACGCCGCTGGGCGGACCCAAGACCGCTTCGGTGATTCTTCCCGTCCGGCCCCCACGATGCACACGTGTGCTGGGGACCGGACGTTGGCCCGGCTGTCCGCGAGCTTGGAAGGGCCGGTCATGCCTCAGTGCCGGGCGAACTGGACCTGCGTCGGTTGTACGACGTTCGCCAGCACTGCGAGTCCGCTGACGGTCAGTTGTTCGCCGTAGATGTCGGTGACTCTGATCGCCTTTCCGCAGCCGCTACCGTCGGCGGCGATGAAGTAGTTGAAGCTGGTGCGGGGCAACTGTCGCCAGCCGCTCCCGGTGCTCACCTCCAGCCGTGCGACCGGGTTGCGGTGACCGATGACTTGGATGCCACACCAGTAGGCGCTGGATCCTGTCTTGTACCGGATGGAGATGGTGCCGACGGAGCCGGGGCTCACCAGGCTCCAGGTGATGGGGAGCCGGCCGACCTTGAGGTCGGCGAGCTTGGCGAAGGCCTGTTGGCTGAGGTCGATCTGCCCGGGTGCGCAGGGCAGAGGGCACTCGTTGGTGATCCGTACGGTGATGGACTTGCCGTTGGCCGCGCGGACGAGCACGTATGCGCCGCAGGCCCTGGACGTCTCGTAGTCGGTGGTGTTCATCGCCGCGATCATCATGTCCGGGCTCGGACCGAAGAGACACGCCCCATCCCCGACACCGGCCTCATAGGCGGTCGCGACGCCCTGATAAGAGGTGTTGGGCCGGATCCGGCCTGCTGACGGGGGCGTGGTGGAGCCGCGCGAGGACTTCTGGACGCCCTTGGACGAGGACTTCGCCGCCTTGGGGCTCGCTGTGGTTGTCGGGCTGGCCGAGCCGCTCGCACTCGGGCTCGACGACGGGCTCGGCGTCGCACTGGGAGACGCTGGGCCGGAGGTGTCGGCGGCTTTTGGCTGGGTGGTCACGAGGGGGGTGGCCGCGGCCGGCCCCGCGTCGACCTTGTGGCTGGGGAGCAACGCCATGACCAGGAACGCGAGAGCCCCCGCGGTCGCCACCGCCGCCGTGGTGCCCAACACGAGTCTGCGTCTGCGCCTGCGCTGCCGCGCGACCTGCCTCGTTGTCATCAATCAGTCCGTTCAGGATCGAGCCGATGGTGCACTGGTCAGTGGCCGCCCAGGGCGAAAAGGTTGCCGACGACTTTGGGGCCCAACTGGGGGCGGGCCGGCACGCGTACGAGTGCCCTGCAGGCCGGGAGCGCTCCCGAATCCTGCGTGGTCACGTCGGTTGCAGAGCGGTGGGCGTTCTCAGGCCGACTCGCGGACGACCAGCGCGGTCCGGAGGATGACATGGCGGTAGGCCACGGACGGCTCTTCCATGTCCTCCAGGAGCAGCCGGACCATGGCCCGGCCCATCTCCTCCAGCGGTTGACGCACCGTGGTGAGCCGTGGCTCGGTGCGTTGGGCCAGCGGGAAGTCGTCGAAGCCGATCACGGCGACGTCCTGCGGCACGCTTCGGCCTGCCGCGCGCAAGGCCTGCAGAGCCCCTGCGGCCGTTGTGTCGGACGCGGCGAGCACGCCGTCGATCTCCGGATGCCGTTCGAGTAGTTCGGTCATGGCGCGGCGTCCGCTGTCCTGCGTGAAGTCACCCTCGGCGACCAGGGACCTCTCGCTGTCCAGGCCGGCCAGTGCCAGAGCGTCCTGATAGCCGCGAAGTCGGCACTGGGCGGCGTACATGTCCAATGGCCCGGTGATGGTGGCGATCGTCCTACGGCCCCGCGACACAAGATGGGAGACGGCGCTGCGGGCACCCCCCACGTTGTCCGCGTCCACATAACTGACGTACTCGTCGCCCGAGCGGCGACCCAGCATCACGGTCGGCAGCCGCGCCTCGGCGAGCATGTCCGGCAGCCGGTCCCCGGCGTGCACGGACAGCAGCACAACTCCGTCGACCCGGCTGCCGCGTGCGTACTCCAGGAAGCGCTTCCGGTCGTCGTCCGAGCGGACCAGGGTCAGCATCAGCTGCATTCCGACGCCCGCCAGCGCGTCACCGAGCGAGCGGACGATCTCGGAGAAGAAGGGCTCCGCGAACACTCTCCAGTCAGGTTCGGTCAGGACGAGAGCGACGGCGTTGCTTCGCTGGCCGGCCAAGGAGCGGGCCGCGAGATTGGGGACGTACCCCAGTTCCTCGATGGCGTGCTGCACAGCCCGGCGTGTCGATTCCTTCACGCCCGCCGCGTTGTTGATGACGCGGGAGACCGTGCCCCGCCCCACCCCGGCGTGAGCGGCCACCTCTTCCAGCGTCGGCGTACCGGGGCGTCGCGTGCCCATGACCACCTCCCCCACGAGATAGCCGATCTTACGGGCCGAGGGAACCGGGCACACGCCTTCCGTCCGGAACCCGTGCCGTGTCAGCCAAGGGGGGTGTGGTGCTGGTCGTTGCGGAGTCTCTGCTCTGCACTCGTCGCCGGATGCGGCGAGGAGATCCGCGAGGAGAGGAGCGGGACCCGCCCTGTCGGCAGGCGGCCGGCCGGGCGGGCCCCGCGGAGGATTCCTCTGCGGGTTACGCGGTGGTGCAGGAGGTGCCGTTGAGGCTGAAGGCGGCCGGCTTGGCGAAGCTGCCGCTGTAGGTGCCCTGGAACCCGAAGGAGACCTGCCCACCTGGCGTGATGGACGCGTTGTGCGCGACGTTGGCGGCCGTCACGGACCCCGTTGACGCCGAGACGGTGGCATTCCAGGCGTTGGCGATCCGCTGCCCGGAAGGCAGCGTGAACGCGACCTTCCAGCCATCGACCGGGGAAGAACCCGTGTTGGCCACGGTGACGTCGGCGGTGAAGCCGTCCTGCCAGACATTCGTGCCATACGTCACCTTGCACGCGACGGGACCGCCGGGGGTGCCGGGACCGCCAGGGGTGCTGCCACCGAGGTTCACCGTGGAGGAGAACGAGTTCACGGCCAGGCCCGCACCGTTCTGCCACGGCTCGAAGCCGGCCTGAATGCTGGTCAGGTACCAGCTGTCCTGAGCGAGTCCGCGCGAGACGGCCTGCCGGGCGAAGTCCATCACGTCGAAGTTCCAGCTGCCGATCGCCGACGGCGCGACGAAGGACAAGACGTCGTTGGAGCCGTTGTTGCCGGACCACACCTGCCACTGGCGTCCGGCCACCGTGGCGGAACCGACCGGAGAGCCCACCGGCTGCACGGACCCCACACGGTTGAACCAGATCATGATCTCGGTCCGGTTCACGCCGTCGGTGCGCGGAGTCGGGTCCAGCCAGATGTCGTAGGCGGCATCGTAGGTCGCACCGCTCACGTAGGAGTAGGAAATACCCGTGGGCGCGCTCGAGATGGAGCTGAGCCGGGCCGGGAGGTTGGTGCCAGGCGAGCAGTTGGTGTAATGGCAGCCGTTGTACACGGACGGGTACGACTTCGGGGCCCCGTTCGTCGGAACCGAGCCGTCGGCCTGGGTGACCCTGAAGCCCGAGTCCGTGACGGAGATGCACTGGGTGGCACTGGTGCCCCAGCGGTTGTTCTGCACGACGTAACGGCCCTGGATCGTGGTGGTGCCGAACGTCTCGCAGATCGTTGTGTCAGCCTGGGAGGCCGTGGCGCCGGTCAGCAGCGCGGCCAGGGCGACGAGCGTGGTCAGCAGCGCACCGCAGAGCGCGCGCATCCTGCGGACTTGATGGCGTGAGGGTTGCATGCGGGTCCTCCGCGAGGGATGTGGGGGCGAGGGCTTGTGCATGGGATTGGGAGCGCTCCCAAACAGCGACCTCGCTGGGACTGTAGGAGAGGATCATGTTCCTGACAAGGGGGTGGTTCGGGTGTCTTGAGGTGATTCTCCGAAGCGGCTGGTGATGCGGGTGGAACGGGCCCCGACAACTTGTGGATCCGGGTACCGGGCGGCCCCCAAGGGGGTGGAGGCCGCCCGGCTGGTGACCCCGTCGCCGGGTGACGGGGTCGCGCACGCGGTCTCAGCGGGGGCTACTCGAGGAGTTCCGCGTACGAGCCCATGGCCAGGGCGATGTCCGCCTGGGCCCAGAACCGGTGATACGTGAACGACGGCACCGCGCCGCCGGCCAGATAGGCCTG